>NZ_VTFT01000003.1 GCF_008244685.1 Luteimonas viscosa
CGAGGTGCTGCTGGACCAGACCACGACGGCATCGGAAGTGGGCGCGAGCGCGTATGGCGCCGGCGCGCAGGCCAACGGTGCGTTCAGTACCGCCAGCGGCGCGGCGGCCACGGCCGACGGGTTGCAGGCCACCGCGATCGGCTACAGCAGCATCTCTTCCGGACTGGCGTCGACCAGCCTGGGCGGGTTCGCCGAAGCCACCGGCGATTTCTCGACAGCGCTCGGCTACGGCGCGGCGGCGAGCAATACCCGCACCACCGCGGTCGGAATCTCCTCGACCGCGAGCGGGTTGAACGCAACCGCAGTCGGGAACACGTCGACCGCAAGCGGCGACAACAGCGCCGCCTTCGGCACCGGCGCCAACGCGACCGGCCTCAACGCAACCGCCATCGGCGGCTCGACCCGGGCGACGGCCGACAATGCCACCTCCGTGGGCCAGTTCGCCTGGGCAACGGCGGCCGGCGGCACCGCGATCGGGCGCGACTCCTACGTCTACGGTGACGGCGTCAACGCCACGGCTGTCGGCCTGAGCGCGTGGGCCAACGGTGAGAGCAGCGTGGCCCTGGGCGCGGGTTCGCGTGCGACGGAAGCGAACGTGGTCTCGGTGGGCAACGGCACGGGCGGTACGCATCCGGCGACAAGGCGGATCGTCAACGTCGGCGACGGCATCGCAGCCAGCGACGCGGCGACCGTCGGCCAGCTGGAGCAGGCGACCGAGCACACGCGCTACTTCGCCGCATCCGGTGGCGCGGACAGCGACAACGGCGCGTATGTCGAGGGCGAGTACGCGACGGCCTCGGGCGAGTCGGCCACGGCGGTGGGCGAAGGCGCTTCGGCCTACGGCAGTGGCGCATTCGCACTGGCACCGCAGTCGACCGCCATGGGCTTCAACGCCTCCGCAAGCGGTGACTATGCGGTGGCACTGGGCACTTCCGCGACTGCAGTCGGCGATGGTGCCGTCGTGGTCGGCCGCGGCGGTGCGGCCTGGGGTTCCGCGGCCGTGGCCGTGGGCTCGGGCACCGCCGCCAACGGGGTCTTCTCGACTGCGATCGGTGCATTCGCGAACGCGGCAGGGACCACCGCCGTTGCGATCGGCCGCAACTCGACCGCGCTCGCGGACTTCTCGTCCGCGTTCGGGGCCGGGGCCTACGCCGAGGCCGAAAACAGTGTCGCGCTGGGACAGGACTCGCTGGCCGACCGCGAGAATACGGTGTCGGTGGGAAGCGAAGGCAACGAACGCCAGATCACCAATGTCGCCGATGGCCAGGTCGCGCTCGGCAGCACCGACGCGGTCACCGGTGGCCAGATGTACGACGCGCTCGACAGCGCCGCGCAGATCATCGGGGGCGGATCGGAGGTGACTGCGTTCGGCACGTTGTCCGCGCCGGCTTTCATGATCCAGGGCAGCACGTACTTCAGCGTCGGCGATGCGTTCGGCGCGGTGGATGCGCAGATCAGCCTGATCGACGGTCGCCTGACCGCGCTGGAGGGCTCGTCGTCGGCGACCGCGTCCAGCGCCAATGCCACCTCGGCGGGCAGTCGCCGCCTTGGCGACAGCGGCGGTGCGGAAACGGGCGCGCAGACCGGAACCGGTGGCGGACTCGCGTCCGGCGACGGTGGCGGACAGGCGGCCGGTGCAGGATCGACCGCGGTCGCCGTCGGCCAGGGCGCAACCGCGACCCAGGCGACCGCCACCGCGATCGGCGACGGTGCCAGCGCGACGGCGGCGGGTTCGGTCGCACTGGGCCAGGGCTCGGTGGCCGATCGTGCCAACACCGTCTCCGTGGGCAGCGCCGGCAACGAACGCCAGGTCACCAACGTCGCGGCCGGTACCCAGGCCACCGATGCGGTGAACGTCGCCCAGCTCGAGTCGACCGCCACCCAGGCCGTGGCCGACGCCAATGCCTACACCGACCAGCGCTTCAACGCCTGGAGCGACAGCTTCTCCGCGTACCAGACGCAGTTGGAGCAGCGTTTCACCGACCAGGATCGTCGCATCGACCGCCAGGGCGCGATGGGCGCGGCGATGCTCAACATGGCCACCAGCGCCGCGGGCATCCGCACCCAGAACCGGGTGGGCGTCGGCGTCGGGTTCCAGGGCGGGCAGAGCGCGCTGTCGCTCGGCTACCAGCGCGCGATCAGCGACCGCGCGACGATCACCGTCGGCGGCGCGTTCAGTGGCGACGAGAACTCGGTGGGCGTCGGCGCCGGCTTCGGTTGGTGACGTGCCACGCGGACGGCAGGCGCCTGGCTGCCGTCCGCATCGGAAAAGGGTCCCCGCGGCGCGCGAAACTGCGCATCCGTCGGTCGCGGGGATCGTGTTCAAACCGCTTGTGATTGCAGCAGACGGTAATTGCGGCGCGCTCGATGTTCCGGTCGCGCCGTCCATGTGCGAGTCGACCCACGTTCCCAGAGAGGGCATTCCATGAAGAAGCGAAACATCCTCCCCTGCACCCTTGCCATCGCCGTGATCGCCGCGATCGGCGCCACCGGCGCCACCGCGGGCAAGAAGGCGAAGTTCGCCGCGGACACTTCCACCCTGTCGGCGAGCCTCGGCGACCAGCAGCTGTTCCACCGCTTCGTCGTGGAATACCGCGACGGCACGCGCGAAAAGACCGACCGCAGCGCCGCCGCGGCGAACGTGACCCGTGCGCTGTCGCGCTCCGGTCTGGCCAAGGGGCGCGCCGCGAGCGCCACCCACCTGCGCAAGCTGGCCACCGGGCAGCACCTGATCAAGGTCTCGCGCAGCCTCGACCGGGTCGAGGCCGATGCCCTGCTGCGCTCGCTCAAGGCCGATAGGAACGTGGTTTCGGTGCGCCCGGACCGCCTGCGCCAGATCGCGCGCGATGCGGTGCGTGCGCCGCGGGTGCAGCCGGCCTACATCCCGAACGATCCGGATTTCCTCGAGTACCAGTGGCACATGCTTGCGCCGGACGGCACCGAGACCTTCGACGGCGGCCCCAACCGCGGCGGCGCGAACGTCCCGGAGGCGTGGGACCTGGCCGACGGCAACGGCGTCACCATCGCCGTGCTCGACACCGGCATCACCGCGCATCCGGACGTCGACACCTCGATGGCCGATGCCGGCTACGACTTCATCACCGATGCATTCGTCTCCGGACGCGACACCGACGACCGCGTGCCCGGCGGCTGGGACCTCGGCGACTGGACGATCGGCTACCCCGGCGCGGAAACCTGCCAGCAGCGCTACAGCTCCTGGCACGGCACCCATGTGGCCGGCACCGCCGGCGCGCAGGCCACCGACAACGGCGTCGGCATGACCGGCGTCGCCTACAACGCCAATGTCCTGCCGATCCGCGTACTCGGCCATTGCGGCGGCTACGACACCGACATCTCGGACGCCATCGTCTGGGCCGCCGGTGGCGAGGTGGAAGGCATGCCGATGAACGAGAACCCGGCGCACGTGATCAACCTCAGCCTCGGCGGTGCGGGCGAATGCACCGCCTACGAGGCCGACGCCATCGCACAGGCCAATGCGCTGGGCGCGGTGGTGGTGGTGGCGGCCGGCAACCAGGGCGCGAACACCTCGGGCTACTCGCCCGGCAACTGCCCGGGTGTGGTCACGGTCGCTTCGAACGGCGTGACCAGCCGCCGTGCGTACTACTCCAACTACGGCGATGGGATCGAGATCTCCGCGCCGGGTGGCGGCGTGTATGCCAATGACGGCAGCGGTGGCACCCAGATCTACGACGGCTTCATCTGGCAGGCGGTCAACCCCAGCGACACCACCCCGATGCCGGCCGACGAGATCTCGCCGGACGGCTCCAACGGTGGCTACGGCGGCTCGGCGGGCACCTCGCAGGCCGCGCCACACGTGGCCGGCGTGGTGGCGCTGATGCAGGGCGCGCGGCTGGACGCCGGGATGCCGCTGCTGACCCCCGCCGAAGTGCTCGACATCCTGCAGGACACGGCGACGCCGTTCACCGTCGCGCCGTCGGCTTCGCAACCGATCGGCCCGGGCATCGTCAACGCCGCCGCCGCGGTGGCCAAGGCGATCGAGCCGCCGTGCGAGGTGGATTGCGAGCCCGACGCCACGCCGATCGTCAATCGCGTGCCGATGTCCGGCCTGTCGGGTACGGCCGGCAGCGAGACGCTGTACAGCCTCGAGGTGCCGGCCGGTGCATCGGGTCCGCTCAGCATCACCACCACCGGCGGCAGCGGCAACGTGACCCTGCTTGTGAGCCTGGACGAGGAACCGACCGAAGAGGACGCCCAGTACCGCTCCGCGCGTCCGGGCAACAACGAGACGGTGCGCATCAACGCCCCGCAGGCCGGCGTCTACTACATCAAGCTGGTCGGCACCCGCGCGTACAGCAACGTGAGGCTGGTCGCCCGCCACAACTGACGCGTCTTCCCGAGTGAACCTGAAGCCCCGGCCATGTCCGGGGCTTTTTTTCGGCCGGGCCCGACGCAGGCCGCGGCCCGCGCCGATGGCGCCGCGGGATGGGCGGTGCTCCCGGCCAAGCTGGTAAAGTCGGGGCCCCCGACGGATGTCCCCCCGTGAACGCGATTCCCGACCCGGTCGCCAGCGAATCCGAGGCCCTGCCGGCCGAAGACCGCATCCTGGCCGAGCTGCTCGCCCGACAGCAGCTCAAGGACGTGGACCTCGCGCGCGCGCGGCGCCTGCAGGACGAAACCGGGGGCGAGATCCTGCAGTTGCTGTCGCGGCTGGGCCTGGTGTCCGAACGCGACCATGCCGAAGCCTGTTCGCGGGCGCTCGGGCTGCGACTGGTCGGCGCCAAGGACCTGCCGCCGGAACCGCCGGAACTGCTGCCCGACGCGCAGCCCCTGAGCGTGCGCTTCCTCAAGCAGTTCCACCTGTGCCCGATCGGCGAGAGCCGCGGGCGGCTGGCGCTGCTGATGGCGGATCCGCACGACGGCTACGCGCTCGATGCGGTGCGCCTGGCGACCGGATGCGAGGTGCAGCCGGTGGTCGGGCTGCGCTCGGAAATCGGCGACCTGATCGAACGCTGGCACGGGCAGGGCCGCAGCGCGATGGGCGCGATCGTCGAGACCGCCGACGGCGAGGGCGGCGGCGACATGGACGACGTCGAGCACCTGCGCGACCTGGCTTCCGAAGCGCCGGTGATCCGGCTGGTGAACCTGGTCATCCAGCGTGCGGTCGAGCTTCGCGCCTCGGATATCCACATCGAGCCGTTCGAGAACCGGCTCAAGGTGCGCTACCGGATCGACGGCGTGCTCGAGGACGGAGAATCCCCGCCGTCGAACCTCACCGCGGCGGTGATCAGCCGGGTCAAGATCATGGCCAAGCTCAACATCGCCGAGCGCCGCCTGCCGCAGGACGGCCGCATCATGCTGCGCGTCCAGGGCAAGGAGCTCGACCTGCGCGTGAGCACGGTGCCGACCGCGCACGGCGAGAGCGTGGTCATGCGCCTGCTCGACCGCGAGACGGTGGTGTTCGATTTCGAGCGGCTGGGCTTCACCGGCGATTTCCTCCCCGCATTCCAGCGCGTGCTGGAGCAGCCGCACGGCATCCTGCTGGTTACCGGGCCCACCGGGTCGGGCAAGACCACCACCCTGTACACCGCGCTGAGCAAGCTCAACACGCCCGACGTCAAGATCATCACCGTCGAGGACCCGGTCGAATACCAGATCGAGGGCATCAACCAGATCCAGGCCAAGCCGCAGATCGGGCTCGACTTCGCCCACGCGCTGCGCAGCATCGTGCGCCAGGACCCGGACATCATCATGATCGGCGAGATGCGCGACCTGGAGACCGCGAAGATCGCGATCCAGTCCGCGCTCACCGGACACCTCGTGCTCAGCACGCTGCATACGAACAACGCCGCCGGCGGCATCACCCGCATGCTCGACATGGGCGTCGAGGACTACCTGCTGACCTCCACGGTCAACGGCATCCTCGCCCAGCGCCTGGTGCGCCGGCTGGAGCCGACCCACGCCGAGCGGTACCCGGCCTCGCCCGAGGAGATCGAGAAGTTCGGCCTGCGCCGGCTGCAGCCGCAGGGCGAGATCTTCCTGTACCGCGCGCGCGGTTCGGCGGTCGCGCCGACCGGTTACCTCGGGCGCACCACGATCATGGAATTCCTGGTCATGAACGACGAACTGCGCCGCGCGGTGATGCGACACGCCGGGATGGGCGAACTCGAACAGCTCGCGCGCAAGCACGGCATGCGCACCATGTACGAGGACGGCATCGCCAAGGCGCTGGCCGGCGTGACCACGATCGAGGAAGTGCTGCGGGTGACGGAAGATGCGTGACGAGTCCGCGCTGGGCGACCCGCGGCCGGTCGCCGACGGCAAGGTGCGCTGCGAGTAGGCCGCCGTCGATGCCCCTGTACCGCTACAAGGCACTGAACACGCGCGGCGAAATGCTCGACGGGCAGATGGAAGCGGCGAGCGACAGCGAGGTGGTGCTGCGCCTGCAGGAGCTCGGGCACCTGCCGGTGGAGGCGATGCTCGCCAGCGAAGGCGGGGGCGTGGCCTCGTGGAAAGCGATGTTCAAGCCCAAGCCGTTCGCCGGACAGCGCCTGGTGCAGTTCACCCAGCAACTGGCCACCCTGCTCGGCGCCGGGCAGCCGCTCGACCGGGCATTGACGATCCTGCTGGAGCTGCCCGAGGAGCCCGCCGCCAGGCGGACCATCCTCGAGATCCGCGATGCGGTGCGCGGAGGCACCGCGCTTTCGAGCGCGCTCGAGCGCCAGCACGGCACGTTCTCGCGGCTGTACATCAACATGGTGCGCGCCGGCGAGGCCGGCGGCAGCCTCGAGGACACCCTGCAGAGGCTGGCGGACTACCTCGAGCGCAGTCGTGCGCTGCGCGGCCGCGTGGTGAACGCGCTGATCTACCCGGCCATCCTGGTGGTGATGGTGGCGCTGTCGCTGATGTTCCTGCTCGGCTACGTCGTGCCGCAGTTCGCAGCGATGTACGAAAGCCTCGACGCGCCGCTGCCGCTGTTCACGAAGATCGTGCTCGCGCTCGGCCTGTTCGTGCGCGACTGGTGGATCCTGCTGCTGGTGGTGCCGGCGCTGGCGCTGTGGTGGCTGGACCGGCGCCTGCGCGACCCGGTGTTCCGCACCCGCTTCGACGGCTGGCTGCTGCGGCAGAAGCTGGTGGGGCCGATGGCGGCGCGGCTGGAGACGGCGCGGCTCGCACGTACCCTGGGCACCCTGCTGAAGAACGGCGTGCCGCTGATGGCGGCGCTGGGCATCGGCAAGACCGTGGTCGGGAACCGGGTCCTGTCCGCCGATGTCGAAGCCGCGGCGGAGGAGGTCAAGAACGGCGTCGGGCTGTCGGCAGCGCTGGGCAAGGGCAGGCGTTTTCCGCGGCTGGCGCTGCAGATGGTGCAGGTGGGCGAGGAATCCGGCGCGCTCGATGCGATGCTGCTCAAGACCGCCGACACGTTCGAACAGGAGACCGGCCAGGCGCTCGACCGCATGCTCGCGGCGCTGGTGCCGGCGATCACGATGCTGCTGGCACTGGTGGTGATGGTGGTGATCCTGGCGGTGCTGGTGCCGATCTACGACCTGACGAACGTGATCGGGTGAAGGATTCATGCGCTGCGCGCGATGATGCGATGCACGACACAGGACTGGAGGCGGAGACGATGCGGAATCGACGGTGGCAGGTGCGGGGCGGGAGTGGTCGGACGCCGAGGGGAGGGGCAGCTGGCGGGCATGGGTGGCGGGATCGTTTTTCGCGCGGGCGATTCGCTGGTATCAGCCGTGGCGACGGCCTCATTGATGACACGGCGGTTGGATCTGCGCGGCGCGGCGGCGGCCTTACTGGCAGGAACGCGGTGGGTGCACGGCAGCCGGAGGGCGTTAGCGGCAGGCGATTCACTTGTGTCAGCCGTGGCGACGGCATCACCGGTATGAAGGCGGTAAGCGCATGGCAGCGCGGATTCAGTCTGATCGAGATCATCCTGGTGGTGGTCCTGATCGGCGGGATCGTGGCGTTCGCGGCCACGCGCATCCTCGGCGGCGGCGATCGCGCCAGGGTTCGACTGGCCGAGGCGCAGGTGCAGACGCTGGCCGAGAAGGTCCACCAGTTCGAGATGGACACCGGCACCCTGCCGGCGACCCTGGACCAGCTGGTGGTGCAGCCCGGCGGCGCCGTCGGCTGGCTGGGTCCGTACGCCAAGGAATCCGAGCTCAGGGATCCGTGGAACACGGTCTACGAGTACCGGGCGCCGGGCGACGGCCAGCCGTTCGACATCGTCAGTTACGGCGCCGACCGCAAGCCCGGTGGCGACAGCGTCGACGCCGACATCCGCAACGATTGAGCGACGATCCTGCCGGGGCGGGCAGCAGCATGCACAGCATTCGCCGCCCGCGGGGATGGCCGTGGCTTCGCTGCACGCCGCGCGCAGCGCGCGCCCGGATCGCCGCGCGGCAAGCTGGCTTCTCGCTGCTCGAGATGCTGCTGGTGATGGCCCTGATCGCCGCCACCGGCCTGCTGGCGGCCGGTGTGCTCACCGGCGGCTTCGATCGCATGGCGCTGCGTTCCAGTGCCAAGGAACTGACCGCCCAGCTGCGCTTCGCACGCGCGCATGCGATCGCGACGGGAGTGCCCCAGCGGTTCACCGTGGATCCCGCGGCGCATGCCTGGCAGGGCGCGAACGGACGCGGCGGCGACTTCCCGGAACAGCTGATCGTGCATTTCACCGGTGCGCGCGAGGTGCAACCGGCCGAAGGCGTCGGCGCCATCGTGTTCTTCGGCGACGGTGCCTCGACCGGAGGTCGCCTGCAGCTGAGCCTGCGCGACGCCGCCTGGAACATCGATGTCGCGTGGTTGACGGGCGAGGTCACGCTGCGTCGGGGCGAGGTGGCGCGGTGAAGATTCCGCCGCTTCCATGCCGATGCCGTGTGCGTCCGCTGCCGCCCGGTGCACCGCGCGGAACGGTCGTCGCCGGACATGCGCCCGGCGTGCGCCGTGTCGACGGCCGGATACCGCCGGTGCCGGGGCTGCGATTGCGGGTGGAGCAGCTTGCGCCCGGAGGCGGCTTCGACAGGGGACGAATCGGTGTGCGTCCTGCCGCCCGTTTCGACGGCCGGCGGCCGGCGGGCATGCGCCAGCGGGGCTATACCCTGCTCGAGATCATCGTGGCGTTCGCCGTGCTCGGTCTGGCGCTGACACTGCTGCTGGGGACGCTTTCGGGCGGCGTGCGCCAGGTGCGCTGGTCCGCGGACGTTGCGCGCGCGGCGCTGCATGCGCAGTCGCTGCTCGACGAGGTGGGCGTCGGCGAGGTGCTGGTGCCGGGGAGACGCGACGGCGAGTTCGAGGGCGGCCGCTACCGCTGGGTCCTCGACGTGGCGCCATACGTCGATCGCGCGCGGCCTCCCGGGCAGCCGGTCGATCCGTTCGCGCCGCAGTTGCTGCAGTTGCAACTGGTGGTGACCTGGGGAGAGGGCGGTCCGCGCGAAACGCTGCAGCTGCAGTCGCTGCGGCTGGTGCAGCCGGATCCGTCGGGGGTGGCGGGGTGAGGCGGTGTAGATCGATGAGTGCACGGGTGCCGAAAGGTGGTGTTGGCGGGCGATTCGTTGGGATCAGCCGTGGCGACGGCATCATTGGCGTGCAGCCGGTTGGTGCACGGCAGCGCGGCGACGGCCTCACTGGCGTGAAATCGGTCAGTGCACGGCAGCGCGGATTCACTCTGATCGAGATCCTGCTGGCGACGACGCTGCTTGCGGCGGGCCTCGCGCTGGGGTTCGCCACCCTGCGCGCGGCAACGGCCACGGTCGATCGCGGAGAGGCGCTCGCCGACCGCACCGAGCGCATGCGTGCGGTCGAGGGCTTCCTGCGGCGGCGGCTGTCGTCGGCCACGCCGATCGCGTTCGCGATCGAGGAGGACAGCGGCCGCATGGTCCGTTTCATCGGAGAACCGGACCGGATCCGCTTCGTCGCCGATCTGCCCGATTACCTCGGGCGCGGCGGCCCGCACCTGCACGACGTCGCGGTGATCGACGGCGACGCAGGCCCCCTGCTCGCGGTCTCGTTCTCGATGGCCATCGCCGGCGGCACGATCGAGGACCGCAATGCGCGCCCGCCCGAACCGCTGGTGCCGGACCTGGTCGAGGCGCGCTTCCGCTATCGCGGCATCGGCGAGGATGGCCTCCTGGGCGAGTGGGACGATCGCTGGGAACAGGTCGACACCCTGCCGCTGCAGGTCTCGGTGGAGCTGTCCAGCCGCAGCGGCGGCGCCTGGCCGCCGCTGGTGGTGATGCTGCCGCAGCGCATGGGCGGGATGGTGCCTTGAGCGGCCTGCGCACCCGTACGCGCGGCGCGGCGCTGATCCTGGTGCTGTGGCTGACCGCGCTGCTGGCGGCGCTGATCGGCGCATTCGCGATGACCGCGCAGATCGAATACCTGCAGACGCGCACGCTCGGCAGCGGTCTGGCCGCCGCGCAGGCCGCGCGCGCCGGACTCGAGTACGCGACGACGCGGGTGTCGCATCCGGATCCGCTGCGGCAGTGGTTGCCCGATGGCCGCCCCTACACGTGGCGCTTCGCGGATGCCGAAGTGGAGGTGCGCATCGTCGACGAGTCGGGCAAGCTCGATCTCAATGCCGCCGACGCGGCGAGCCTCGCGTCGCTGATGCGCGCGGTCGGGATCGAGCCGGACCCGGCCGATGCGGTGGCGGCCGCGATCGTCGACTGGCGCGACTCCGACGATCTGACCCAGCCCCAGGGAGGCGCCGAGGATCCGCAGTACGCGGCCGCCGGACTGCCCTGGGGGGCCAAGGACGCGCCGTTCGAGACCGTCGCCGAAGTCGAGCAGGTGCTGGGAATGACCCCGGACATCTATGCGCGCCTGGTCGAGCACCTGACCATCCACAGTGGCCTGCCGATCCCCGATCCGCGCTTCGCGACCTCGGCGGTGCTGGCATCGATGGGGATCGACGCCGAGCCGGTGCTGGCCGATCGTGAACGTCCCCCGCAGCCGGGCGATCCCTCGTTCGTGGGCGCAGGCAGCGGCACGTATAGTATCGACAGCCGTGCACGGCTCCGGGACGGGCGCGAATCCGTCCTGCGTGCCGTGGTCCGGCTCGGGCCCAGTGGCGTGCCCGGGTCGGCGTTCACCGTCATGAGATGGGAGGAAGGCGCGTCGCCGCGATGATGGCCGTCGTCGAACAATCCGGAACGGCGTCGTCGGGCCTGCGCGGTGGTTTCCGCCGTGTCGAGGGTTCGCTGCGCCCGCGCCTGCGCGACTTCCGCGCCTGGTGGACGCGCTCGCTCGCGAGCTGGCTGCCGGCGCGCCTGCGCGACCTGTTCGGCTTGTCGCCGCAGCGGCTGCTGCTGCGCCGCTCCGGATCCGGCCTGGAACTGTCGTTGTGGCGCGGCGAGGGCGTGCGCCTGCTGGCCGACGTGCCGATGCCGGAACCCGCGTCCGGCGAGGGCGATCCCCTGGCCGCGTTGTTGTCCCCGCGCATGGCCGAGGTGCCGCGCTGGCTGGTGCTGCCGGCGTCGGCGGTGCTGCGCCGCCGGCTGACCCTGCCTGCGGCGGCTGGCGAGCGGCTGCGCGAGGTGCTCGGCTTCGAGATCGACCGGCAGACGCCCTTCACCACCGCCGAAGTGAGCTACGACGCGCGCGTGCTCGGCCACCGCGGCGACGACCAGCTCGAAGCGGAACTGGTGGTGGTGCCGAAGGCGAGGCTGGATGCGGCGCTCGAGGGGCTCGGGCCGCTGGCGCCGACGCTCGTGGGCGTGGACGCCGCCGACGCGACCGGCGAACCGCTCGGCGTCAACCTGATGGGCGGCGCGCAGCGGCGCCGGCGCGACGATCCCTGGCGTCGCCGCAATGCGGTGATGCTGCTGGTCGCGGCGGCGGCGCTGTCCGCCGGGATGTGGCAGATGCTGGCCAACCGCGAGGCGGCCGCGGAGGTGTTCGCGCAACAGGTCGACGAGGCGGTCCGCCAGGCGCGGGCCGCGTCGCTGCAGAAGCGGCAACTGGTCGACCTGGTCGAGGGCGGCGCGTTCCTGCAGGCCACGCGCGCGGGCAGGCCGACCATGGTCGAGGTGATGGACGAACTGGCGCGGCGACTGCCGGACGGCACCTACCTCGAGAAGCTTTCGGTCGAGGGCGATCGCGTCCTGCTGATCGGGCTCAGCAACGAGGCGTCCGCGCTGGTCGGCCGGTTGCAGGGGTCGCCGCTGTGGACCTCGCCGGCCCTGGCCGGCGCGTTGCAACCCGATCCGCGCACGCGCATGGACCGTTTCACCCTGACCGCGACGCTGACGACGGCGTCGACCGCGGTGACGGATGCGCGGGGCGGAACCGCGACAGCGGAGGCGGCGGATGCAGCCGGAGCCCGCTAGCCGCGACCGCTGGCTGGCGCTGGCGATCCTCGCCGGCTTGCTGGCGCTCGCCTACCTGCTGCTGGTGCATCCATGGTGGACGGTGCCGCTGCTCGAGACCAACGCCCGCATCGAGGCCTTGCGCGAACGCGACCTGCGCGCGCGCATGGAGCTGGCGCAGGCGCCGGAGGTGCGCAAGCGCCTGGACGCCGCCCGCGCCGCAGCGGGCAGCGCGCCGGGCTTCATGGCCGAGGCCAACGTGCAGCTGGCGACGTCCGCCCTGGTGCAGCGCCTTGAGCAGGCGGTCTTGCAGGCCAGCCCCGGCAACCGCAGCTGTGCGATCAGCAATCGCCAGCCGATGAACGACACCCGCGCCGAGCGCTTCCCGCGCGCCACCGTGCAGGTGCGCCTGACCTGCGGCAACCCGGAGCTCGCCGCGGTGCTGCACTCGCTGGAGAGCGGTTCGCCGCGCCTGTTCGTCGACAACCTCAACGTCCTCGCCCAGCGCTACCAGTTCAGCGGCAACCAGGGCAGCGGGGGCGGGGTAGACGCGAGCTTCGACCTGTCCGGCTACCTGCAGCCGGTGGCGGGGACGGGAACGACCGATGCGCGCTGAGGATGCCGGCGCGCGCACCTGGCTGTACGCCGCGCTCGCCGGCTGGGCGCTCTGCGTCTGGGTGCTGGCGATGTTCGGCATGGGCGGCAGCATCGACCGGCTCGACGACGACCCGTCGCTGCGCCAGACGCTGCCTGCGCCGGGCTCGCCAGGTGCCGAGCGGCTGGGCCCGCTCCCGCAATACGGCGACATCGCCGCTCGCCCGCTGTTCACCGACAACCGTCGCCCGCAGCCGTTCGTGATCGACCCGATGGGCGAGACCGGCGAGGCGGGCAACGATTTCGACTACATGCTCACCAGCGTGCTGCGGACGCCGGATCTGCAGATGGTGATCCTGCAGCCGGGCGACGGCGGCGACCCGGTGCGGGTCAAGCAGGGTGGCGCCCCGGACTCCGCGCCCGGGTGGGTGCTGCAGTCGGTGGAGGCGCGCCGGGCCGTGTTCGCCGGGCCGGAAGGCGAGCGGACGCTGGAGCTGCGGGTATTCGACGGCGTCGGCGGACAGCCGCCGACCGCGCTCGCGACGCCGGCGGCCGAGGCTTCCGGCATGCCGGGTCCGGCGGCGCCCGCGGTCGCCGACGCCGACATGACGGGTCCGGCGCGCGCCACCGGCGGCGCCCAGGCGCCCGAGCAGAGCGGCCCGCAGGGGCCGGGCGCGTCCGCGGAGGGCGCCGCCGATGCCGCAGCCCAGCAGCAGGCTGCGCAGGAGCAGGTGGAAATGATCCGGCGCCGCATCGAGGAGCGCCGCGCGCGGCTGCGCCAGGAAGAATCGGCGCGTTCGAACCAGCCAGCCAACGAGACCAAATAGACTGTGCCGATGACTTCCCGAACCCGCTGCCGATCCGCCATCGCGGCCTGCCTGGCCATCCTGCTCGCGGCCTGCGCCTCGATGCCGCCGCCGACGATGTCCCGGGGCCAGCAACGTCCGCCGGTGCAGGCCGGCAACGCCGGACCTGACGGCGTCCAGACGGAAACCCTGGAGGACGAGGAGGGCCCGCGCGCGCAGATCCGACGCGGCACCGGCCAGGTGCTCAACCAGGGTGCCGCCGCGGCCGCGCCGCCCAACCTCGGCGGCAGCAGCGGCGAGGCCTCGTTCAACTTCGAGGGCGAGCCGCTGCACGCCGTGGTCAAGGCGATCCTCGGCGACATGCTCGGCCAGAACTACACCATCGCGCCCGGGGTGCAGGGCACGGTCACCCTGGCCACGCCGCGCACGGTGAGCCCGGCCCAGGCCTACGTGCTGCTCGAGCGTGCGCTGGCCGACAACAACGCGCGCATGGTCTACAGCGGCGGCATGTACCAGATCGTGCCGGCCGACGCGGCCCTGCCCTCGGGTACCGTCGCGCCGCGCACCGGCGGCGCGGCCGCCGCGCGCGGATTCGAGGTGCGGGTGGTGCCGCTGCGCTACATCTCCGCGACCGAGATGGAGAAGGTGCTCAAGCCCTACGCGCGGCCCAACGCCATCGTCGCGGTCGACAACGGCCGCAACACGATCACCGTCTCCGGCTCGCGGGTGGAGCTGGAGAACTACCTGCGCACCATCGAGATCTTCGACGTCGACTGGCTGTCGGGCATGTCGGTGGGCGTGTTCCCGCTGCAGACCGGCAAGGCCACGCGTGTGGTCGCGGACCTGGAGAAGGTGTTCGGCGAGCAGAGCAAGTCGCCGGTCGCCGGCATGTTCCGCTTCATGCCGCTGGAAGGCGCCAACGCGGTGCTGGTGATCACCTCGCAACCCGACTACCTCGACGACATCGGCGACTGGCTCGAGCGGATCGACAGCGCCGGCGCCGGCATGCGCCTGTATTCGTACGAACTCAAGTACATCAAGGCGCGCGACCTCGCCGAAAGACTGGCCGAGGTCTTCGGCGGCAGCAGCGGGCGCGGCGGCAACGACACCGGCGGCTCGCTGATGCCGGGCCTGACGCCGGCTTCGATCGGCAGCGGCGCAGGCGAGTTCGGCAGCGACGGCAAGGTCGACGGCGATACCATGGATTCGACGGGTTCGATGGGCGGTGGTTCCGGCAACAGCGACGGGTTCGGCGGCGGCTCGCTGTCGCTGAGCCAGGACCGTGGCGGCGCCAGAGGCGTCACCCTGGAGGTCGAGGGCGACCGGGTGGGCGTGTCCGCGCTCGACGAAACCAATGCGTTGCTGGTGCGCAGCACGCCCTCGGCCTGGAAATCGATCCGCGAAGTGGTCGAGCGGCTCGACGTGATGCCGCTGCAGGTGCACATCGAGGCGCAGATCGCGGAGGTGGTGCTGGAAGGGGACCTGCGCTACGGCGTGAACTGGTTCTTCGAGCGTGCCGTGACCGACGCCGGCCTGCCGTCCGCGGAAGGGCGCACGACCTGGAGTGCGATCGCGGGCAACGTGACGGGTTCGACCACCGGCGGCGTCGGGCCCGGCCTGTCGTGGACGTTCCTGGGGCGCAACGCGGCCGCGATCATCAGCGCGCTGGACGAGGTGACCGACCTGCGCGTGCTGCAGTCGCCTTCGATCATGACCCGCAACAACGCCGAGGCCACGTTGAACGTCGGCAGCCGGATTCCGATTTCGACCGTCAGCGTCAATCCGGTCCTGGGCAGCGACAACAGCTTCACCTCGGTGCAGTACCTCGAAACCGGCACCATCCTGAACGTGCGGCCCCGCGTCACCAGCGACGGCATGGTGTTCCTCGACATCGTCCAGGAAGTGAGTACACCGGGCGACCAGGCGACCGCGGACGAGAACGGCAACGTGCGCATCGACACCCGGAAGATGAAGACCGAGGCCGCCGTGCGCAGCGGCGACACGGTGATGCTGGCCGGGCTGATCCGGGACCAGGTGGGCCGCGGCTCCGCGGGGTTCCCGGGATTGAGCCGCATCCCCGTGCTGGGCGGGTTGTTCGGGCGGCAGACTTCGAGCACCGCCCGAACGGAAGTCATCATCCTGCTGACGCCGACCATCATCCGCAACGTCGAAGAGACGCGCACGCTGACCGACGAGTACAGCCGCCGCTTCCGCGCCATGGAGCCGCTGCACCGGGCGAGGGACTGAGGCCCGCCCATGGCTGCGCCCGGGGACCTGCGTGGCTGAGTTGCCGGTCGTGCTGCTGCCTGTCGGCGTCGACGACGACGCACTCGATGCCTGCCTCGCCGCGCTCGATGCGGGTACCCCCGCCGGCACGCGCGTCTGGCTGGCGGACGACGGCCAGGCCGGACCGCGCGGGCTGGCCGTGATCGAACGCTGGCTCGCCAGCACGCGGTTGCAGGCCGACTACACGCGCCGGCAGCGTCGCCTGGGCGAGGTCGAACACGTCGACCAGATGCTGGCCGCCTGCGGCGATGCCGACGTCATCGTGCTCGCGCCCGACGCGGTGCCCACCGCCGGCTGGGCGACGCAGCTCGCCGCCTGCTTCGCGCGGGATGCGGCCATCGCCAGCGCCACGCCCTGGTGCAACGCCGGCGAGGTCGCGGCCTGGCCGCGGATCGGCGAGATCGCGCCGATGCCGGACGACCCGGCGCGGCTCGCGCGCGCCTGCGCGGCAATGCCGCCGATCCATCCCGAACTGCCGGCCGCGGTCGCGCACGCGGTCATGCTGCGCGGCAGCGCCCGGCGCAAGGCGGGCGGGCTGGACGCGGCCAGCTATGGATCCTGGTATGCCGCGCTGATCGACCTCTCGCTGCGGCTGTCCGGCCTGGGCTGGCGCAATGCGCTGTGCGAGACCGCATTCGTGGCGCGCGGCGGCGAAGGCGGCGCGGCGGAAGGCGACATGGAGGCCCTGGCCGCGCGCTGGCCGACCTGGCACGCGCGGCTGGCGACGGTGCTGATGCACGATCCCCTGCGCGAAGCGCGCGAGCGGCTCGCGCGACTGTACGCGCAGGTCGACGGCCCCGAGCGCCAGCAGGACCTGTTCGCATCGCCGCGGCGTTCCGCAGGCACCGATGCCGAAGCCGGCATCGGCGATGGCGACGGCGACGCAGGCGCGCGCGGGGAGGACGCATGATGCCCGCGGCCTCCGGCATCGCAGCCATCGTCGTCAGCCACCAGAGCATCGAAACCATCGACGACTGTCTCGTACGCCTGCGCGCGGCGCAGGGCGTGACCCAGGTGCGGATCGTGGACAACGCTTCGCGCGACGGCACGCTCGAGGCGGTCCAGCGCCACGCATCGGCCGATCCGCGCCTGCACTTCATCGGCAATCCCGACAATCCCGGCTTCTCGTTCGCCTGCAACCAGGGGGCGCGAGACAGCGACGCGCGCTGGCTGGCCTTCGTCAATCCCGACTGCCTGCTCGAGGCCGACGCCCTGGCGCGGCTGCTGGCGCATGCCGAACGGATCGACGGCGACTGCCTGCTCGGCGCCGACCTGGTCGACGAACACGGTCGCCGCGATGCCGCCGCGCGCCGCCGCGCGCCGTCCTTCGTCGCGATGCTGCACGATCCGTCGGCGCGCGAGCTGGCGCAGGCGCCCGACGACCTGCGGCCGCTGCAGGCGGTGGACGCGGTGTCCGGCGCGTTGATGCTGATGCCGCGGCGGCTGTTCGAGCGCATCGGCGGCTTCGACGACGGTTATCGCCTGCACGCCGAGGACCTCGACCTGTGCCGCCGCGCACGCGAGGCGGGCGCGCTGGTCGCGGTCGCCAACGACGTGCGCGTGCTGCACCTGCGCGGGGTGTCGAGCCGCGCGCGACCGTTGTTCGTGGAATGGCACAAGCATCGCGGCCTGTGGCGCTACTTCCGCAAGTTCGAGGCGGACGCGGTGTCGTGGCAGATGCGCGCGGCGGTGTGGTGCGCGATCTGGCTGCGTTTTCCGCTCGTCGCGCTGCGGCAATGGACGCGCGCCTGAACCATGCGCTCCAGCGGTGATGGACGCCAGGACCGCGACGGATCGCGGGCCGGCATCCGCTTGCGTGGAAACGATGCGGCGCGCAGCGCCCCTCCCGGCTGGCCGACCCGGCGCAATGCCGCCTCCGCCGCTGCAGTTCGCGATGATGCGAACCGCCGCCCGGTGACGCCGGGCAGGGCGGCTTGTTTCAGCGGAACCGGTTGATCGCGTCGCGCAGCGATCTCGCCGCATCCGCGGCCGCCTCGGCGTAGCCGGCGCCGGGAGAGGCGTAGAGGATCCCGCGCGAGGAGTTGATCATCAGCCCGGCGCCGTCCGCGGCCGCGCCGTTGCGCACCACCGCTTCAACGTCGCCGCCCTGGGCGCCGACGCCCGGGATCAGCAGCGGCATGTCGCCGACGATGCCGCGGATCACCTTCAGCTCGCCGGGGTAGGTGGCGCCGACGACCAGCGCGCAGTTGCCATCGGTGTTCCAGTCGGCCGCGATGGTGCGCGCGATGCGCTGGTAGAGCGGCACGCCGTCGACCTGCAGCTCCTGGAAATCGCGTGCGCCCGGATTGGAGGTGTGGCACAGGAAGATGCAGCCGCGATCGTTGCGCTGCAGGAACGGCTCGGCCGAGTCCCGTCCCATGTAGGGATTGAGCGTGACCGCGTCGGCACCGTAGCGGTCGAAGGCCTCGATCGCGTACTGGCTCGCGGTGCTGCCGATGTCTCCGCGCTTCGCGTCGAGGATCACCGGCACGTCCGGATGCGCACCGTTGATGTGCGCGATCAGCCGCTGCAGCGCGGCCTCGCCGCCGTTGTGCGCGGAAAAATAGGCGATCTGCGGCTTGAAGGCGCAGGCGTAAGCGGCGGTCGCATCGACGATGTCGCGGCAAAAGGCGAACAGCGCGTCGGCGGTGTCGTCGGGCTCGCTGGCGGCGAAGGCTTCGGGGAATTTCGCCGGATCCGGGTCGAGTCCGACGCAGAGCAGGGTGTCGGCCTCGTCCCAGCGGGCACGGAGCTTGTCGGCGAAACGCATGGGCAGTTCTCCGCGTCGGATTCAGGTCACCACGATGGGCGTGCCGGACGTGACCACGACGGTGTGCTCGAACTGCGCGCCGAAACCGCGCCTGCAGTACAGCGACCAGCCATCGTCGGCCTCGTCGGCCCGGCTGCAGTGTGTTGCCAGGAAGGGCTCGACCGTGATCACCATGCCATCGTGCAGCCGGCGGGTGTCGCGTCCGTCGTAGTGCCCGGGGATGGAGCCGGGCGCCTCGTGCAGCGCGCGGCCGACGCCATGGCTCTGCAGGTTGCGGATGACCCGCAGGCCGCGCCGGGTGGCGATGGTTTCCACGGTGCGGCCGATGCCGTTGATCAGGTCGCCGGCGCGCAGCTGCGCGATCGCCGCATCGCGTGCCTCGCGCGTGGCGTCGAGCAGGCGTCGCTGTCGGGCGGAGGATTCGCCGACCACGAAGCTCGCGCCGGTGTCGGCGAAGTAGCCGTCGAGTTCGGCCGACACGTCGATGTTCACCAGGTCGCCGTCGCGCAGCGCCGTGTCGTCGGGGATTCCGTGGGCGACGATGGCGTTGACGCTGATGCAGGTCGCGCCGGGGAAGCCGTAGGTCAGTTGCGGTGCCGAGCGGGCGCCGGCCTCGCGCATCATCCCGGCACCGAGTACATCCAGGTCACGCGTGCGCACGCCGGGAACGGCCGCCGCACGCATCGCGGCCAGGGTCGATGCCACCAGCGCCCCTGCGCGCTGCAGGCCTTCGAGTTCGGATGCGTGTTCGATGGTCATCGTGCTGGCTCGGTGCGGGAGACGCGTAATCCGGGTCGCGGCGGCAGGTGTCGGGAACCGGCTGGACAGGACCTCTGGACAGTCAGTGGATGCCGCGCCGGGGCGTGGCGCGACCTGGTTGCGTGGGCTTGGCCGGCGTGCGATCCATCACGGGATCCCTCGCTGTGCTCGGGATGACCATCCGGCCCAAGCCCGGATGGTCACTTCAGCGCCTTGAAGCGCAGCCGCTTCGGGCCGGCGTCGTCGCCCATGCGCCGCTTCTTGTCCTCTTCGTACTCGCGGTAGTTGCCCTGGAAGAACTCCACGTGCGAGTCGCCCTCGAACGAGAGGATGTGGGTGGCGATGCGGTCCAGGAACCAGCGGTCGTGCGAGATCACGAAGGTGTTGCCCGGGAATTCGAGCAGCGCGTCTTCGAGCGCGCGCAGGGTTTCGATGTCGAGGTCGTTGGACGGTTCGTCGAGCAGCAGCACGTTGCCACCCTGCAGCAGGGTCTTGGCCATGTGCAGGCGCCCGCGCTCGCCGCCCGACAGCGCGCCCACGCGCTTCTGCTGGTCCTGGCCCTTGAAGTTGAAGCGGCCGATGTAGGCGCGCGACTGGATCTCGATGCCGTTGATGTTGAGGATGTCTAGGCCGCCGGAGACCTCCTCGAACACGGTCTTGTCGCCTTCCAGCGCCTCGCGGCTCTGGTCGACGTAGGCCAGCTTCACCGTCGGGCCCATCAGGATCTGGCCCGAGTCGGGCTTCTCCTGCCCGGTGATCATCTTGAACAGGGTCGACTTGCCGGCGCCGTTGGGGCCGATGATGCCGACGATCGCGCCGGGCGGCACGATCATCGACAGGTCGTCGATCAGCAGCCGGTCGCCGAAGCGCTTGCTGACGTTCCTGAACTCGATCACCGAATTGCCCAGGCGCTCGCCCGGCGGGATGAAGATCTCGTTGGTCTCGTTGCGCTTCTGGTAGTCGACCGACTGCAGCTCCTCCAGCCGCCCCAGTCGCGCCTTGCCCTTGGAGCGGCCGCCCTTGGCGTTCTGCCGCGACCATTCCAGTTCCTTCTGGATCGCCTTCTGGCGCGCCTTTTCCTGATTGTCTTCCTGCTTGAGGCGCTCGTCCTTCTGGGTCAGCCACTGGGTGTAGTTGCCCTTCCACGGGATGCCGCGGCCGCGGTCGAGCTCGAGGATCCACTCGGCGGCGTTGTCGAGGAAATAGCGGTCGTGGGTCACCGCGACCACGGTGCCGGTGTAGCGGGCGAGGAACTGCTCGAGCCATTCCACCGATTCGGCGTCGAGATGGTTGGTCGGCTCGTCGAGCAGCAGCATGTCCGGCTTCTGCAGGAGCAGGCGGCACAGGGCGACGCGGCGTTTCTCGCCGCCCGACAGCTTGCCGATCACCGCGTCCCACGGCGGCAGGCGCAGCGCATCGGCGGCGACTTCCAGCTGGTTCTCGAGCGTGTGCGCGTCGCCGGCGGCGAGGATCGCCTCGAGCCGCTCCTGCTCCTTGGCCAGGGCGTCGAAATCGGCGCCTTCCTCGGCATAGGCGGCGTAGACCCGGTCCAGTTCCGCCTGCGCGCGCAGCACCTCGCCCACGCCTTCCTCGACCGCCTCGCGGACGGTCATCGCGGGGTCGAGCTGCGGCTCCTGTTCCAGATAGCCGACCTTGGTGCCCGGCTGCGGCCGCGCTTCGCCCTCGAAGTCCTGGTCGACGCCGGCCATGATCCTGAGCACGGTGGACTTGCCGGCGCCGTTCAGGCCCAGCAGGCCGATCTTGGCGCCGGGGAAGAAGCTCAGCGAGATGTCCTTGATGATCTGCCGCTTGGGCGGCACGACCTTGGACACGCGGTTCATGGTGTAGATGTATTGCGACGACATGGGGAACTCCGGATTGCACGCGGCCATGACCCGCGCGAAGCGCGGACCGGCGGGGATGACGCGGGATCGGGGGATTATAGCCGTTCGCCCCCCGCCCCCCGGCGGCTGAGCGGGCGTTAAACATTCGTGGAAGGCATGCTTGTGCAAACGGTTGCAGGAAGCGGCGATTCAGGCTGGCCCGCCGATAGTCCTATCCACGCCACCGGGGTGCGGATGGCGCGGATGCCCGGAGAAACGACATGAACCAGAAACTCACGTGGGGTGCCGTCCTGATGCTGGCACTGGCGACGGCTGCCATGCCCGCGCTCGCCGACAATGATCGTCGCGGTTACGGCCATCGCGACCACGACCGGCGCGAGCACCGCCGCGACCACCGGGAGGCCCGCCGCGACTACCGTCACGATCGCCGCGACTACCGCCACGACCGGCGCGACGATCGTTACGACCGCCGCAATCACCGTCGCGATTACGCCTACCACCGGCCTCCGGTGCGGGTGATCCACCACCGTCCCGTGGTCCGCCACTACCACCCGCCGGTGCGTTACGTGGGGCCGCCGCGCTGGGCCCGGGGCGGCTACGTGCACCACTACCAGCGCCCGATCTACGTGGTCCACGACTACCGCGGCTACGGGCTGCGCCACCCGCCGCGCGGCTACCACTGGATGCGCGACGATTACGGCGATTACCTGCTGGTGGCCATCGCCACCGGCCTGATCGCCGATCTGATCCTGCGCTGAGTCCCCGGGGCCGCCGCGAGGCGGCGATCCCGGGACCCGAGAGGCGCGCCCCAGGCGCGCCTTTTCCATGTCCGCGGTCCCGCGGCGCCCGGGCAGGACGGTACAATCGTCCGGTCCCCGCACCCCGGAGCCCCGATGTTCGCGCGCGATGCCCGTATCGAAACCTACGATCCCGAACTGGCCTGGGCGATCGCCGACGAGGCGCGCCGCCAGGAGGATCACGTCGAGCTGATCGCGTCGGAGAACTACTGCAGCCCGCGGGTGATGGAGGCGCAGGGCAGCCAGCTCACCAACAAGTACGCCGAGGGTTACCCGGGCAAGCGCTACTACGGCGGCTGCGAGTACGTCGACGTGGCCGAACAGCTGGCCATCGACCGCCTCAAGCAGCTGTTCGGCGCCGACTACGCGAACGTGCAGCCGCATTCGGGCTCGCAGGCCAACCAGGCGGTCTACCTCGCGCTGCTGCAGCCGGGCGACACCATCCTCGGCATGTCGCTGGCGCATGGCGGCCACCTCACCCACGGCGCCAAGGTCAACGCCTCGGGCAAGCTGTTCAATGCCGTCCAGTACGGCGTCGACGACCAGGGCCTGATCGACTACGACGTGGTCGAGCAGCTGGCGCTCGAGCACAAGCCGAAGATGGTCGTCGCCGGCTTTTCCGCCTATTCGCGCCGGATCGACTGGGCGCGCTTCCGCGCGATCGCCGACAAGGTCGGCGCGTACCTGTTCGTGGACATGGCGCACGTCGCCGGCCTGGTCGCCGCGGATGCGTACCCGACGCCGCTGCCGCACGCGCACGTGGCCACCTCGACCACGCACAAGACCCTGCGCGGGCCGCGCGGCGGGATCATCGTCGCCAGCCGCGAGGGCGCGGGCGAGAAGTTCGACGAGATCGCCAAGAAGATGCAGAGCATCGTCTTCCCCGGCATCCAGGGCGGGCCGCTGATGCACGTGATCGCCGCCAAGGCGGTCGCGTTCAGGGAGGCGCTGGAGCCGGAGTTCAAGGGTTACCAGGAACAGGTGGTGCGCAACGCGCAGGCGATGGCGAAGACGATCGTCGAGCGCGGCTATCGCATCGTCTCCGGCGGCACCGACAACCACCTGATGCTGGTCGACATGATCGGCAAGCCGATCACCGGCAAGGCCGCCGAGGAGGCGCTGGGCAGGGCGCACATCACCGTCAACAAGAATGCGGTGCCCAATGATCCGCAGAAGCCCTTCGTCACCTCCGGCCTGCGCATCGGCACCCCCGCGGTGACCACGCGCGGCTACAAGGAAGACGATTGCGTGGCGCTGGCCGGCTGGATCTGCGACGTGCTCGACGCGCCCGAGGACGAGGCCGTGCTGTCGCGCGTGCGCGAGGCCGTGACGAAGCAGTGCCGGCAGTTCCCGGTGTATGGCTGAGAGGCCGGGATTCGGAATTGGGGATTCGGGATTCGCGAAAGCAGTCCTGGTTCCCGCTGTTCCGAATCCCGAATCCCGAATCCCGAATCCCCACGCCTGATGCACTGCCCCTTCTGCCAGCACCAGGACACCAAGGTGATCGACTCGCGGGCGTCGGAAGACGGCGCGACGATCCGGCGTCGGCGCGAGTGCGAGGCCTGCGGCGAGCGCTTCAGCACGCTCGAGACCATCGAGCTCAAGCTGCCGGTGATCATCAAGGGCGACGGCCGGCGCGAGCCGTTCGACGCCCGCAAGCTGCGCATCAGCATGGACCGCGCGCTGCACAAGCGCCCGGTGTCGGAGGAGCAGATCGAGACCGCGGTGCGCGCGGTGGTGCACCAGTTGCGCATGACCACCGAGCGCGAGGTTTCGTCGCGCCGCATCGGCGAGTTCGTGATCGCCGAGCTGCGCAAGCTCGACCACGTCGGCTTCGTCCGCTTCGCCTCGGTGTACCGCTCGTTCGAGGACATCACCGATTTCCGCGAGGAGCTCGACCGGCTCGAGCGCGACCTTCCGGGCGAAGGCCAGTTGCCGTTGCTCGGCGGCGAAGTGGTGCCGTTCGGCAAGCCGTCCGGGAAGGAAAAGAAGCGCTGATGGGTGGATCGTGAGCGGGTTTTCGGCGATCGACCACGTGATGATGGCCCGCGCGCTGCGCCTGGCCGGGCAGGCCGCGTACACCACCAGGCCCAACCCGATGGTGGGCTGCGTGATCGCGCATGGCGAGGAGATCGTCGGCGAGGGCTGGCACCAGCGCCAGGGCGAACCGCACGCGGAGGTCCTCGCGCTACAGGCCGCAGGATCGCGTGCGCGCGGCGCCACGGTCTACGCGACGCTCGAGCCCTGCGCGCATACCGGGCGTACCGGGCCGTGCGCGGAGGCGCTGGTCGCGTCCGGGGTCGCGCGCGTGGTCGCGGCGATGCGCGATCCGTTCCCGCAGGTCGACGGGGCCGGTTTCGAACGGCTGCGCGGCGCCGGCATCGCGGTCGAGTCCGGACTGATGGAAGCGCAGGCGCGCGCGCTCAACGTCGGCTTCCTGTCGCGGATCGAACGCGGGCGTCCGTGGGTGCGGGTGAAGCTGGCCTGCAGCCTCGACGGGCGCACCGCGATGGCCAACGGCGATTCGAAGTGGATCAGCGGCGAGGCCGCGCGTGCGGACGTGATGCACTGGCGCGCACGCGCCGGCGCGATCCTCACCGGCGCCGGCACGGTACTGGCCGACGACCCGTCGCTGACCGTGCGGTTCGACCAGCCGCGCGAATTCGTGCCGCCGCTGCGGGTGGTGCTGGATCCGGGCCTGGCCACGGTGGCGCGCGGCAAGGTCCGCGAAGGCGACGCACCGACCCTGTACCTGCACGCACCCGACGCCAAGCCGCCGCGCGATCTGGTGGCCGACCGCGCGGCCGTACCGGTGAAGGGCGGCATGTTCGACCTCGCGGCGGTGCTGGCCCTGCTCGCGCAACGCGAGATCAACGAGGTCCACGTCGAGACCGGTGCCACGCTGGCCGGGGCCCTGCTCAAGGCCGGGCTGGTCGACGAAGTGCTGCTCTATATCGCCCCGGTGCTGCTCGGCGACACGGCGCGCCCGCTGTTCGGCGGACTGGGCTTCACCGAGATGGCGCAGCGCCTGCGGATGACGATCGTCGAGACGCGCCACGTCGGCGACGACCTGCGGCTGTTGCTGCGCCCGCAGGCATAGCGGGGCTTGCGCCATGGCGGCGACGTTCAAGGATCACTTTTCCGCGGTCGCGGATGCGTACGCCGGCGCGCGGCCGGAGTACCCGGCCGCGCTGTTCGAGTGGATCGCCTCAGTCGCTCCTGCGCGCGGCCTGGCGTGGGAAGCCGGTTGCGGCAGCGGACAGGCCACGCGCGGGCTGGCACAGCGGTTCGCGGCCGTGCATGCCACCGACCCGAGCGCCGAACAGATCGGTCGCGCGCAGGGCCCGGTCAACGTCGCGTTCGCGGTCGAACCTGCCGAGCGTTGCAGCCTCGCCGATGCCAGCGCGGATGCGGCCTGCGTGGCGCAGGCGCTGCACTGGTTCGATCGCGATGCGTTCTTTGCCGAATGCGCGCGAGTGCTGCGCCCGGGCGGCGTGCTGGTCGCCTGGGGCTACCAGGACATCGTGGTGCCGGACACGCTGCGCGAGGCGGTGGACGCATTCTCGGCCAGGATCCGGCCGCACTGGCCGCCCGAGCGAGCGCAGGTCGACGCAGCGTACGCCGGATATGCATGGCCTTTCCCCGCGATCGACACGCCGTCCTGGACCCTGAGCGCGGAATGGTCGCTGTCTCGCCTGCTGGGGTACTTCTCCAGCTACTCGGCGAGCCGGCGCTACCGCGAGACGACCGGGGTCGACCCGGTCGCCACACACGCGGATGCGATCGCGCGGGCCTGGGGCGATCCCGACACCACCCGCACCGTGCAGTGGCCGATGTTCGTGCATGCGCGGAGGAAGCCGTGAGCCTGCGCTGGGGCATCGTCGGTTGCGGCGACGTGACCGAGGTCAAGAGCGGGCCGGCGCTGCAGCAGGCGACCGGCTCGGCGCTGGTGGCGGTGATGCGCCGCGATGCCGCGAAAGCGGAGGATTACGCGCGGCGCCACGGGGTGCCGCGCTGGTACGACGATGCGGATGCGCTGATCGCGGATCCGCAGGTCGACGCGGTGTATGTCGCGACGCCCCCATCGACCCACGCGCGCTACGCGATCCAGGCGATGCGCGCCGGCAAGCCGGCCTACGTCGAGAAACCGATGGCGCTCGATGCGACCGAGTGCGAGGCGATGCTCGAGGCCAGCCGCGCCACCGGCATGCCGCTGTTCGTCGCCTACTACAGGCGCGCCCTGCCGCGGTTCCTGAAGGTGCGCGAGCTGTTGCAGGCCGGCGCCATCGGCACGCCCCGGCATGTGCGCATTGCCCTTCACCGCACGCTCGACACCCGTTACGCCGATGGCGCGTCGCTGCCGTGGCGCGTGCGTCCGGAGATCGCCGGCGGCGGCCTGTTCGTCGACCTCGGCAGCCACACGCTCGACCTGCTCGACTTCCTGTTCGGCCCGATGGTCGAGGTGGGGGGACAGGCGCGCTCGGTCTCGGGTGCGTACCCGGCCGAGGACACGGTGGCGATGTCGTTCGAATTCGCCAACGGCGTGCGCGGCGAGGGCGACTGGTGCTTCTGCAGCGATGCGCGCCGCGACGTGGTGGAGATCACCGGCGAGCGCGGGCGGCTTGCGTTCGCCACCTTCGACGAGGTGCCGATCGTGCTCGAGGCCGACGGCCGCGAACAGCGCTTCGAGATCCCGAATCCACGCCACATCCAGTTGCCACTGGTCGAAACCCTGGTGGCACAGCTGCGCGGCGAGGGCAGGTGCCCGTCCACGGGCGAGTCGGCGGCGCGGACCACCCGGGTCATCGATGCGGTGCTGCGCGATTTCCGCAACGCAGCGTCCGCCGGCGCCCGCGGAGCCGGGGACGCGCTGCGCTAGAATGGCGCACCGGCCGCCAGCGGCCACCACCACCAGAAACGTCTTCGGGGCGGGGTGCGATTCCCCACCGGCGGTAGGCGGATACGGTCCTCCGGGACCTGCCCGCGAGCCCGCGAGCGCCTGCACGGCACACCGCCGCGCAGGGTCAGCAGATCCGGTCGAATGCCGGAGCCGACGGTCACAGTCCGGATGAAAGAAGACGCGTCGCACGGCCTGCGCCGTGCGTTCGCTCGCGCCCTGCGGGCGTTTCCCGCCATGGGAAGCGCAAGCCATGTTCACCGGATTGATCGAAGGCCTGGGCCAGCTCGCTACGCGAGAGACGCGCGGTGGGGACGCGCGGCTGCGGATCGCGGTCGGCTCGCTGCCATTCGAGGGGGCGGCGGTGGGCGAGAGCATCGCGGTCAATGGCGTTTGTCTGACCGTGGTGAGCTTCGACACGACGCATTTCGCGGTGGACGCCTCGAACGAAACGCTGGCGCTGACCACCCTGGGTCGGCTCGCGCAGGGTCAGGTCGTGAACCTCGAACGCGCGATGCGTCCCGACGGCCGGCTCGGCGGGCATCTGGTCAGCGGACACGTCGACGGGGTCGGCGCGGTCGCGGCGATCGAGGACGACGCGCGCGCGCAGCGCTGGCGCTTCGAAGCCCCGCCCGCGCTGATGAAATACGTCGCGCAGAAGGGATCGATCTGCGTCGACGGCGTCAGCCTCACGGTCAACGCGGTGGACGCGGACGGGTTCGAGGTGGCGCTGATTCCGCACACGCTGGCGCATACCGCGTTCGGCCGAACCGGTGTCGGCGATCCGGTGAACCTGGAGGTCGACCTGGTGGCGCGCTACGTCGAACGCCTGCTCGACGCCCGTGCGGGAGACGCGGCATGAACTTCGCGCCGGTCGCCGAACTGCTGCAGGAGATCCGCGACGGCCGCATGGTGGTGATCGTCGACGACGAGGACCGCGAGAACGAGGGCGACCTGATCATGGCCGCGGAGTGCGTGCGCCCGTCCGACATCAATTTCATGGTCACCCACGCGCGCGGCCTGGTGTGCCTGTCGCTGACCCGCGAACGCTGCGCGCAGCTCGGCCTGCCGCCGATGGTGCAGTCGAACACCTCGCGCCACCGTACCAACTTCACCGTCAGCATCGAGGCCGCCGAGGGCGTGACCACCGGCATCTCCGCGCACGATCGCGCCCACACCATCCGCACCGCCGTGCGCGCGGACGCGGTACCGACCGACCTGTCGCAGCCAGGGCACATCTTCCCGCTGATGGTGGAGCCCGGCGGCGTGCTCGCGCGCAGCGGCCACACCGAGGCCGCGGCCGACCTGGCGCGGCTCGCGGGCTTCGAAGCCGCCGGCGTGCTGGTGGAAATCCTGAATCCCGACGGCAGCATGGCGCGCCGCCCGCATCTGGAGGTGTTCGCGCGCGAGCATGGCCTGAAGATCGGCTCGATCGAGGACCTGATCCGGCACCGGCTGGAAACCGAGCACACGGTCGAGCGCCTCGACGAGCGCGAGATCGACACGCCCCACGGCGCGTTCCGGCTCGTGACCTACCGCGACCGGCTGGGCGACGCGCTGCATTTCGCGCTGGTACGGGGTACGCCCGACGCCGGGAGCGCCGCCCTGGTCCGGGTGCAGCCGATGAATCCGCTGGCCGACGCGCTGCACTGGCGGCGCGCGGACTTCGGCCCCGCCACCGGCGACGTGCTTGCGATGCTGGCCACGGAGGAGGCCGGCGCGCTGGTGCTGCTCGACGAACCGCACGATCCCGCGGCACTGCTGGCGCGTATCCGCGAGCCGCAGGCCGCCCCGCCGAAGGCCTCGAAAAGCGGCGCGGCCGGCGAGTGGCGCCGCAACGGCGCCGGCGCCCAGATCCTGCACGACCTGGGCTTCGGCCGGCTGCGGGTTCTGGGCACGCCGCGACGGCAGGTGGGCCTGGCGGGGTTCGGCCTGGAAATCGTGGAGTACGTGGCGCCGTAGGTGGCGTCGCCTCCCTGGCCTGCCGGATCCGCACTGCGTGCAGACGGACACCGCGTCACGCTCCGGTCCGTGTTCCGCCCTCGCGCGGCGCCCGCCGACCCTGGCGCATGCGCGCGGCGCGGTAGAATCCACAGCCCCCTTTCCCGCCGACTGCCCATGAGCCACTACGAAGGCGACCTGCGTGCCCCCGAGGGCGCGCGCTTCGCGATCATCGCCAGCCGCTGGAACCCGCGCATCACCGATTCGCTGGTGGCCGGCGCGCGCAAGGCCTTCGCCGACCATGGCGTGGCCGAGGCCGCGGTCGACGTGGTGCGGGTACCGGGTGCCTGGGAAATCCCGCTGGCCGCCGCGCGCATCGCACGCGGTGGCGCGCACGCCGCGATCGTCGCGCTGGGCTGCGTGGTGCGCGGCGACACCCGCCACTTCGAGCAGGTGGCGGACGGCTGCAGCGAGGGCCTGATGCGCGTCTCGCTCGAGCACGGCGTGCCCGTGGCCAACGGCGTGCTCGCGGTCGACGTGCACGAGGACGCCGAGCGCCGCGCCGGCGGCAGCCACGGCAACAAGGGCGAGGAATGCGCGCTGGTGGCGATCGAGATGGCGCACCTGCTGGAGACGCTGCGATGAGCCGCGGCCCGCGCCGCGACGGGATCGACCCGGTGGCGCGCACCCGTTCGCGCCGGCGTGCGCTGCAGGCGGTGTACGCGATGCAGCTCTCGGGCGTGGACGCGAAGAACGCGATCGCCCAGTTCGCGCACGAGCAGGCGAACGAAGTCGCCGACCTCGAGTACTTCGAGGACCTGGTGCGTGGCGTCGGCAGCCACGCCAAGGCGCTGGACGCGGCGTTGCAGCCGTTCCTCGACCGCACGGTGGAGGAGGTCGACCCGATCGAGCGCGCGATGCTGCGCATCGCCGCCTACGAGCTGCAGCACCGCCCGGACGTTCCGTACCGCGTGGTCATCGACGAGGCGCTCAAGGCGGTCAAGCGCTTCGGCTCCGAACACGGGCATACCTATGTCAACGGCGTGCTCGACCAGGCCGCGGCGCAGTGGCGCGCCGCGGAAGTCCAGGCCTCGCGTCCGTAGCAAGACGTCCGGGCGATGCCGTCCGCCCGCCCGCCGGGTTCGATGCAGGGCATTTCTCCCGGAGCCCGCATGGAGGTCGCGCCATGGAATTCGACCTGATCGCCCGCATCCGCGACCGCGCGCCCGGCCGCGCCGACGTGGTGCTGGGCATCGGCGACGATGCGGCGCTGCTGCAGGTGCCGCCCGGCATGCAGCTCGTGGTCGCGATGGACACCCTCAACGCGGGCGTGCATTTCCCGGTCGCTACCGCGCCGGCCGACATCGGCTGGAAGGCGCTGGCGGTGAACCTGTCCGATCTCGCGGCGATGGGCGCGCAGCCCGCGTGGTGCACGTTGTCGCTGTCCCTGCCCGAGGCGGGCGCCGCCTTCGTCGACGGCTTCCTCGACGGTTTCCTGGAGCTGGCGGCACGCCACGACGTTTCGCTGGTGGGCGGCGACACCACGCGCGGACCGCTGTCGGTCTGCGTGACCATGCACGGCCTGGTCGAGCCGGGCCGCGCGCTGCGTCGCGCCGGCGCCGGCGTGGGCGACGACGTCTGGGTCACCGGCACGCCCGGCGATGCGGCCGCCGCGCTCGCGGCGTTGCAGGCCGGCGCCGCCGTCGATCGGTCGCTGCGCGCGCGCCTCGACCGGCCGACGCCCCGCGTCGCGGCCGGACGCGCGCTGGCCGGCGTCGCCAGCGCCTGCATCGACGTGTCCGACGGCCTGCTGGCCGACCTCGGCCACATCTGCGCCGCCAGCGGCGTCGGCGCGTGCATCGAGCTGGATCGCTTGCCTGCCTCGCCCGCGCTGTCGCGGTTCAAGCCCGACCTGCGCTGGCCCTGGCAGGCGACGGGCGGCGACGATTACGAGTTGTGCTTCACCGCGCCAGCCGCGCAGCGCGAGACCGTGGTGGACGCGCTTGCCGCGACGGGAGAGATCGCGGCCACCCGCATCGGCCGGATCGACGCCTCGACCGGCGTGCGCGCCCAATGCCCCGACGGCACCGCCTGGACACCCGCGATGCCGGGCTACCGCCACTTCTGAACTTCGAACGTAGCCCGGATAAGCGCAGCGCATCCGGGTAGAAGGTCCGCTCCCACGCGCCCCGGATGCGCTGCGCCTATCCGGGCTACGCATGCGGCTACGGGTTCGGCAGTCGTCCGATCGCGTCGGCCATGCGCGACAGTGCCTCGCGCAGCAGGGGACGCGGCATCGCGAAGTTCAGCCGCACGAAGCCCTGGCCAGCGGCACCGCATTCGGCGCCGTCGGTCAGCGCGACGTGCGCATGCCGGCGGAAGAACGCGCCGGGCGTCGTGTCGGGCTGCAGCGCCAGGTCGCGGCAGTCGATCCACGCCAGGTAGGTGCCCTGCGGCGGAGCGAAGCGGGTGCCCGGCAGATGGGTCGACATCCATTCGGCGACCAGCGCGCGGTTGCCCCGCAGGTAATCGAGCACATGCGCGAGCCACGGCCCGCCGTCGCGCCAGGCGGCGACCGAAGCGATCATGCCCAGGCCCGCCACGCCATGGCCCGCGACCAGGGCCATGCGCCGCCAGCGGGCGAGGTCCTCGTCGTTGCCGAACACGAGCTGCGCGCACTTGAGCCCGGCCAGGTTCCAGCCCTTCGATGCGGAGACGGCGACCACGCCGTGCCGCGCCGCGGCTTCGGACACCGTGGCATAGGGGACGTGGTGTTCGCCGGCATACACCAGCGGCGCGTGGATCTCGTCGGAGAACACGCGCGCGCCGCGGCGTTCGACCACCTCGGACAGGGCGAGCAGCTCGTCCTGCCCGAACACGCGCCCGAGCGGATTCTGCGGATTGCACAGCAGCACCAGCCCGGCGCCGCCGCGCAGGGCGGCCTCGATCGCCTCCAGGTCCATGCGCCATGCGCCGTCGTGCAGGCGGTGCGGCACCTCGATCACGCGATGCCCGTGCAGTTCGAGCAGCGGCCGGAACGGCATGTAGGCCGGCGTCGGCAGCACCACCGGGGTCTTCGGCGGCGCGAAGTGCTGGAGCACGATCTCCAGCCCGCCGAGCACGTCGCCGACCGCGTGCACGCGCGCCGGATCCACCTGCCAGCCATGGCGCCGGGCCTGCCACTGCGCGCAGGCCAGTGCGAGTTCGCGCGACAGGGCAGGGGTCGGATAGCCGCAGCGACCCTTGGCGATCGCAGCGCGCAGCGCGTCGGCGATCGGATCGGCGATGCCGAAATCCATCTCCGCGACGAAGGCACCGATGCTGTCGGGGAACGCAGCCCATTTCAGCCCGCCGGCGGTGCGCAGCGAGGCTTCGTCGATCAGGTCGTAGTCGGGCAGGGTCATGCGCCGATTGTAGGCGCGGCATCAGCCGTCGTCGGCGCGGAAGGCATCGCGCAGCCAGTCGAACGAGGGCGCATCGGGATCGCCGCTGGCATCGACCACATCGAACCGGCACGGCGCGTCGCGATGTTCGCGGTGCGCCGCCAGGAACTGCCGTGCCGCCAGCACCAGTTTGCGGCGCTTGCGGGCGTCCACCGATCCGGCGCCGCCGCCGAAGCGCGTACTGCGGCGGTAGCGCACCTCCACGAACACCAGGGTGTCGCCGTCGCGCATCACCAGGTCGAGTTCGCCGAAGCGCGCGGTAGCGTTGGCGGCCACCGGGCGCAGGCCGGCGCCGACCAGGTACGCGCACGCCGCCGCTTCCACGCCGGCGCCGCGCGCGCGCATGCTCAGCCTCCGGCGCCCGCCAACGGCACGACCACGCCGTTGCTGAAGGTGGCCCAGGCCGGCGCCCGTACGACCCTGCCCTCAGCATCGAGCGACAGTCGGCCGGTGGCGCCATCGAGTCCGGCGTCGGGCTGTTCCGCCAGGTGCTGCAGGTAGGCGCTGAGCAGCCAGGCGTCGTGGCCGAAGGCGAACAACCGCGCCGCCGGGCCGCGCGCGGTCGGCAGGTCCGCGGCCAATGTCGCCGGCGATGGCAGGCCCGCCAGGCCGGCGTTGGTCCAGGTCTCGCTGGCGAAGGCGATTCCGTCCAGCGCCCGGTCCTCGTCGGCCTTGCCGGTACCGGAAGTGAGCTGCGAGGTGGCGATACGCAGCCTGTCGCCGAGCCCCGCCGCGAACAGTTGCGGCACCACCAGGCGCGCCTCGCTGCCGCGCAGGGCGATCAGGATGGCGTCGACCCCGCCTTCGCGCGTCGCCGCCGAGCGCAGCCCGACCGACTGGTCGCCGGGGGTTTCGCCGACGATCGCAAGCGTGCCGACGATGGCGCCGCCTTCGGCCTCCAGCTGCGTGCGGAACGCATCGACGCTGCGAAGGGCATGGTCGTCGCCGTTGCTGAGCACCAGCACCCGGCGGGCGTTGCGCGCGAGCGCGTAGGCCGCGGCGGCGCGTCCCTCGTCCTCGGGTGCGAGCGAGAAATCGGCGGCGTTGTCGGGCGCCGCCGCGTTGCCGCGATTGAGCGCGAGCAGCGGCACCGGCTGCGGCGCATTGAACAGCGCGGACACTTCGTCGCGGCCCAGCGGACCGAGGATCTGGTCGGCGCCTTCGGCGATCGCGCGGTCGCGCGCGGCGACCGCGCCCGAGGCCGTGCCGGCGGTGTCGTAGAAGGCCAGTTCCGGCTTTTCCCGGCGTTCGGCGTAGTAGCCGGCGAGCAGGCCGTCGCGCACCGGCCCGGCCGCGGTGGCGAGCTGCCCGGTCATCGGCAGCAGCACCGCCAGCTTGCGCGGCGGGCGGTAGCCGTCGCGCGCGGCCGGGGCGCGGGCGGGATCGAAGCGCCAGTGCGGGTTCAGCGTCGGCGGCGCGACGGCATCCGGGCCGGGCGTCGGCCTCTCGACCTGCACCGAAGCGCAGCCCGCCAGCGTGGCCAGCATGGCCGCACACACCATCCATTTCGACATTTGCCGCATCCGGGCGCCCCACGGTGGAGAATGGAACGATTCTACCGTCCCACCCGTGGAGAGACGATGCCAGCCGCTGAACCCGGAGCCCCTGCCGCGGGCGTGCTGCACGTGGTCGCGACCCCGATCGGCAACCTCGGCGACCTGTCGCCGCGCGCGCAGCAGGTGCTGCGCACGGTGGCGGCGATCTGCGCGGAGGACACGCGCCACACCCGGCAACTGCTCTCGCAGTTCGGCATCGCCACGCCGCTGCTGGCCCTGCACGAGCACAACGAGGAGGCGATCGCGCAGCGGCTGGTCGCGCGGCTGCAGGCGGGCGAATCGCTGGCCCTGGTCAGCGACGCCGGCACGCCGCTGGTCAGCGACCCGGGCTTCCGGCTTGTGCGCGCCGCGCGCGAGGCCGGGATCCGGGTGAGCCCGGTGCCCGGGCCGAGCGCGCTGGTAGCGGCCCTGAGCGTCGCCGGCCTGCCGAGCGACCGCTTCGCCTTCGAGGGCTTCCTGCCGGCGAAGGCGGCGGCGCGGCGCGAGCGGCTGGCGGCGCTCGCGGCCGAACCGCGCACGCTGATCTTCTACGAGTCCGCGCATCGCATCGACGGGATGCTCGCCGACGCAGCGGCGGCCTTCGGTGGGGAGCGTCGCGCGGTGCTGTCGCGCGAACTGACCAAGCTCTTCGAAACCGTGCTCGACGGCCCGCTGTCCGCGCTGCACGCGCGCGTGCTCGCCGATGCCGACCAGCGTCGCGGCGAATTCGTGGTGATCGTCGAAGGCGCGGGCGAGGAGGGCGATGCGCGCCTGGTGGAGGGCCGGCGCGTCTACGGCCTGCTCGTCGCCCACCTGCCGCCGTCCGCGGCGGCGAAACTGGCCGCGGAGATCACCGGCGCGCCGCGCAAGCTGCTGTACGGGAGTTGAGGCGCACGCGCTTCGCTGCGCACGTCGCCATCGCCATCGTCTCCAGCCCAGGGTGCGGCCCGGCATTCATCCGTGCCGTGTCGCGCATGCCACAATGGCGTCGGCGGAGTCGGCCGGACAGTCGCGTCATCGGCCCATTTCGGTGGGTGCGGATGCCGAGGAAAGTCCGGGCTCCACAGGGCACGGTGCCAGGTAACCCCTGGGCGGCGCGAGCCGACGGAAAGTGCAACAGAAAGATACCGCCGAACGCTCAGGCAGTTCCGCAAGGAGCGGCAGGAGGCGTGGCAAGGGTGAAATGGTGCGGTAAGAGCGCACCGCGAGCCTGGCAACAGGCCGGTACGGCAAACCCCACCGGGAGCAAGACCAAATAGGGAGACGATGCCGTGGCCCGCGGTGTCTCCGGGTAGGTTGCTCGAGCGTCGCGGTGACGCGGCGCCTAGAGGAATGACTGTCCACGACAGAACCCGGCTTACAGGCCGGCTCCGCCACCTTCTTCCTGTCCAGCCTGCGCGATGCCCGCGTCCGGTTCCTCCCCGGAGTGCGCCTTCGACGGGGGAACTCCGTCGTCCTTCGACAACGCGTCGAGCGCATCGGGCTGCGGGTTCCGCAGCTCCTCATAGCGCCGCAGCCAGGCCCCGGCCTGCGCCAGCGGCGCGGCCTGCAGCGAGCAGCGGTGCGTGCGTCCGCGCACGGTACGCCTGAGCAGGCCGGCCCGCTCCAGGGTGCGGATGTGCTTGGAGGCAGCCGCGAGGGAGATCTCGAAGGGCGCTGCCAGCGCGCCGACGCTGCGATCGCCTTCCGCCAGCGCCGCCAGCATGGCCCGGCGGGTGGGGTCGGCGAGGGCGTGGAACACCCCGTCCAGCGAGGAAGGAAATTCATCCATGCGGTTGAATATGGGTCAGGCGGCGCACATCTGTCAACCGAGTGGTTGAATATCGCCCGGCGTGCAGCGCATCATGCCGGTGGTGTGGCGGCGTCAGCCGCGCCCGGAACCAGGCCTCCGAGTGCGCAATCTCAAAATTTGAGACTAATCAGCAGCTTGTGGATAAGGCTTGAACAAGTCTGTGAACTATCACGCAAGTCATTGAGTCGATTAATGAAATTTGCACGCGAAAGCTGTTGACATCATTCTGGACGGGTCATAAGGTGGCGCTTCGTGGGGAAACCGGGTTTTTCGTGGTTTCCGCATACTGAAGCCCGCCGAAGACGGGCACCTCCGGGCAGGCTGTGGTGTTCCAGGGCGAGACCGCCATCACGATCGACGACAAGGGCCGGCTGGCGATTCCGACCAGCTACCGGGATCTGGTCGCGGGCGCGGGCGGCAACCGGCTGGTGGTCACCTACAACCCGTTCGAGTCGGGAAGCCTGTACCTCTATCCCCAGGCGGTCTGGGAGCGCGTGCGCGACCAGGTCAACGCGCTGCCGCGCACGCGTTCGGTCAACCGCCAGTTGCAGCTGAAGCTGGTCGGCGCGGCCACCTTCGTCGAGCCCGACGCGAACGGGCGCATCGGCATCCCCGCCAGCCACCGCAATGCGGTTGGCATCGAGAAGAAGGCCGTGCTGGTGGGCATGGGCGAGAAATTCGAACTCTGGAGCGAACAGGCGCATCTCGCGCAGATCAGGCAGACGCTGGGCGATGCCGATCTGGGCGACGACCTGGTCGACCTGCAGCTGTGACGGAGGGTGGCGCGGAAGTCCGGTCCGCGCACCTTCCGGTGATGTTCGAGCAGGTCATGGAAGGGCTGCGCGTGGTCGAGGACGGGACGTATCTGGATGGCACGTTCGGCCGCGGCGGTCATGCGCGCGGCGTGCTGCAACGGTTGGGCGCAGGAGGTCGGCTGCTGCTGATGGACAAGGATCCCGAAGCGATCGCGGTGGCGGAACGCGAGTTCCGTGGCGACGCGCGCGTCGCGATCCGGCGCGGCAGCTTCGCCGACATGGGCGGCTGGGACGCGGTGGCGAAGGGCCTCGACGGCGTGCTGCTCGACCTCGGCGTGTCGTCGCCGCAACTCGACGTCGCCGCGCGCGGCTTCAGCTTCGGCAAGGACGGCCCGCTCGACATGCGCATGGATCCCGACGGTGGCGAGAGCGCCGCGCAGTGGCTGGCCGGCGCCGACGAGCGCGAGATCGCAGACGTGCTGTGGACCTTCGGCGACGAACGCATGAGCCGCCGCATCGCCCGTGCGATCGTCGCCCGCCGCGCCACGGCACCGTTGACCCGCACCGGCGAGCTGGCCGAGCTGATCGCCTCGGTGGTGCCTCGAGGCCGCCACGACATCCATCCCGCCACGCGTTCGTTCCAGGCGATCCGGATCCACGTCAACCGCGAGCTGGCCGACCTGGAGCAGGGCCTGGCCGCCGCGCACGATGCGCTGCGTCCGGGCGGGCGGCTGGCGGTGATCAGCTTCCATTCGCTCGAGGACCGCATCGTCAAGCGCTTCATCACCGCGCACGCCAAGGCGCCACCGGGCAACCGCCGCCTGCCCGAAGCCACCGGCTTCGAGCCCACGCTGCGCGCGGTCGGCGACGCCGGCAAGGCCCGCGCCGACGAACTGGCCGCAAACCCGCGCGCCCGCAGCGCGGTGCTGCGGGTGGCTGAGAAGCGGGGATTCGGAATTGGGGATTCGGGATTCGGAAAGGCGGAAAAATCGCCCCAAATCCCGAATCCCCAATTCCCAATCCCGGGCGTGGCGGAGCCACGCCCATGACCCTGCGCCTGATCGTCGCCGTGCTGGTCGTCGCCAACGTCATCTCCGCGATCGGCGTCGTCCATGCGCGCCACCAGCACCGCGAGCTGTACGTGCAGCTGACCCGGCTCGAACGCGCGCGCGACGAACTCAACATCGAGTTCGGCCGGCTGCAGCTCGAGCAGGCGACCTGGGCCGAGAGCAACCGCATCGACCAGGTCGCGCGCAACCGCCTGGGCATGAAATTCCCCGCCGCCGGCGAGATCGTGGTGGTGCGGCCGTGAGGTTCGTCAAGACCGCAGGCGGTTCGGCCAAGAAGCCGCGTCCGCGCGCGCAGTTCAACCTGCGCGGGCGGTTGATGCTGGTCGGCGGCGCGCTCGCGCTGTGCGCGGTGGCGCTGGTGGTGCGCGCGGTCGACCTGCAACTGGTCGACAACGCCTTCTACCAGCGCAAGGCCGACGCGCGCTTCCTGCGCGAAGTGCCGATCCCGACCTCGCGCGGCATGATCACCGACCGCAACGGCGAGCCGCTGGCGGTGTCCTCGCCGGTGGAATCGCTGTGGGCCAACCCGCAGGAACTGGCGAACAACCCGGCCGCGGTGGCGCGCCTGGCCGAGGCGACGGACCTGCCCGTGGACTACCTCACGCGCTACATCTCGCAGCGCAGGGAAAAGGAGTTCATGTACGTGCCGCGCCATCGCCGGATCAACCCGGCAGTCGCGCAGAAGATCCTGGCCCTGCGCATCCCCGGCGTGTTCTCGCAGCGCGAGTTCCGCCGCTTCTATCCGCAGGGCGAGGCGGTTTCGCACGTGCTCGGTTTCACCAACGTCGACGATCGCGGGCAGGAAGGCGTCGAGCTGGCGTTCGACGAATGGCTCAGCGGCACCCCCGGCGCACAGAAGGTGATCCGCGACCGCCACGGCCGCATCGTCGAACATGTCGACCTGGTCCGCCCCGCGGAGCCGGGCCGCGACCTGGTGCTGAGCATCGACCGCCGCATCCAGTTCCTGGCCTACCGCGAACTCAAGCGCACGCTGCTGGAGACCGGCGCGGGCAGCGGCTCGGTGGTGATCCTCGACGTCGCCACCGGCGAGGTCCTGGCCATGGCCAACCTGCCTTCGTACAACAACAACAAGGTCAGCGGGCTCAACCGCGACGCCTACCGCAACCGCGCGGTGACCGACCTGCTGGAACCCGGCTCGACGATGAAGCCGCTCACGGTCGCGGCCGCGCTCGAGGCGGGTGTGATCACCCCGGCGACGAGGTTCGACACCAACCCCGGCTGGATCGCGAACGGCAGGTACAGGACCAGCGACTTCAAGAACTACGGCGTGCTCGACACCACAGGCATCATCACCAAGAGCTCGAACGTGGGCGTGTCGAAGATCGTCAAGCTGCTGCCGGACCGGGACTTCGATGCGTTCCTGCGTCGCTTCGGATACGGCGCGAGCACCGGAAGCGGCTTCCCGGGCGAGGCGGCCGGCATCTTCCCGACGCCCGAGAGCTGGTACGGCACCACCAAGCAGACGCTGTCCTACGGCTACGGCATCTCGGTCACGCCGCTGCAGATCGCGCGCGCCTACGCCACCTTGGGCAACCATGGTCGTGCGGTGACGCCGACGTTCGTCAAGGGCGGGCACAGCGGGGAGTCGCAACAGGTGCTCGATCCGCGGGTGGCCGCCGAGGTCATGCGGATGATGCAGACCGTGACCGAGCCCGGCGGTACCGCGACGCGCGCGGCGATCCTGGGCTACCACGTGGCCGGCAAGACCGGCACCGCGCGCAAGTCCGCGGGTGGCGGCTACTCGCGCCGCTACATCGCCTACTTCGCCGGCCTGGTGCCGGTCGAACGGCCGCGCTTCGCGGTGACGGTGGTGATCAACGATCCGGATCCTTCCGGTGGCGGATCGACCTACGGCGGCGGCTGGGTCTCCGCTCCGCTGTTCGCGCGGGTGATGGAAGGCGCGCTGCGGCTGATGGACGTGCCGCCCGACGATATCGAGACCTGGCTGGCCGCGCAGGCGGTCGAGGAAGCGAAGCGCGCGAAGGCGCACGCGGCCGCGACGCCCCGGACGACGGCGAGCGCAGGCTCGCTGGCGGAGGCGGCGCAATGAGCCGGGCGATGCCGCTCTCGCAACTGCTGCCGGACGTGGCCGCCGTGCCCGCGTCGCTGTCGATCTCCGGACTGGTGCTTGACAGCCGCGACGTGCGCGAGGGCGATGCCTTCGTCGCGATCGGCGGATTCGGCACCCACGGCCTGCATTTCACGCAGCAGGCCAGGCGTGCCGGCGCGCGCGCGATCCTGTTCGAGCCGCCGGTGCCCGACGACGTCCCCCGGCCACCCGCCGATGCGATCGCGGTGCCCGGGCTGCGCGCACGCATGGGTGCGATGGCCGATGTTTTCCACGATCATCCGTCGGCGAAGATGACCACGATCGGGGTCACCGGTACCAGCGGCAAGACCTCCACCGTGCAACTGCTGGCGCAGGCGCTGGAATTGTGCGGCGTGCGCAGCGGCACCATCGGCACCCTCGGCGCGGGCCTGTACGGACAGGCGCAGGCGACCGGCTTCACCACGCCGCTGGTGCTGCAGACCCACGCGCTGCTCGCCCGGCTGCGCGAGGCCGGCGCCGACGCGGTGGCGATGGAGGTCAGCTCGCATGCGCTCGACCAGGGCCGCGTGGACGCGGTGCATTTCGCCGTCGGGGTGTTCACCAACCTCAGCCGCGACCACCTCGACTACCACGGCGACATGGACAGCTACGGCGCGGCCAAGGCGAAGCTGTTCGCCACCCCCGGCCTGCGCGCGGCGGTGCTGAACCTCGACGACCCCTGGGGCCGGCGGCTGTACGACGCGTTGCCGGCGTCGCTGCAGGCCATCGGCGCCAGTGCACGCGGCGCCGTCGATGCGAAGGTGCGCGCCGGCAACATTTCGCTCGATGCCGACGGCATCGCCTTCGATCTGCACCTGGACGGCCGCAGCCATCGCGTCGCCTCGCCGCTGCTGGGCCGCTTCAACGTCGACAACCTGCTGGTGGTGGCCGGCGTGCTGCACGCGCTCGGCCACGATGCGGCGGCGATCGCGGCCGCGCTTGGGCGGCTCGAGCCGATCCCCGGGCGCATGAACCGCCTCGGTGGCGGCGACCGGCCGCTGGTGGTGATCGACTACTCGCACAAGCCCGATCCGCTGGAACAGGCGCTGCAGTCGTTGCGCGGACACCTGCGCGGCCGCCTGGTGTGCGTATTCGGCTGCGGTGGCGAACGCGATACCGGCAAGCGGCCGCAGATGGCGGCGATCGCCGAGCGGCTCGCCGACGAGGTCGTGGTCACCGACGACAATCCGCGTGGCGAAGACGGCGACGCGATCGTCGCCGGGATCATGGCCGGCTTCGCGCATCCCGGGCGCGTGCTGGTGCAGCGCGACCGCCGCGCCGCGATCCTCGGCGCGATCGGCCGCGCGCAGGCCGGCGACATCGTGCTGGTCGCCGGCAAGGGTCACGAAACCTACCAGGAGCTCGCAGGCGTGAAGCATCCCTTCGACGACAGCGTGGTGGCGCGCGAGGCATTGCGCGACGCGGAGGAACGGCGATGAACCCGTTGCCGCTGTCGCGCATCGCGCAATGGACCAACGGCCGCCTGTACGCAGCCGGGCCAGAGGACATGCTGATCGACGCGGTCGAGACCGATACCCGCACGCTCGACGCGCGTGACGGCCGCGCGGCGCTGTTCATCGCACTCAAGGGCGCCAACTTCGACGGCCACGACCACGTCGCGGCGGCGGCGGAGCTGGGAGCGCGCGCGGCGCTGGTCTCGCGGATCTGCGACGTGTCGCTGCCGCAGGTGCTGGTGGCCGACACCGAGCGCGCGCTGGCGGCGCTCGCCGCCTCGCTCCAGCACGCGCGCCGCGGCAAGGTGGTGGGCATCACCGGCAGCAACGGCAAGACCAGCGTCAAGCAACTGACCCTGGCGATCGCCTCGCGCGCGATGCCCGCCTACGCCAACCCGGGCAACCGCAACAACGAGATCGGGCTGCCGCTCGCGGTGATCGACGCCCCGGATGGCGCCGATGTCGCGATCTACGAGATGGGCGCCGGCAAGCACAACGACATCGCCTACCTGACGGCGATCGCACGCCCGGACGTGGCCCTGGTGAACAACATCGCGCCGGCGCACCTGGAGCGGATGCAGAGCCTGCTCGGCATCGCCGACACCAAGGCCGCCATCTACGACGCGCTGCCGCACGACGGGGTCGCGGTGATCAATGCCGACGATGCGTTCGCGCCCTATTTCGCCGAGCGCGCGCACGGACGCCGCCTGCTGCGCTTCGGCCTGGAGGCCAGCGCCGACGTGTCCGCGCGCGACATCCGGCTCGACGACGACGCCTCGCGCTTCACCCTGGTCACCCCGGCCGGCGAGGCGGAGGTTTCGCTGCCGCTGCCCGGCCGGCACAACATCGCCAACGCCCTGGCGGCCTGTTCGATCGCGCTGGCGCTGGACATCCCGCTGGGGATCATCGTCGCGGCCCTCGCCGCCGCGCAGCCGGTGAAGGGCAGGCTGGTGCGCCACCGCCTGGCCAACGGTGCGGTGCTGATCGACGACAGCTACAACGCCAACCCGGGCTCGCTCAATGCCGCGATCGACACCCTGGCCGCCACCAGCAGCGAGGGTTGGCTGGTGATCGGCGACATGCGCGAGCTGGGCGAGGACGCGGTCGCGCTGCACGCCGAGGCCGGGCGCCGCGCCCGGCGCGCGGGAATCGCGCGGCTCTATGCGGTGGGAACGCTGAGCGCCGCGGCGGTAGAGGGCTTCGGCGAGGGCGCCCGACATTTCGACAGCCATGAAGCGCTGATCGACGCGCTGCGGGTCGACCTGCACTCGGGCGTGCGCGTGCTGGTGAAGGGTTCCCGAGGCAGCGCGATGGACCGCGTCGTCGACGCCCTGCTGCCGGATGAAACGGGGGAACAGGATGCTGCTTGAACTGACACGCTGGCTGCAGCAGCTCGAGGGCCTGTTCGGGCTGTTCGGCTACCTGACCTTCCGCGGCATCCTCGCCGCGCTCACCGCGCTGTTGCTGTCGCTGTGGTGGGGGCCGGCGGTGATCCGCAAGCTCGCCCAGTACAAGGGCGGGCAGCCGATCCGCCAGGACGGGCCGCAGTCGCATTTCTCCAAGGCCGGCACTCCGACCATGGGCGGCGCGCTGATCCTGTTCACGGTCACCGCCTCGGTGCTGCTGTGGGGCGACCTGCGCAACAGGTACGTGTGGGTGGTGTTGCTGGTGATGCTGTGCTTCGGCGCGATCGGCTGGTACGACGACTGGATCAAGATCGTGCGCCGCGACCCGAACGGGCTGAAGTCGCGCTGGAAGTACCTGTTGCAGTCGATCTTCGGCCTGGCGGCCGGCCTGTACCTGTACCTGTACGCCGACGTGCCGGCGGCGACCAACTTCTACGTGCCGCTGTTCAAGTCGATCGCGCTGCCGCTGGGCGGGATCGCGTTCGTCGCGATCGCGTACTTCTGGATCGTCGGCTTCTCCAACGCGGTCAACCTCACCGACGGCCTCGACGGCCTGGCGATCATGCCGACCGTGCTGGTGGCCGGCGGCATCGCCGTGTTCGCCTACGCCTCGGGCCATGCCGAATTCTCGCGCTACCTGCAGATCCCGCCGGTGCCGGGCGCGGGCGAGCTGATCATCATCTGCGCGGCGATCGCCGGCGCGGGCCTGGGCTTCCTGTGGTTCAACACCTATCCGGCGATGGTGTTCATGGGCGACATCGGCGCGCTCGCGCTCGGCGCGGTACTCGGCACGATGGCGGTGATCGTGCGCCAGGAACTGGTGCTGGTGATCATGGGCGGCATCTTCGTCATCGAGACGCTGTCGGTGATGATCCAGGTGGCCTCGTTCAAGCTCACCGGGAAACGCGTGTTCCGGATGGCGCCGATCCACCACCACTTCGAACTCAAGGGCTGGCCCGAGCCGCGCGTGATCGTGCGCTTCTGGATCATCTCGGTGATCCTGGTGCTGGTCGGCCTCGCCACGTTGAAGGTGCGCTGATGGGCACGACCTTCGACGCCCGCGCATTCGACTCCGCCGGCCGCCAGGCGACCCGCCTGGACGCGATCGGCGGGCGCTACGACGGCTGGCTGCTGGCGATCGCCGCGACCATCGCCGCGTTCGGCGTGGTGATGGTGGCCTCGAGTTCGATCGCGGTCGCCGAGGACCTCGGCCAGGGGCCGTTCTACTTCCTGATCCGGCACGTGGTGTTCCTGGCCGTGGGCATCGCACTGGCCGTGGCGGTGATGCGCACCGACCTGAAGCTGGTCGAGAAGTACCCGCAGGCCCTGCTGGGCGCCTGTTTTCTGCTGCTGATGCTGGTGTTCGTTCCCGGCCTCGGGCACACGGTCAACGGCGCGAGCCGCTGGATCAACCTCGGCATCTCCAAGTTCCAGGTGGTGGAGGCGGTGAAGATCCTCTATCTGGTCTGGCTGGCGAGCTACCTGGTGCGCTTCCGCGACGAGGTCAACGCCGCCTGGGGCGCGATGCTCAAGCCGATCGGTGTGGCCGTGGTGCTGGTCGGCCTGCTGCTGCTGCAGCCCGACTTCGGCTCGGCGACGATGCTGCTCGCGGTGACCGCCGGCATGCTGGTGCTCGGCGGCGGCCACCTGAAGCGGATGATGGTGCCGGTCCTGCTCCTGTTGCCGGCGCTGGTGGCGGTCGCGGTGATCGAGCCCTACCGCCTGCGTCGCATCACCTCGTTCTGGAACCCGTGGGAAGACCAGCTCGGGGCCGGCTACCAGCTCAGCAACGCACTGATGGCGATCGGGCGCGGCGAGCTCACCGGCGTGGGCCTGGGCGCGTCGATCCAGAAGCTGTCCTACCTGCCCGAGGCGCACACCGACTTCATCTTCTCGGTGATCGGCGAGGAACTCGGCTTCATCGGCGTGTTCTGCGTGATCGCGTTGTTCGCGGCGCTGGTCGGCCGTGCGCTGTGGATCGGCTACCGCTGCGTCGAGATGCGGCGGCACTTCGCCGGCTACGTGGCGTTCGGGGTGGCGTTGATGATCGGCCTGCAGGCACTGGTCTCGATCGGCGTCAACCTCGGCCTGCTGCCGACCAAGGGCCTGACCCTGCCGCTGATTTCCTCCGGCGGTTCGAGCGTGATGATGACGTGCGCCGCGATCGGCCTGCTGCTGCGCGTGTCGTTCGAACTCGACCGCGCGCAGCGCCAGGTCGCGCGCCTGCGGGGCGAGGTCGCGAAGCCGGGGCCGGACGCGCCGATGCCTTCGTCGTCCCCTCCGCCACCGACCACGCAGCCGCCGCCCGGCGCGGTGGCCGGCGCGCGCGGCACCAGCCGCCTGCGCCCGCGTGTCGAGCCGACCCTGGGCGGATTCGGGAGGAACGCATGATCCGGCGCCTGCTCGCCGCGCGCGAGATGAGCAAGGAGGGCATCGCCCGATCCTTCTCGCGCGTGCATTTCGTCGGCATCGGCGGCGCCGGCATGAGCGGCATCGCCGAGGTGCTGTGCACGCTCGGCTACCAGGTCTCGGGTTCGGATACCGCCGACAACGCGACCACGCAGCGCCTGGCGCGCCTGGGCGCGACCGTGCACCGCGGCCATTCCGCCGCGAACGTCCTGGGCACCGACTGCGTGGTGGTGTCGAGCGCGATCCGCGCCGACAACCCGGAACTGATGGAAGCGCGTTCGCAGCGCATCCCGATCGTGCCACGCGCGGAGATGCTGGCCGAACTGATGCGCTTCCGCCGCGGCATCGCGGTGGCCGGCACCCATGGCAAGACCACCACCACCTCGCTGACCGCGAGCGTGCTGGGCGAGGGCGGGCTCGACCCGACCTTCGTGATCGGCGGCCAGTTGCTGGCGGCAGGCGCCAACGCACGCCTGGGCGGCGGCGACTGGCTGGTGGCGGAGGCCGACGAGAGCGACGGCAGCTTCCTGCGCCTGAATCCGCTGATCGCGGTGGTCACCAACATCGACGCCGACCACCTGGAGAACTACGGCGGCGATTTCGCGCGCGTGCAGGCGGCATTCTCCGAATTCCTGCACCGGCTGCCGTTCTACGGCCTGGCGGTGCTGTGCATCGACGATCCGGAAGTCGCGCTGCTGGCGCAGGACATGCCGCGCCATGCGATGACCTATGGCCTGTCCGAAAGCGCCGACGTGCGCGCCGAGGACGTGTCGCAGCAGGGCGCGGCGATGCGGTTCACCCTGTGCCTGCCCGACGCCTCGCGCACGCCGGTGGTGCTGGCGCTGCCCGGCCGCCACAACGTGCTCAACGCGCTCGCGGCCGCGGCGATCGGCTGGCAGCTGGGGGTCGAGCCCGCGGCGATCGCCAGTGCGCTGCAGAAGTTCGAGGGCATCGGCCGCCGCTTCAACCTGCTCGCGCAGCTGCGCACCTCCCAGGGCGCGAACGTGCAGCTGGTCGACGATTACGGCCACCACCCGAAGGAGCTGGCCGCGGTGTTCGACGCCGCGCGCGGCGGCTGGCCCGACCGCCGCCTGGTGGTCGCGTTCCAGCCGCATCGCTACACCCGCACCCGCGACCAGTTCGACGACTTCGCCGCGGTGCTCTCCGATGTCGATGCGCTGGTGCTGACCGAGGTCTACCCGGCAGGCGAAGCGCCGATCGCGGGCGCCGACGCCAAGGCGCTCGCACGTGCGATCCGCGCCCGCGGCCGCATCGACCCGGTCGTGGTCAACGGCGCGCAGGAACTGGCCGGCGTCCTGCCCGACGTGCTGCAGGACGGCGACCTGCTGCTGATGATGGGCGCCGGCGACATCGGCCATGCCGCGCAGCAGCTGGCGCAGGACGGTTTTCCGGAGGCGCCGCGATGAGCCAGGTCGTGCCCGCGGTGCGCGTCAGCGATCCGGCCATGTTCGGACGGGTCGCCGTGCTGATGGGCGGCACCAGCGCCGAGCGCGAGGTGTCGCTGGATTCGGGCAACGGCGTGCTCGCCGCGCTGCGCCTGCGCGGCGTCGATGCGCATGCGGTCGACGGCATCCCGGCGCTGGTCGACGGCATCCGCGCCGGCAGCATCGACCGCGTCTTCAACATCCTGCACGGCAACCACGGCGGCGGCGAGGACGGCGTGGTGCAGGGCCTGCTCGAGGCGCTCGGCGTGCCGTACACCGGCCCGGGCGTGCTCGGATCCGCGCTGACCATGGACAAGATCCGCACCAAGCAGGTATGGATCGCGGAGGGCCTGCCGACGCCGCGCTTCGTGCGCATCGCGCCGGGTGGCGACCTGCGTGCGGCCGTGCGCGAGCTCGGCTACCCGGTGTTCGTCAAGCCGTCGAACGAAGGTTCGAGCGTGGGCGTGTTCCGGATCCTCTCCGAGGGCGATCTGGCGCCGGCGATCGCGTTCGCCGCCGGGTATGCCGGCGAACTGCTGGCCGAGCAGATGGTCCAGGGCCAGGAGTACACCGTGGCGATCCTCGGCGAGATCGCGCTGCCATCGATCCGCATCGTGCCGGCCGGCGAGTGGTACGACTACCACGCCAAGTACATCGCCGACGATACCCAGTACCTGTGCCCGGGCATGGAAGGCGAGGAAGAGGAAGCGGTGCGGGCGCTGTCGCTTGCCGCGTTCCGCGCCGTGGGCTGCAGCGGCTGGGGCCGGGTCGACGTGATGCGCGACCGTGTCCGCGGCCTGCAGCTGATCGAAGTCAACACCGCCCCGGGCATGACCAGCCACTCGCTGGTTCCCAAGGCGGCGGCGCAGCTCGGCATCGACTACGCCGAACTGTGCTGGCGGGTGCTGGAGCAGACGCTGTGAGGGCCGTGATTCGTGATTCGTCATTCGTGATTCGAGAGAGCGACCACGCCGGCGCGCGAGTTGCTCCTGCATTTCCGAATCACCAATCACCAATCACCAATCACCTCGCCTCCGCAGGAGGCGAACCATGATCCGCCGCATCCTGCAGGTCTCGACCTGGGCGCTGGCGGTGGCGCTGGTGGTGCTGCCGGTGGTCGCGCTGGTCAACGGCTGGATCGGCAGCGAGCGCTGGCCGTTGCGCACGCTGCGCGTCACCGACGGCCTGGAACGGGTCGACACCGCGCGCCTGCGCGAGGCATTGCTGCCGCACGCGGGGTCGGGCTTCTTCGCCGTCAGGCTGGACCAGGCGCAGGCGGCGGTGGCGAAGCTGCCCTGGGTGGAGCACGCCGAAGTGCGCAAGCGCTGGCCCGACGTGCTCGAGGTGCGCATCGTCGAACACCGCCCGTTCGCGCGCTGGGGCGAGGAGCGGCTGCTGTCGGAGCAGGGTCGCCTGTTCCCGGTCGCGGGCATCGAGGTGCCCGCGGGGCTGCCGCGGCTGCACGGCCCGGATGCGCGCGTGCCGGACGTGGTGGCGCTCTACAACGAATCGCGCGAGGTGTTCGCCCCCGGCGGCTTCGTGGTGGCGCAACTCTCGCTCGACCGTCGCGAAAGCTGGTCGCTCACGCTCGGCAACGGCGTCGAGGTCACCGTCGGCAGCCAGGAGCCGCGCCTGCGCCTGGCACGCTTCGCGCGCGTGCTGCCGCAACTGCTCGCGCGCAACCCGCAGCCGCTGCAACGCGCCGACCTGCGCTACACCAATGGGTTCGCCCTGACCTGGGGCGAAGAACAGGAAGCCGCACAGAGCGTGCCGGCGGGGGCGGGCCGGGCTCCGTCCGGGCAAAACGATCTCGCTCGCGCTGTCACCAATCACCAATCACGAATCACGAATCACGGCTCCTCCACATGAACCGCAAAGGCGACAAGGCCCTCATCGTCGGCCTCGACATCGGCACCTCCAAGGTGGTCGCGCTGGTCGGCGAGTATTCGCCCGGCAACCCGATCGAGGTGATCGGCATCGGCAGCCACGAATCGCGCGGGCTCAAGCGCGGCGTGGTGGTCGACATCGAGTCGACCGTGCAGTCGATCCAGCGCGCGGTCGAGGAGGCCGAGCTCATGGCCGGCTGCGAGATCCGCTCGGTCTACGCCTCGATCTCCGGCAACCACGTGCAGTGCCGCAACTCCAACGGCATCGTGCCGATCCGCGACGGCGAGGTGACCTGGGCCGACCTCGACCGCGTGCTCGACGCCGCCAAGGCGGTGGCGATCCCGGCCGACCAGCGCATCCTGCACGCGATCCCGCGCGAGTACGTGCTCGACGATTCGCAGGAAGGCATCCGCAACCCGGTCGGCATGACCGGCGTGCGCCTGGAGGTGCACGCGCACCTGGTGGTCTGCGCGCAGTCGGCCGCGGCCAACATCAGCAAGTGCGTGCAGCGCTGCGGGCTGTCGATCGACGACCTGGTGCTGTCGTCGCTGGCCTCGAGCACCGCGGTGCTGACCGGCGACGAGCGCGAGCTGGGCGTGGTGCTGGTCGACATGGGCGCCGGCACCACCGACCTGGCGGTCTTCGTGCAGGGCGCGATCTGCCACACCGCCTCGCTGCCGATCGCCGGCGACAAGGTCACCGAGGACATCGCGCACATGCTGCGCACGCCGACGCCCGAGGCCGAGCAGATCAAGGTGCGCTACGCCTGCGCGCTGGCGCAGCTGGCCACCAGCGAGGAGTCGATCCAGGTGCCGAGCGTCGGCGACCGTCCGCCGCGGAGGCTGCCACGGCAGTCGCTGGCGCAGGCGGTGCAGGCGCGCTACGAGGAGATCTTCGAGATGGTGCAGGCCGAACTGCGGCGCTCGGGCTTCGAGCAGCACGTGCGCGCCGGCATGGTGCTCACCGGTGGCGCCGCGAAGATGGAAGGCGTGGTCGAGCTGGCCGAGGAAATGCTGCAGATGCCGGTACGCGTGGGCATCCCGCAGCACGTCACCGGCCTGGGCGAAGTGGTCAACAACCCGGTGCACGCCACCGGCGTGGGCCTGCTGCTGATGGGCAGCCAGATCGAGAACCCGCGGCGCCCGTCGATCCCGACCGGGCGTGCGGGAAGTCTGCTGAAGAAGGTCAGTACCTGGTTCCGAGGCGAGTTCTGACGAACTCACCTCGAAACGGGATTGGGGATTCGGGATTGGGGATTCGCAGCAGCAACGGCAACAACACAGCAACGGCAACGGCAAGAGCGGAAAGAACGGGCGGAAGGCGAGACGAAGGCGGCAAGGCGACAGCGGTACGGCGCGAACTTCATAAGAACGCCGGTGATGAGCGGAGTGGCGGAGGGAGCGGAGCTTTTCCGAATCCCCAATCCCCACTCCCCAATCCCGGCTCCAACTAGAGAGGACAAGGACATGGCACATTTCGAACTCGTGGAAAAGATGGCTCCGAACGCCGTCATCAAGGTGATCGGCGTGGGCGGCGGCGGTGGCAACGCGGTCGCGCACATGGTCGGCAGCAGCGTGGACGGCGTGGAGTTCATCACCGCCAACACCGACTCGCAGGCGATCAAGAACTGCGGCGCGAAGCTGCAGCTGCAGCTCGGCACCAACGTGACCAAGGGGCTGGGCGCCGGCGCCAACCCGGAAGTCGGCCGCCAGGCCGCGCTGGAGGATCGCGAGATCATCATGGACGCGCTGCAGGGCGCCGACATGGTGTTCATCACCGCCGGCATGGGCGGCGGCACCGGTACCGGCGCGGCGCCCGTCGTCGCGCAGCTGGCCAAGGAGATGGGCATCCTCACCGTGGCCGTGGTCACCAAGCCGTTCCCGTTCGAGGGCCGCCGCCGCATGCAGGTCGCGCTCAAGGGCATCGAGGACCTGTCGGCACATTGCGACTCGCTGATCACCATCCCCAACGAGAAGCTGATCACCGTGCTCGGCCGCAACGCGACCATGATCCAGGCGTTCCGCGCCGCCAACGACGTGCTGCTCGGCGCGGTGCAGGGCATCGCCGACCTGATCGTGCGCCCGGGCCTGATCAACGTCGACTTCGCCGACGTGCGCACCGTGATGAGCGAGATGGGCCTGGCGATGATGGGCACCGGCCACGCCCGCGGCGACGACCGCGCCCAGGCCGCGGCCGAGGCGGCGATCCAGAACCCGCTGCTCGACGATGTGAACCTGGCCGGCGCCAACGGCATCCTGGTCAACATCACCGCCGGCCCGGACTTCACGATGAGCGAGTTCGACGAAGTCGGCCGCACCGTGGAGAACTTCGCCAGCGAGGACGCGACCATCGTCATCGGCACCGTGCTCGACCCGGACATGGCCGACGACGTGCGCGTGACCGTGGTGGCCACCGGCCTCAACCGCGCCGCGGTGCGCCACAGCGGTCGCCATTCCGACCTCGGCCAGACCGACGCCGTGGCCCGGCGCCCGCAGGTGCAGCTGATCAACACCGGCAAGCGCGACGGCACCACCGGCATGTTCGTCGAGGACGCGAGCGACGCCTTCAGCCCCGGCAGCAGCATCGCCGCGGGGCTGCGCGGGCGCACCGCGAGCGAACCGGCGTCCTCGTCGCCGCCGGTCGCGGACTTCGGCAGCGACAGCAGCTACCTGGACATTCCGGCGTTCCTGCGCCGACAGGCGGACTGAGCAAGTCGCGGGGCTCCGCCTCGTGGTTCGCGAGGCAGGGCGTCGTGCCGCGCTTGCGGAGCAGGGTGGGGGCGGCTGCTTCGTCCCCGCCACCGCTGGCCGGAGAAGGCAGGCGTCTGCCCTCCTGCACCCGCAGGCAGAGCAGGCGGTCCGGTTCCGCATGCGAAGGTGGCGCCCGGCGCTTTCCGCGGCGGAATGGTTGCACCACGAACAAGTCCGTGTCCGATTCCAGCCGCCGGGGCCAGTGCCGGCCCCGGCGGATTTTCGGAGCGGTCGGGGCTCGTCCCGCTTTCGTTCAGTTCAGCGCGCAGGGTGATAATCTGCGCCGTTGTGCACCCCTGCGGGGGTGACCCCGCCCCCCACAGGCGCCCCAGATGCCGCAGCAACGCACCATCAAGAACGTGATCCGCGCCACCGGCGTCGGCCTGCACAGTGGCGAGAAGGTGTTCCTCACCCTGCGCCCGGCCGCGCCCGACGCGGGCATCGTGTTCCGGCGCGTCGACCTGGACCCGGTGGTCGAGATCCCCGCCTCCGGCGAGCTGGTCAGCGAGACCACTTTGTGCACCGGGCTGACCCGCGACGGCGCCAAGGTGCAGACGGTCGAACACCTGATGTCGGCCCTGGCCGGCCTCGGGATCGACAACCTCTACGTGGAGCTGTCCGCGGCCGAGGTGCCGATCATGGACGGCTCCTCGGGCCCGTTCGTGTTCCTGCTGCAATCGGCGGGCATCGTCGAACAGGACGCGCCCAAGCGCTTCATCCGCATCAAGCGCCCGGTCGAGGTGCGCGAGGGCGACAAGATCGCCCGTTTCGAGCCCTACGACGGCTTCCGCCTCGGCTTCACCGTGCAGTTCGACCACCCGGCGATCCCGCAGTCGCGCTCGCGCGCCGAGATCGAGTTTTCCACCGAGAGCTACATCCGCGAAGTCAGCCGCGCGCGCACCTTCGGTTTCATGCGCGACCTCGAATACATGCGCGAACGCAACCTCGGCCTCGGCGGCTCAATGGACAATGCGATCGTGCTCGACGAGTTCCGCGTGCTCAACGACGACGGCCTGCGCTACGCCGACGAGTTCGTGCGGCACAAGATCCTCGACGCGGTCGGCGACCTCTATCTCGCCGGCCACCCCATCCTCGGCGCGTTCGAGGGCTACAAGTCCGGCCACGCGCTGAACAACACGCTGGTGCGCGCGCTGCTCGCCGACCTTTCGACCTGGGAAGAGGTCTCCTATCCCGACACCGCCACCGCGCCGGTGGCCTATGGCGCGCCGCTACCCGCCTGACGCCGCTCCGGTGATCCGGAATCCGGTCACGTTTCACGCCGCGAATGCGGCGGAATAACGTTTCTTTAACGCAAAATGAGCTTTTGCCGAGCGCCGGGTTAACGCTTTGTGCAGGCCCGGCCGTTAGCATGCCGTGTCCGCGTGGGCCGGCAGGACGCCGGGGAACGCCTCCGTGGATGCCGGTTCCGGCTCAGCCTTCGTCCTTCCCGCCCGGTGCGGGTTCGGCCAGGGCGGCCAGCGCCGAGCGGAACGCCTCTTCCGTGGCCACCGAGCGGCCCGCATTCGATCCGGATGCCGGCACCCGTACGGCGGGTTGCGTGGGAGGCGGCAGGGGTCGTGTCGTCGCCCGGATGGCGACGTCCTGTACTTCAAGTCCGAGGGAACGGGCGGCGTCGAGCAGTTCGCTGGCGGCCAGGCGCAACCTGGCGTGCCAGACGGGGGAATCGACGAGGAACACCAGCCTGCCTTCAGTCACGTTGGCCAGCCGCACATGCGCGGCCAGTCCCGGCGGCAGGAGAGGACGCAGTTGGCGGTCCAGTGCATCGAGCCCCAGGGCGTGACGCACCGGATCGCGGGCGGTACCGGACAGCAGTGCATCGAGCGCCGTTTGCATGGTCGCGGACCGTTCCGCACCGGCCGGCACCTTTGGCGAACTGGACCGCCGTGGCAAGGAATCAGACATATACCTATGACTCTACACAGTATCTCCGTGCACGCGTTGTCGACGCTGCACTCGCTCGGCCAGCGCCTCCACGTGCGCCTGGCGCAGAAGCCGATCTCCGCCTCCATCGTCCTCATCGGCACCGGACTCGTCCTCGGAGGCGCCCTGAACGCCACCTCGGTCGACCGCCTGCAGCAGCAGGTCGCCGGCCAGGAACTGGCCCTCGAATCCACCCGCCGCGAGGCCCAGCGCGAAGTCAACGCATTGGCCGCACGCATGGGCGAGCTGCAGGCGCAGGCCAACCGCCTCAATGCGCTCGGCGACCGTCTCACCCGGATCGCCAAGCTCGGCGACGGCGAATTCGATTTCGACAAGCCGATCGGCCTCGGCGGCGCCGAACCGAGCCAGGACATGCCGGCGCGCCAGCTGGTCGACGGGCTCGATGGCGTCGACACGCAGTTCGCCAGCGCCGGCCGCCAGCTCTCGGTGCTCGAGGCGCTGCTGTTCGACCGCGAGCTGGAGCGCAACTCGGTGCCGTCGCGCTCGCCGGTGGCCAGCAGCTTCGTGACCTCGGGCTACGGCGGTCGCGCCGACCCGTTCGGCGGTGGCCGCCAGTTCCACAAGGGCATCGATTTCGATGCCAACACCGGCGACAAGGTCATGACCGTCGCCGATGGCGTGGTCAGCTTCTCCGGCGTGCGCAGCGGCTACGGCAACGTGGTCGAGGTGGACCACGGCAACGGCTTCGTCACCCGCTACGCGCACAACTCGCGCAACGTCGTGAAGGTCGGCGACCTGGTGCGCGTCGGCCAGGAGATCGCCAAGGCCGGATCGACCGGCCGTTCCACCGGCGCGCACGTGCATTTCGAGGTGTGGGAGAACGGGCGCGTGCACAATCCGCGCAAGTTCCTGGGCGAGATCGGGCGGCAGTAGGGGCGGCGCGGCTGCGTCGGCCCCAGGGCATCCGGGCGGGGCGACCCGGCCTGGAGACTTTCTGTCGACGGAAACCCGGGTCTGTCGTTTCGACCAAACCCGGGTTCGTCGTTTCGTCCGGCCCCGGGTTGCTGTTTCGTCCGCGTCCAGGCTTGTCGGTTCGGCCGGACCCAAGGTTGTCATTTCGACCGCAGGGAGAAATCTCCGGCGACGAGTCTCGAGATCTCTCCCTGCGGTCGAGATGACATTCCGGGCGGGCTCGAGGTCCTCCCTGCGGTCGGGATGACATTCCGGCTGGCTCGAGGTCGTCCCTGCGCTCGAGATGACATTCCGGCGGGCTGGAGGTCCTCCCTGCGGTCGGGATGATTCCGGGGGACGCCGTTCCGGGGATGTCGGGACCGGATGCCGCTCCGGGGGGATGACGCCAGACGGGCGGGACGACACCAGGCAGGCGCCCCGGTGGAAGCGGGAGAGGCGTTCGCGGCGGAGGCGGCCCTGCGGGCGGCGGCGCCGGGACGCTCGAAACGGGTGGTTCACCCGCTTCGCGCGCGGCGACGCGTTCGGCATCAGGCGGCGTGGGTTCCGCGCCTGCGGCGCGGCCCTCATCCGCCTTTCGGGCACCTCCTCCCGCAGGCGGGAGAAGGGGGCGGCGCCCTTGCAAACGCCCCCGGGCGCCACCACGGTACAATGCGCGTTGCCATCGAAAAGGGCGCCTCTCGCGCCCTTTTTCATTGCCGGCGCGCCTTTCCGGCGCCGCCCGGCCCCGTCACAGGATCCCGGTACATCCATGCTCAATCGCTTGCTCACCAGCGTCTTCGGCAGCCGCAACGACCGCCTCGTCAAGCAGCTCGGCGGCATCGTCAAGAAGATCAACGCCCTCGAGCCTGAGATGCAGGCATTGTCCGACGCCGAGCTGCAGGCCAAGACCCCCGAGTTCAGGCAGCGCGTCGCCGACGGCGAAGCGCTCGACAAGCTCCTCCCCGAGGCCTTCGCCGTGTGCCGCGAGGCCAGCGTCCGGGTGCTCGGCCTGCGCCACTACGACGTGCAGCTGGTCGGCGGCATGGTGCTGCACATGGGCAAGATCGCCGAGATGCGCACCGGCGAGGGCAAGACCCTGGTCGCGACCCTGCCGTGCTACCTCAACGCGATGGAAGGCAAGGGCGTCCACGTCGTCACCGTCAACGACTACCTCGCCCGCCGCGACGCCGCGCAGATGGGCAAGCTCTACAACTGGCTGGGCCTGAGCGTCGGCGTGGTCTATCCCGGCATGCCGCACTCGGACAAGCACGGCGCGTACGGCGCCGACATCACCTACGGCACCAACAACGAGTTCGGCTTCGACTACCTGCGCGACAACATGGCGATGTCGAAGCGCGACCGCTTCCAGCGCGGCCTGAACTACGCGATCGTCGACGAGGTCGACTCGATCCTGATCGACGAGGCGCGCACGCCGCTGATCATCTCCGGCCCGGCGGACGATTCGCCCGAGCTGTACATCAAGGTCAACCGGATCGTGCCTTCGCTGACCCGGCAGCTCGTCGAGGACGGGGTCGGCGACTACTGGGTCGACGAGAAGGGCAAGCAGGTGCACCTGTCCGAGGCCGGCCAGGAACACGCCGAGGAACTGCTGCACCGCGCCGGCATCCTCGAGGCCGGCGACGACCTCTACGCGCCGCACAACATCCACGTGGTCCACCACCTCAACGCCGCGATGCGCGCGCACGCGATCTACCAGCGCGACGTGGACTACATCGTGCGCGACGGCGAGGTGGTGATCGTCGACGAATTCACCGGCCGCACCCTGGTCGGCCGGCGCTGGTCCGACGGCCTGCACCAGGCGGTGGAGGCCAAGGAAGGCGTGCCGGTGCAGCGCGAGAACCAGACGCTGGCCAGCATCACCTTCCAGAACCTGTTCCGCATGTACGGCAAGCTCTCGGGCATGACCGGCACCGCCGATACCGAGGCCTTCGAGTTCAACAGCATCTACGGCCTGGAAGTGGTGGTGATCCCCACCCACCGGCCGATGATCCGCATCGACCATCCCGACGCGGTGTTCCTCAACAAGACAGGCAAGTACCGCGCGGTCGCGGCCGAGATCAAGGACTGCCACGGGCGCGGCCAGCCGGTGCTGGTCGGCACCACCTCGATCGAGGTCTCGGAACTGCTGTCGAAGTTCCTGACCGAGGACAACATCCCGCACGAGGTGCTCAACGCCAAGCAGCACGAACGCGAAGCGCAGATCGTCGCCAACGCCGGCCGGCCCGGGGCGGTCACCATCGCCACCAACATGGCCGGCCGCGGCACCGACATCGTGCTCGGCGGTTCGCTCGACACCGAACTCGCCGCGCTGGGCGAAGAGGCGGGCGAGGCGGAGAAGGCGCGCGTGCGCGAGGAATGGCAGAAGCGCCACGATGCCGTGGTCGCCGCCGGCGGCCTGCACATCGTCGGCACCGAACGCCACGAATCGCGCCGCATCGACAACCAGCTGCGCGGCCGTTCGGGACGCCAGGGCGACCCGGGATCGAGCCGCTTCTACCTCTCGCTCGAAGACAACCTGATGCGCATCTTCGCCGCCGACTGGGTGCAGCGGGTGATGGCGCGGATGGGCCTGAAGGAAGACGACATCATCGAGTCGCCGCTGGTGTCCAAGCAGATCGCCAACGCGCAGCGCAAGGTCGAGGCCCACAACTTCGACATCCGCAAGAACCTGCTCGACTTCGACGACGTCAACAACGACCAGCGCAAGGTCATCTACGGCCAGCGCGACGAGCTGCTCGAGGCCGAGAGCGTGCAGGAGAACATCGACGGCATCCGCGGCGACGTGGTGGCCGAGGTGGTCGAACGCTTCGTGCCGCCGGAATCGATCGACGACCAGTGGGACCTGCCCGGCCTGGAGTCCACGCTGGACCAGGAATTCGGCCTGCAGCTGCCGCTGGTGCAACTGGCCCGGGACAGCAGGGAGCTCGATGCCGAAGGCATCCAGAACCATGTGCGCGAGGCGCTGGAGCGGGTGTTCACCGAGAAGGAGGCGCAGGTCGGTCACGAGACCATGCGCGCGCTCGAGAAGCACATCATGCTCAACGTGCTCGACGACAACTGGAAGCAGCACCTCGGCCGGATGGACTACCTGCGCCAGGGCATCCACCTGCGCGGCTACGCGCAGAAGCAGCCCAAGCAGGAGTACAAGAAGGAAGCGTTCGCGCTGTTCAGCGAGATGCTCGACAAGGTCAAGCGCGAGGTGGTGACCCTGCTGGCGCGCGTGCGCGTTCGCAGCGAGGAGGAGGTCGCGGCGATCGAGGCGCAGGAGCGCGCGCAGGTCGAGGCGAGGCTGCGCCAGGCGCAGTTCCAGCACGCCGATGCCGGCGGCTACAGCGCCGACGAGGAAGCCGCGCAGCCCGATTTCCAGCAGGGGTCGCAGGCGCCGATCGTGCGCGACGGCGCCAAGATCGGCCGCAACGATCCGTGTCCCTGCGGCAGCGGCAAGAAGTACAAGCACTGCCATGGGCAGCTCGCCTGAGGCAGCGACTTCGACGCGGGTTGCTGCGAACCGGCAGCCCGCGCGCCGCGCGCTTTCTCGCAACGCGCCTTCCGCGCAAGGCAGCGCTTTACCCCTTCTCCCGCCACGCGGGGGAGGGCCTTTTCCCCCTCTCCCGCTCCGCGGGGGAGGGCCGGGGTGGGGGCATCCACCGCCGCCATGACGCCTGATCCCCCAGGCCATCCTCCCAGCGCCCTTCCGCAGCCCGTGGATCCTCCCGGCGCCACTCACGTCGTCGCCGGCGTCATCGTCGACGCCCGTGGCCGCGTGCTGCTGGCGCGCCGCACCGCCGGCCGTGAGCTCGCCGGCCTGTGGGAATTCCCGGGCGGCAAGGTCGAGCCGGGCGAAACCCCGGAAGCGGCGCTCGCGCGCGAACTCGACGAGGAACTGGGCATCGAGGTCGAGCTCGGCGATCCGCTGATGGTCGTGCCGCACCTCACGCCGACCCGGCGCCTGCGGCTGGACGTGCGCGGCATCCGCGCCTGGCGCGGCACGCCGAAGGGCTACGAGGGCCAGGCGCTGGCCTGGGTCCAGCCAGGCGCGCTGCCGCGCTACGACATGCCCGATCCGGACCGCCCGGTCGTCGCGGCTTTGCTGCAGCCCGACCATTGCCTGGTCACGCCGCCGCCCGGGCCCGGCGACAGCGACGCCACGTGGCTTGCCGCGCTGGAATCCGCGCTTGCCCGGGGCGTGCGGCGTGTGCAGTTCCGCATGCCGGGCATCGACCGCAGCCGCCGGCAGCAACTGCTGGCCAACGCCGCCCTGCATTGCGCGGCCGCCGGCGCCCAGCTGCTGGTGAACGGCGACGCCCGCCTCGCCTGCGAATCGGGCCTCGGCCTGCACCTGCCCGCCGCGCGGCTGCGCGAATGCCGGGCACGCCCGGTGGCGGACGACCAGCCGCTCTCGGCCTCCTGCCACGATGCCGAAGAACTGAAGCTGGCGCAGGCGCTGGGATGCGACTTCGCCCTGGTCGGCCCGGTCCACCCGACGCCCACGCATCCCGGCCATGGCGGTATCGGCTGGGCGGGGTTCGAGGCACTGCGCGAACAGGCGTCGCTGCCGATCTATGCCATCGGCGGGCTGGGCGTGGACGACATCGCCGCCGCGCGCAGCCACGGCGCGCAGGGCATCGCCGCGATCCGGGGGCTGTGGGAGGCGTGAAGCCCCCGGCCGCCGGGCAGCGGCGTCCGGATCAGTCGGCCGCCGCCATCGCCCGGTAGCGCGCATCCAGGGCGGCGACCTGCGCGTCCAGCGCCTGCAGCGGGCCGTCGTTGACGAGGACGTCGTCCGCGATCGCTAGGCGCTGCAGGCGCGTGGCCTGCGCCGCGATCATCCGCTCGGCGAGCGCCGCGTCGATGCCGTCGCGGGCCAGCAGCCGCGCGCGCTGCACGTCCACCGGCACGTCGACCACCAGCACCCGCCGCAGCCACGGATAGGCGCCGCGGCCGGCCGCCTGCCCGCCCGCCGCGGGCAGGGCTTCGGCCAGCAGCGGGATCGCGGCGATCGCATACGGCCCCGGCGCGGCCGCGCAGGTGGCCTGCAGCAGTTCGCGTACGCGCGGGTGCACGATGGCCTCCAGCCGGGCGCGTGCCGCGTCGTCGGTGAACACGCGCCGCCGCATCGCGGCCCGGTCCAGCGACCCGTCCGCGGCCAGCGCCTGCGCGCCGAACGCCGCCACGACCTCCGCGAGCCCCGGACTCCCCACCGCCACCGCATCGCGCGCCGCGACGTCGGCGTCGGCGACGGTCACGCCCAGCGCCTCGAAGCGCCGCGTGACCTCGCTCTTGCCGGAGGCCACGCCCCCGGTGAGTCCCACTACGTAGTCGGCCATGGGGGGATTGTGCCGGTATTTGCGCCAAGCCTCCCGCGCACGGAACCAGCGGGAGGACAGTCCCGACGGAAACAGAAGGACATCGCTCTCCCGGTGGGGGAATCAGGGGCTGGACGAAGAGCTTCCCTCATCCGCCCTTCGGGCACCTTCTCCCGCCAAGCGGGAGAAGGGACAGCAAGCAGGCGAAGGGACGACATGCAGGAGAAGGGACAGCTGTCGAACCCCTCTCCCGCTTGCGGGAGAGGGGCAGGGGTGAGGGCAGCGGCGGCGGGGCGTTTCCGCGCCTTCGGCGCGCCCTCATCCGCCCTTCGGGCACCTTCTCCCGCCAAGCGGGAGAAGGGACGGCAAGCAGGCGAAGGACAACATGCAGGCGAAGGGACAGCTGTTGAACCCCTCTCCCGCTTGCGGGAGAGGGGCAGGGGTGAGGGCAGCGGCGGCGGGGCGTTTCCGCGCCTTCGGCGCGCCCTCATCCGGCCCTTCGGGCCACCTTCTCCCGCAACGCGAGAGAAGGGATACGGAGAACCCCTCTCCCGCTTGCGGGAGAGGGGCAGGGGTGAGGGCAGCGGCGGCGGGGCGTTTCCGCGCCTTCGGCGCGCCCTCATCCGGCCCTGCGGGCCACCTTCTCCCGCAACGCGGGAGAAGGGACCAGACACTCTCCCAATGGAGCAGCTCCCCTCTCCCGCTTGCGGGAGAGGGGCAGTGGTGAGGGCCGGAACTCAGATCCCCGCGTACCCGCGATACGCGCCGATCAACTGTTCGCCCCACATGAAGACGATCCACCCGGCGATCGCCAGGTACGGCCCGAACGGGATCGGGGTGGCGCGGTCGCGCCCCTTCACCGCCAGCCAGATCGATCCGATCAGCGCGCCGACCACCGACGACAGCAGGATGATCGGCAACACCCCCGCCAGCCCCACCCAGGCGCCCAGCGCGGCCAGCAGCTTGAAGTCGCCGTGGCCCATGCCTTCCTTGCCGGTGACCTGCTTGAACACCCACCACACCGACCATAGGCTGGCGTAGCCGGCGATCGCGCCGAGCAGGGCGGGCTTGGCCGGCATGTACAGGTTGTCGAGCGCGGCGATCAGCCCCAGCCACATCAGCGGCAGGGTCAGCGAATCGGGCAGCAACTGCGTGCGCAGGTCGATCCCCGACAGCGCGACCAGGAAGCAGGTCAGCAGGCACGCCCCGAAGCCCTGCCAGCCGAACCCGAAACGCCACACGCACAGCACGCACAGCACCGCCGTGAGCAGTTCCACCAGCGGATACTGGATCGAGATCGGTGCCTTGCAGCTGCGGCACTTGCCGCGCAGCGCCAGCCAGCTGAAGACGGGGATGTTCTCGTACCACGACAACTGGTGCCCGCAGTGCGGGCAGTGCGAGCGCTCGACCACGATCCCCGGCGGGGGCGGGTCGTAGAGCTCGGGCTCGCCGAGCACCTCGCGCGCGTCGCGGCTCCATTCCCATTCCATGCGCCGCGGCAGGCGCAGGATCACCACGTTGAGGAAGCTGCCCACGAGGAGGCCCAGCCCGGCGACCATCGGGTAGCCGAGTTCGGGGTTCTGGTCGAGGTAAGCCATCCGGGCGGGTCAGCCCATCACGGTCATGGCGATCTTGAATATCGGCAGGTACATGGCGATCACGATCGCGCCGACCATGCCGCCGATGATCACCATCACGAACGGCTCGATCAGGCTGCTGATCGCGTCGACCGCGTTGTCCACTTCCTGCTCGTAGAACTCGGCTACCTTGAACAGCATCGTGTCGAGCGCGCCGGCCTCCTCGCCGATCGCGGTCATCTGCACCACCATGTGCGGGAACAGGTTGACCTGCTTCATCGCCAGGTTGAGCTGGAAGCCCACCGAGACATCATCGCGCATCTGGTGCACGGCCTCGGTGTAGACCATGTTGCCGGTAGCGCCGGCCACGCTGTCCATCGCCTCCACCAGCGGTACGCCGGCCTTGAAGGTCACCGCCAGCGTGCGCGAGAACCGGGCGATCGCCGAATTGTGCAGCACCTGGCCGATGATCGGGATCTTCAGCATCATCCGGTCGACGAAGTGCTGCAGCTTGAGCGAGCGGCGGTAGAAGTACATGAACACGGCGAACGCGCCCAGCGCGACGATCAGCAGCGCCCACCACCATTTCACCATCACGGCTGATATCCCGAACACCAGCGCCGTGAACGCCGGCAGGTCGGCGCCGAAGCTCGCGAACTGCTCTTCGAAGACCGGGACCACGAACACCATGAGAATGCCACACACCAGGATGGCAACAGCGATGACCGTGATCGGATAGAACAGCGCCTTCTTGATCTTGCCCTTGATGCTCTCGATGTTCTCCTTGTAATCGGCGATGGTCGCCAGCACCGTCTCCAGAGCGCCGGACGACTCGCCCGCGCGCACCAGGTTGCGGTACAGCTCGTCGAACTGCACCGGATGCTTGCTCATCGCCTCGTAGATCGACGAGCCGCCCTCGATGTCCAGGCGCAGTTCGTCTACCAGCTTCTTCATCCGCGGGTTCTTCTGGCCGTTGCCGATGATCTCCAGCGCCATCACGATCGGCACGCCGGATTTCATCATCGTCGCGATCTGGCGGCTGAATACCGCGATGTCCTTCTGCGAGACCGCCTTGCCGGCACTGCCGAACAGCGGCTTGGGCTTGGGCTTCACCACGCCGGGGTTGATCCCCTGCCGGCGCAGTTCGGCACGCAGCATGTTGGCGTTCTTCGACTGCTGCTCGCCCTTCATCTTCTTGCCGCGCTTGTCCGTGCCCTCCCAGACGAACATCGGCAGGGTCACGCCTTCGCGCAACGGCGCTTTGGCCGTGCCCCGGGCGGCGGTCTTGGCGGCGGAACGTGTCACGGCCATCGGATTGTCCCCTGATGTTGTCCGGTCTCCCCGACCGGACGAATTCCCTTGCATGGTAACCGCTTAGGCAAGGAAGTGAAATTCAACTCTGTGACGGTGAGCAGGGTTTCGGGCCCTGCGGCAGAGGGAGACGAACTCCCTTCCCGCTTGCGGGAGAGGGGCCGGGGTGAGGGCCGGCTGCCGGGGATGCGTCCGCGCCGTTGGCACGCCCCCATCCGGCCCTTCGGGCCACCTTCCACCCGTGAAGGGCGCAATGCCCCGCAAGCGGGAGAAGGGAAGTCGGCCGCCTGCCTCTACCCGGGCGAACGGATCGGCCCGCACGCAGGCAAGGGCGGCGCTCCATTCAATCCTTCGTCACCCGGTTGATCTCCGCCAGGCTGGTCATGCCCTTCTTCACCTTCAGCAGTGCCGAACCGCGCAGGTCGCGCACGCCCGAGCGTTGCGCCGCGGCCGCGATCTGGATCGCATTGCCGCCTTCCAGCACGATCGCCGCGATCTCGTCGGTCATCGGCATCACCTGGTAGAGGCCGGTGCGCCCCTTGTAGCCATTGGTGCAGTCGTCGCAGCCCACGGCCTCGTAGACGACGAACCCCTCGTTGATCTCGGCCTCGGTGTAGCCCTCGGCCAGCAATGCGTGATCGGGCAGGTCCACCTTGCGCTTGCACTTGTCGCACAGCCGCCGCGCCAGGCGCTGCGCGATCACCAGGGTGACCGAGCTGGTGATGTTGTAGGGCGCGATGCCCATGTTCATCAGTCGCGCGATGGTCTGCGGCGCGTCGTTGGTGTGCAGGGTGGACAGCACCATGTGGCCGGTCTGCGCGGCCTTGATCGCGATCTCGGCGGTTTCCAGGTCGCGGATCTCGCCGACCATGATGATGTCCGGGTCCTGTCGCAGGAAGCTGCGCAGCGCGGCGGCGAAGGTCATGCCGCGACGCTCGTTCTGCTGCACCTGGTTCACGCCCGGCAGGCGGATTTCCACCGGATCCTCGACCGTGGAGATATTGCGGATCTCGTCGTTGAGGATGCCCAGCGCCGTGTACAGCGAGACCGTCTTGCCCGAGCCGGTGGGACCGGTGACCAGCACCATGCCGTAGGGCTTGTGGATGGCCTCCTCGAACAGCTTCTGCTGGTCGGGCTCGTAACCGAGCTTGTCGATGCCCAGCTTCGCGGCGCTGGCGTCGAGAATACGCAGCACCACCTTCTCGCCGAACAGGGTGGGCAGGGTGCTGACGCGGAAGTCGATCTGCTTGGTCTTGCTGATGTTGAGCTTGATGCGGCCGTCCTGCGGGATGCGCTTCTCGGCGATGTCCAGCTGCGCCATCACCTTCAGGCGGGCGGTGATGCGCGAATTGAGCTTGACCGGCATCTTCGCGGTCTGCTTGAGGATGCCGTCGACCCGCAGGCGCACCCGGTAATCGGTTTCGTAGGGTTCGAAGTGGATGTCCGAGGCGCCGCGCTTGATCGCGTCGATCAGCACCTTGTTGACGAACTTCACGACCGGCGCATCGTCCTGCTTGCCGTCGGCGCCGGTGTCCCGGGTCTCCTCGTCGCCGCCCTCGACGTCGAGGTTCTCGAGCCCGTCGGCATCGTCGAGCGAGTCGCCGAAAGTGTCCGACGCCTGCAGCCACAGCTCCAGCGTGCGCCGGATTCCGTCCTCATCCAGCAGGATCGGTTCCACCACCAGGTTGGTGTGGAACTTGATCTCGTCCAGCGCATGGCTGTTGGTCGGGTCGGACGTGCCCACGAACAGCTTGGCCCCGCGCTTGAACAGCGGCAGCACCTGGTGCTTGTTCAGCAGTTCCTCGCTGACCAGCTTGACCGCGCTGACCGACGCGTCCATGGCGCCGGGGTCGAAGATCGGCATGCCGAACTCGATCGAGTTCGCGGCCGCCATCTGCGCGGCGGTCACCAGCTTGTGCTCGCGCAGCCAGGCGGCCACCGGCTTGCGCTCGGCCGTGGCCTTGTCGAGCGCCTCGCGGGCGTTGCCCTCGTCAAGGGCGCCGTCCATCACCAGGCGGCGGGCGATGCCGGTGATGCCGACGAGGTTCGGGGTCGGGACTGCGCTCATGTCGTGCCTCCTCAATGCGCCGACTTTACCCCAAGCACATCATGTGCCAAAGGGACTTGCGCCACTTTCCGGAGAAATCGCCTCCAGTCGGCGGCCGTTTCGGGCTACTCTTTGCCGCCAGAGGGGAATCCATGCGTCTTTCCGTCATCCTGCCTGCCAAGAACGAGGCCGAGGGCCTGCGCCAGACCCTGCCTCGCGTGCGCGAAGCCCACCCCGACGCCGAGCTGATCGTCGTGGACGACGGCTCCAGCGACGGCACCGCCGCGGTCGCCGCGGCACACGGGGCCCGGGTGCTGTCGAGCCCCTATTCGATGGGCAACGGCGCGGCGATCAAGCGCGGTGCCCGGGCCGCCACCGGCGAGATCCTGGTGTTCATGGATGCCGATGGCCAGCACGACCCTGCAGAGATTGCCAAGTTGCTGAAGCGTCTGGACCAAGGCTATGACCTGGTTGTCGGCGCGCGCGGTGCTGGAGGGCAAGCCAATGCCGGGAGGGGCCTGGCGAACAGGTTCTACAACCGGCTCGCCAGTTGGATGACCGGACATCGCGTGGACGATCTCACCTCAGGATTCCGCGTGGTGCGCGCGGATCGCTTTCGAGAGTTCCTCCACCTGCTGCCGAACGGGTTCAGTTACCCGACCACCAGTACCATGGCGTTCTTCCGGAGCGCCTATGCCGTGGACTACGTTCCTGTCGATGTGACGCGTCGTGTCGGCAACACCAGCCACATCCGGCCCATCAAGGATGGAGTCCGGTTTCTGTTGATCATCTTCCGCATCGCCACGTTATATTCGCCGCTCAAGCTCTTCGCGCCTGCCGCGATGGCTTTTTTCTTGCTGGGGGTCGGGTACTACGGCTATACGTACGCCACGCAAGGCCGATTCACCAACATGAGCGCATTGCTGTTCAGTGCGGCCGTCATCGTGTTCCTGATCGGTCTTGTGTCGGAGCAGATCACCGCATTGACGTACAAGCGGGACCCTTAGTGCCAACGCGAGCAAAGGCGGTGGATTGGATCGACTTGGGGGAGCAGCGGCGGACTGAAGGCGGCTGTGACGGCGATGCAACGACTTGTCGTTTTGGGGAAGTATCCCCAACGTTCCAGTCAAGTCTCGTCGCAGTCGACGGCCCATGTGCAGGCTGTGTCGGCACTCGATCCTCATCCAAGCGGAGCATCAGTGGCGACACCAATCGCCAACTCCGCATGTCGCTCGCGCGGGTCATGCCCTGCACAGCGCATGGCCATCAACGGCCCTCCGTGGCGAAAGTCGGAGGCTGAGCCGTGCCGCAAGACTGCAAACCCAGGCTGCTGGTCCTGGCATCCACTTATCCCCGGTGGGCTGGGGATCCCGAGCCGGGTTTCGTGCACGAATTGGCGTGCCGGCTGACCGACCGGTTCCACGTCACCGTACTGTGTCCGCACGCAGCAGGCGCGCCGGTGGTGGAAACGATGGACGACGTCGATGTCGTACGCTATCGCTACGCGCCGGAAGCATGGGAAACGCTGGTCAACGATGGTGGCATCGTCACCAACCTCCGGCGCGCCAAGTGGAAATACCTGCTGGTACCGGGCTTCGTGCTGGCCCAGGCATGGCGCGCGTGGCGCCTGATCCGGCGTCAGCGTATCGACGTGTTACATGCGCATTGGCTGGTTCCGCAAGGATTCGTCGCCGTACTGCTTTCGAAGCTGAGTCGTCGTGCCCTCCCGTTCCTGGTGACCTCACACGGTGCGGACCTCTTTGCCCTGCGCGCGTGGCCATTCCCCGCTATCAAACGCCTCGTGGTTCGGGAGGCCGCAGGCGTGACCGTGGTCAGTGAGGGAATGCTGGCCGGGATGGCGGCGCTGGGCGGCGGTCCGGACCGTGTGGCGGTGGAGCCGATGGGGGTCGACCTGAAGGGACGTTTCCGACCGGATCCAGCCCTGCCGAGATCCCGTTCCGAAATCCTGTTTGTAGGCAGGCTTGTCGAGAAGAAGGGGTTGCAGCATCTCTTGGAAGCGATTCCCTTGATCCGGCTGGAGCGGCCGGATGTGCGCCTGACTGTTGCCGGCTTCGGACCGGATCTGGAAGTACGGCGCGAGCATGCCGTCAGACTTGGCATCGACGATGCGGTGAATTTCCTCGGCCCGGTCGCCCAGCAGCATCTCCCCGATCTTTACCGACGGGCAGCGCTGTTCGTCGCACCATTTGTGGAGGCCGATTCGGGTGATCAGGATGGCCTCGGACTGGTTTTGATAGAAGCCCTTGGTTGCGGCTGCCCAGTCGTGGTGTCCAGGCTGCCGGCGACCCGGGCCCTGCTCACATCCTGCGCGGGCATGTACGAAGCGGCGCCTGGTGACCCGGGCTCGATTTCGCAGGCAGTGCTTGAAGCACTGGATGCGGCAAAGTCTCCCCGCGTCGAAGACATTGCCGGGTTCGACTGGGACGAGAGGGCGGCCGCTTACGGGGCCCTGCTCGAGCACATAGCGGCCGACCCGTGACCTGGGGTTCGCGACCCACCTCATGGATGCAGCCTTTGGCCAGAAGCGCTGCCACGGTGTTCGCCTGGAATGCTGCCCGACTCGTCTCCCAGTTGGCGTGGGTGCTGCTGCTGGCGCGGGCCCTCGGCCCGCAGGGGTACGGTGTTTTCTCCGGGCTTGCCGGGCTGGGTCTTGCGCTGGGTGGTTTCGCGGCCTTTGGCATGGGTCTGCGTCTCTATCAGGACGTCGCGCGCAACCACCGGGAACTGCCGGCCCATTGGCCGTTGGTGCGCCTGGCACTGGCCTGGAGCGCGCCGGCCCTGTTCGCGCTCTATCTGCTGTCGTCCTTCGCAGTGCAGGCTGAAACAGAGATGGTCGTCCTGCTGTCGATTGGACTTGCCGAAGTCGTGCTGGCACCGCTCTGCACGCAGGTAGCGTTTGCTTACGCATCCCTGGGCAGGATGGGCGAAGCGGCCGCCGTTCCGGTAGCCCTGTCCTTGGCAAGGGTTGCGGCGGCGCTGGCGTACCTGTTGGCCACGCCGACATCCGGCCTGTCGGCCTACGCCATGATGCATGTCGTCGCGACGCTGGGCGCCGTTCTCTGGGTCTGGTCAAGTGCGCACCGTCGGCTCGGACTGCCGCGGCACACACGGCAGATCGGGAATCGGGAACTGAAGTCGGGCCTCGGCTTCTCATCGCTTTGGGCAAGCGGGCTGGCACTGACTTCGTTGGACAAGACCTCGGCCATGTATGCGGGGGGCGGCGCGGTGGCGGGGGAGTACACGGCCGGGTATCGGCTTGCTTCCATTGTGGCGCTGCCCGTCGAAGCGCTGACGACCACCATCATGCCCAGGCTGTTCAGGGCAGGCGGAGGCAGGCCCATCGCGCCTCGGACAGTCGCTCTGCTCCTGGGAGGGGTTCTCTTGTACGGCTTGGCTGCCGGTTGGCTGGCCAGCCGCATACTTCCGATACTGCCCGTCTTGCTTGGCGAAGGTTTCGCTGGCGTCGTGCCATTGGTCGCATTGCTTGGCTGGTGGGTGCCGGCGTATTGCCTGAGAATGCTGACCGGCAACATGATGCTGGGCTATGGCCGCAAGGGGTTTCGGGTGGGCTTGGAGCTCTCCGGGCTTATGGTAATGACCGCCCTGATGCTTGTCTGGATACCAGGGGAAGGGCTGGCGGGAGCGTTCCGGGCGCTGCTGGCTGCCGAGTGGATGATGGCCTGCGTTGGCGTCGTCCTGTTAGCGGGCATCTCGCGCCGCCGTGTCGATGGATACGCGCCCAATGGACCTTGAGCATATTCACGCGATCAGGGATCGGGAGCTGGAGTCCATTTGCAATCTCATCCGGCGTTTCAAGCCCTCCGCGCAGCCCCTTGATGTACTCGACGTAGGAGCGGGAAGCGGTCGCCAGGCCGCTGGACTGGCGGCGCTAGGCCATCGCGTCTCGGCCGTCGATATCGACACGAGTGCATATGCGGACAGCGCCTGTTACCCGATCTCGATATACGACGGAAGGAACCTGCCTTTTGCCGACGCGTCCTTCGACGTCGTCGTCAGTTCCAACGTGCTCGAACACGTGCAGGACCTTGACGCGCTGCTGGCCGATATGAGTCGGGTTCTTCGGAGAGAGGGCATTGCCGTGCACGTACTGCCAACCCATACCTGGCGCGTCTGGACCACGCTGGCGCACGCGCCGTGGGTCCTGAAGCGGAGTTGGCAGTTGATCACGGGCGGGCGACAACGTCGGACTCAGGCAGGAGGTGACAGTCGGGCGCACGCGGAACGTCGTGCTTCGATGTCGGTCATCATTCCGAGCCGCCACGGTGAAAGAGGGAACCTTTTGACGGAAGTCTGGTACTTCTCCCCCGCCTGGTGGAGGCGCACTTTCCGGCGAAACGGCTGGACGCCCGTACACGACGAGAAGTGCGACCTGTTTTACACCGGGACGATGCTGCTCTCGACACGCCTCGACCTGGCGGCGCGGCAAGGACTGGCTCGTTTCCTTGGAAGCTCGACACATGGCTATGTACTCCGATCTCGCCGAGGAATGGAAAGCGCGGCAACCAACCTGTTGGATGAGTACTGATGGACGCGACGTTTCCCCGCTTGGTCGATCCCGTCGTTGGTCAGCCCCTCTCGCGTGATTGCGAAGCGCTGGTTTCCATGCAGGGACGGCGGTATCCAATCGTGGCCGGCATCCCCCGGTTCGTGCCCGAGGAGAACTATGCCTTGGCCTTTGGCGAGCAATGGGTGCGGTTCCCGCGTACCCAGTTGGACTCCGCAACCGGGTTGACCCTGTCGCGAGACCGGCTCGAACGCTGTCTGGGACATGCGCTGGCCGAACTGTCCGGCCAGCTGGTGCTCGAAGCCGGTTCCGGCGCAGGCAGGTTCACAGAGCTGTTGCTGCAATCAGGCGCGACGCTGGACTCGTTCGACTACTCCGGCGCGGTTTCGGCCAATGCCGGGAATAACGGAGCGCATCCCAAGCTCAGCCTCGTGCAGGCGGACGTCAGGCAAATGCCGTTCCCGCGTGAGACGTATGATCTGGTCGTGTGTCTGGGGGTCGTACAACACACGCCCGATCCGGAGGAAACGTTGCGCGCCCTCTGGTCCCGGGTCCGCCCTGGCGGACGCCTCGTGTTCGACCATTACAGGTTCAAGATCAGGAACTACCTGCCTCCGCCACTCGGCACGGCGGGGATCGTGTATCGCCGTTACTTTCTGGGGTTGCCGCGTGAAGAGCGCTTCGACGCGGTGAAGCGCGTGGTCGACAGGTGGTTTCCCCTGATATGGAAGTACCGCGAAAACTACCCGATCCAGTTCCTCCTCAGCCGCTTGAACCCGGTCGTCAACTACTACCCGCATTTCGGCCTGAAAGACCGGCAGATGTACTACGAATGGATGTTGCTGGACACCCATGACGCTATGACCGATGTGTACAAGCATCGCAGGACCGCACGAGGCATCAATCGATTCCTGAAAGCTCTAGGTGCTGAGGATGTCAGGGTGTGGCACGGCGGCAATGGAGTCGAGGCTTCCTGTCGAAAGCCTCAGAAGAAGCGTGGCTGGACGGAGGGCAGATGAAGAAGATCTTGCGCGACTATCGGGATTTCAGAAGGAATCGAGAATTTCGCGATGTTCCGAAGTGGCATCGTGAAATCATGGAAAAGGTGTTGCCGTTCACCATGGCCGGGCCAGAACGAACATTGGCCACGATCTGCGCGGTAGAGTACGTGGTAAGAAACTCGGTGCCTGGTGCCGTTGTCGAATGCGGCGTCTGGCAGGGTGGGCAGATGATGGCGGCTGCACTGACCCTGCTGCAGCTCGGAGAGAGCCGCGAGATCATCCTGTTCGACACGTTCTCCGGCATGACGGCACCAACCCCAGCAGATCGCGACCTTGATGGTGCTGATGCAAGGCCGGTGTTCGAGCAGCTTTCCAAGAAGGAAGTCGGCGATCGCTGGTGCGAGGCCGGGATAGAGGAGGTCCATCGGAACCTCGCTTCGACTGGTTATCCGATGGAGTTCGTCCGGCTGGTTCAGGGCCCAGTGGAAGAGACCCTTCCCGACCATGCGCCCGCGCAGATCTCCTGCCTGCGCCTGGACACCGATTGGTACGAGTCAACTCTGCACGAGCTTGAGCACCTCTATCCCCGTGTCGCGTCACTAGGTGTGGTGATTGTCGACGACTACGGGCACTGGCAGGGTGCCAGGCAGGCTACGGACGAGTATCTCGCAACTAACGGAATTCCGGCGTTGATGCACAGGATCGACTACACCGGTCGGCAGTTTGTGAAGCGCTGAGTCCCAGACGCTCTCGCGGAGTCTACGAGACAGCAGATGTCATGTGCGGACTAACAGGCTACTTGGGCGGAGATTCTAGTCGACGGGAGAAGTTCCTTCGGACCTCGGCTGTAGCACTGCGCCACCGTGGCCCCGACGGCGGCGGTATATGGAATCCGGAGGGCCCCATCGGACTGGCGCACAGGCGGCTGGCCATTGTCGACCTGAGCGCTGCCGGCGCGCAGCCTATGTCGTCTGCGAATGGGCGCTGGGTCGTCACGTTCAACGGCGAGATCTACAACCACCGCCAACTTCGCGAACAGCTTTGCGATGGCCGTTCGGTTGACTGGCGTGGCCACTCCGACACAGAAGTTCTGGTGGAAGCCATTGACCGCTTCGGAGTCGTGGAGACGCTGCGTCGTTGCAACGGCATGTTCGCATTCGCGGCGTGGGACCACGAGACGTCCGAGCTCTGGCTTGCGAGGGACAGTACCGGCGAGAAACCTCTTTACGTGGGGTGGGTCGGTGGTGGCATTGCGTTCGCTTCCGAGCTGCGGGCCCTGCGAACGCATCCGGCGTGGTTGGGTGGTATCGACCAGGAGGCTTTGACATGGATGCTCACGTTCGGCTACGTGCCGGCACCGTTGAGCATCCATCCGGGTGTTTTCAAACTGCCGGCCGGGTGCTGTCTTGCGCTCCGGCCGGGCGACGAACGCAACGCGCCGTCTGCCGGCGAGTTGAATGGGCGTCTTGTGCGCTGGTGGCGACTCGACGAACTGACGGGTTGTCCGCCAGCGACAGGCAGGCGCATGACCGGGGCCGAGGCTCTCGATCGGCTTGACGCATTGCTCGACGACGCGGTCGAACTGCGGATGCAGGCGGATGTGCCGGTGGCCGCGATGCTCTCCGGTGGCATTGATTCCACCTTGGTCGTCTCGAGCATGGTCCGGCGCGCCTCGGGCAGAGTGCGAACGTTTACGGTCGCGTTCGACGAGCCCGGTGTCGACGAGGCTGCGCATGCCGCCGCGGTGGCGCGTTCGCTTGGCACGTGGCACGAGGAAGTCAGATGCCCAGCGGGGGCGGCCTTGGCGCTGGTGGACCGACTGCCCGACATCTACGACGAACCGTTTGCAGATCCGGCCCAGATCCCTGCCGTACTCGTCTCGGAGGCGATCCGGCAGCACGTGCCGGTAGCCCTGACAGGCGATGGTGGAGATGAGCTTTTCGAAGGCTATCAGCGGCACCTCGACGCGGTTGCCTGGTGGCGTGTCACAGGACGACTGGGAGAGCGTGGCCGGACCTCCGCAGCCTCGGCTTTGCGACGACTGTCTGACCTGCTCCCTGCAGGCACCGCGTCGCGTACGAGCGGGCGCCTGGGGGCGCGCCTGGAGGGGGCGGACTTCGATGACTACTACCGCCGCGTTCTGCAGTTTCCGGAGTCGGCAGCTCTTGGCTTGGATGCGCCCAGGAACCTGGTGCTGCCGTGTCCACCCGCGGGCCTGACGGCGCTGGGCGCGCGCATGCGTTTCGTGGACCAGATGCTGGGCCTTCCAGAGGGCATTCATACGAAGCTGGACCGCGCGAGCATGTCTGCAGGGCTCGAACTCCGGGTGCCATTTCTCGATCCGAGGATCCAGGCGCTGTCGTGGGAGCTACCCGCTGACAGCCATGCCGGCGCGGGAACCGGAAAGCTGTGGCTGCGCAGGTTGCTCGCGCGCCGCATGCCCGGGGGGGTCGCCGAGCGCAGGAAGCAGGGGTTCGACGTACCGATTGGCGAATGGCTGCGGGGGCCGCTCAGGCCCTGGGCCATGGAACTGCTCTCCGACATGGACGATTCCCTGCTGTCGCGCCCACATGTCGAGAAGGTATGGGCGGCCCACCTGGCGGGCAGGCGCGATGCTTCATATGCAATGTGGGCGGTCCTCTGTTACCTGGCGTGGGCCCGGCGCCATGGCTGATCCGGTCCGCATTCTGGTGTTGGCGAACTTGCCGCCCTGGGTCATGGGCGGCGCGGAGCACCAGACCGCCCGGCTTGTAGAGCAGTGGTGCCTGATGGGCGCCCATGTCGAGGTGGCTGGCTTTCGTATTCCCGACGGCGTGGTTCGTCTGGGCGATGCGGAGGTGAAAACGTACCGCCTGCGGTCCATTTCCGGTCTCGGCCGTACTGCGAGAGGCGGGACCTACCTGGCATCGCTACTCGTGTTTGCCCGGCGACATCGCAAGCGCTTCGATGTCGCCTACTGCCGTGGCCTTGCCGACGCGGCGCTCGGCCTGTCGCTTGCACGGGGGCTCGGTCTATGGCGGGCGCCGATCCTGGCCGTGCCCATCAACGCGCATGGGCAGGGCGATGCCAGTTTCGTCAGGTCCGTGCCGCTGTCGCCGCAGTGGCGCTCGCTGATGAACCGGCAGCTCGGTGCGATCAACCTCATCAACAGTGCGATCAACGGAGAACTGGATGCGCTGGGTCTGTACGAACCGCGTCGCAGCTTCATTCCAAACGGTATTGAAATTAGGCCTCAAATCGTGCGCACGCATGTCGGACGGCCCCGGCGGCTGATGTGGACGGGGCGATTCGAACACCAGAAGGGGCTCGACCTCCTGGTCGATGCGCTCCGCTGCATGCATGAGATCGAAGGTCGCTGCACCATCGATCTTTATGGCGACGGTCCACTTCGGCAGCACATTGCGGACCTTGTCGTATCGAATGGACTTGGTGGCGTCGTCCGCTTTGGCGGCGTGCTGGGCAAGGATGAAGTCAGGGATCGGCTGACGGACTCTGATGCGTTCGTGCTGCCGTCCCGGTACGAAGGCATGTCCAACTCCGCGCTTGAAGCGATGGAAGCGGGGCTCCCCGTTCTGTGCACATCATGTGGTGGCATCGACCAGACCGTGCAGGAGGGTGCGGGCTGGGTCTGTGCTGCCAACGATCCGGAGGACTTGCGCCGGACATTGCGGCGGATGCTGTCGGAGACGGATGACGCATGGCTGGAAATGGGCAGTAAGGCGAGGCTACTGGTCGAACAACGTTTCCGCATCGAGGACATCGCGGCACGCAATCTGGAGCTGCTGCATGACTTGGCCAGGGTGGGTGCCTGATGCGTGTCCTGGTCGTCTGCAAGCGGCAGTACACCGGCAAGGATCTCGTGAGCGACAGGTTCGGTCGCCTGTACGAGCTGCCACTTGGCTTGGCATCGCTGATGGACGAGGTCCGAATCTGCGCGCTCAGCTATCGGCGGCGGGGCGGACCCGATGCCGGACGCTTCGAAGGGACCACGGTCGAATGGCGATCCCTGGACGCGCTTCCGGTCGGACTCGCCAGGCATGGCGCCTGGCTCGATGACGTCACTGAGGGGTGGAGACCGGATGTCGTCTGGGCGAGTTCAGACATGTTGCAGGCCGTACTGGCGGCGCGTTGGGCCCGGCGCCACGGAATTCCTTGCGTCATTGACCTCTACGACAACTACGAAAGTTTCGGCCTTTCGCGCCTGCCGGGACTGACGGCGGCGTTCCGCTCGGCGTGCATGCAGGCTGCGGCGCTGACCGTTGTCAGCGACTCGCTTGCAGAGTACGTCCGCGTAAACTACCGGCCGCCCGGTCCAGTCATTACCGTGGTCAACGGGATCCGCACTGATCTCTTTTATCCCCGCGAGAAATCGAATGCGAGAAGCCTGTTGGGACTACCGCAGGGTGCGCGCCTGATCGGCACCGCCGGGGCATTGACTGCAGACCGTGGAATCGAGGATCTGTTCAATGCCTTTGAGAAGCTGTCCAAGGACGATGAGAATCTTTGGCTCGTTCATGCCGGGCCCACCGACAAGAGCGCCCGGCGCGACCTTCCCCGCGTCCTGGATCTCGGCATGTTGCCGCAAGCGCGAGTTCCAGAGTTCTTGGCGGCGCTGGATGTTGGGGTGATATGTAACAGGGATACCCCTTTCGGCCGCCACTGCTTTCCGATGAAGCTATATGAGATGCTGTCAATGCACACTCCTATCGTGGCCGCAGCGCTTGGGGACGTCGCGCGGATCCTCGCAGAGAATCCGGCGTGTCTCTACCCGGTAGGAAATGTCGAGATACTGTGCGAAAGAATCGTTGGTCAACTGAATGCCCCGTCGGTTGCGAACCTTACGTCGCCGACCTGGCGGATGTGTGCAGCTTCGCTCAAGCTGGCTTTGGATTCGTACCGCGCCTCGTTGTAACGAGCTGTTGATGCACAGCGGTGCTGGGCCTGACATCGGCAGGCAATCCAGCCAACTGCTGAATTGCCGTCTTCGCGAGCAGGTCTCGCGGCGGCGCAACTCGTTGCTCAAGAGGTGGGGCTCCACGTCCCCCAGTGACAACCAGCATTCTATGCGCGCATGGCCGGGTCGATCATAGGGCGTACGCTCTCCCGCGTGTCGATCCGAGCAGCTCGATCGTGTCCGCCAGGTCCGGCCTGCCGACCGCTCTGAGTTCGGCCCCAAGCTGCAACGGAAAGGGGTCGTTCGCAGGCCTGGCCTCGATGGACTTGATGAAGTACGGGAGTGCCAGGTCAGGCTCCCCTAGGTGGTTCATCACGAAGTAGCCGATGTCCGCGCGGTTCACCGGTCCCAGGTTCCCCCGTTCCAGCACGATGGGAAGCAACTCGAGAAGCTCCTGCTTGTCCAGGTCGACGCCGTTGCGGGCGTGCGCGAGGAGGATGGTGAACACGCGGGTGTTGTCGCTGGTCATGCGCACGCTCCGCATCCGTTGCTGGAGCAGGTCCCATTCCGGGATCCGGCCGTCGCCCCGAAGGGTCTTCAGTACCACCAGCAGGGTGAGGCTGTTGAGCGCCTGCGGGGCGGCGTCGGCACCGTCGCGGCAAGTCTGGATGGCAAGGTCCAGCTGCGGGTTGCCAGCCACGGCGCCGCCGCCCGCACGGAACTGGCTCGCGCACAGCTGGACCCATGCACGGCCCGAACCCGGGGCGGCTTCGGTCCCGATCCGGGCGATGGCGGCGGAACTGCCCCACGCATGGGCCCGCACCACGGTGCCGCCCGCCAGTACCACCAGCACGGCCGCGCATGCGGCGGTCTGCAGGCCGGGGCGGGTCCGCACTTTCGCGCTGATATGGGTCAGCAGGCTGCCCAGGGCGAGGAGCGCCCCGATCAGGCCGAAGTGGTTCCGGTGCTCGAACACCATTTCCAGCGGCACCACGTTGCTGGTGACGAAATGGCTGGCGAAGAACAGGAACACGCCGAGCGAAAACAGCGGCCAGCGAGCGCGCAGGTGCCACGCGATGCCCAGCAGGCCGACGATCGCCGCGATGGCGGGCAGCGTCGTCCATGGCTGCAGCAGGTTGCGGGAAGGCTGCAGCCAGTCGTAATAGAAGGGCATGTTCCCGGGTAGCGGCGCGAGGATCTGCCACAGATGCATGCACAACACGCGCGGCTGGGTCAGCAGGCGCTCCAGGGTCGAGAAGTCTCGGCCGGGCAAGGTCTCCCAATGCCAGAAGTGCGGAATCACCACGAGGATGTAGGCCGCGGCGCCCACTGCCGCGGCAATCAGGTATCCGCGCTTGAGACGCTGCGTGACGCGCGGATCGGTCGCGGCGAAGCGCAGTACGGTCAGCTCCAGCGCCAATGTGTACGCGGGCAGCAGGACGGAGTCTTCCTTGCAGGCCAGGGCCAGTGCCCATAGCAGCAAGGTGAGTACCAGGCCGGTTCTGGCCGGCTGGCCGAGGAGCTGTGCCTGGCGCGCCTGCAGATAGCTCCAGAGCGCCAGCACGAGGAACAGGGTGCCTAGGGTCTGGATGCGCTGCACCGTGTACAGCACCGCGGATACCTGCAGGGGATGCGCGGCCCATGCGAAGGCAAGTGCGAGCGCGAGCCAGCCGGCCCGCTGGCTGCGCACCCCCACGAGCAACAGAAGGCTGCGGAAGAACCACCCCAACGCGAACGCCGTCAGCGCATGGATGAGGAGATTGGTGGTCTTGAAGACCATCGGATCCGCGCCGCCGCCGCGCCAGTAGTCGATCGCGAAACTGAGCGTCGGCAGGATCCGCGTGGGACCGGAGACCTGCGCCGTTCCCAGCACCTGCGCCAACGCATCGGCATCCATGCGGGTGAGGTGCAGCGCCTGGTTGTTGACGATGTTGTGGAAATCGTCGAACACGAATTCGCCCGGCAGCCCGGGCAGAAACAATGCCGCGGCCGTGATCGAGACAAGCAGGCCGAGGAGTGCGAACCGCATCGTGTTGTTCGGGGTGTTCATGGGCACCGTACAGGGCAAGGTGCCCATTCGTAGACGATCCGCCGGAAGGCCGGACGCGGGGCAATTGCGCGACTCAATGGGTGGCCCGCCGCGAGGCCTGCAGCCGGTCTGCCCACTCGGGGTGGCCTTCCCGGCGCAGGTAGTCGATCAGCCCGTTCGCGAATGACGGGTCCGGCGTGGTCAGCACGGCACGCGCGAAATGCGGGTAGGCCCTGTCCGGCTGCGTCGTGTGGCCAAGGATGAAGACGCCGATGGCCGCGTAGTCGTCAGGCTCGAACCGGACGCGCTCGCAGATGGTGTCGATCACCGCGAGCACGCCGCTTTCGTCGAGAGGAATCCCCTTGCGGACCATGTTGGTCATGGCCCACATCGAATAGACGTTCTCGCCGGTCATGGGGACGCGGCGCAGACGCTCAAGGTAACGGTCCCAGTCCGCCCTGCTGGCCGTGCCTTGCTGAGTCTTGAAGGCAAGTACGTTGGTGAGGCTCGCAACAGAATGCGGCGCCAGCTCTGCCGCCTTCTCGCAGGCGGGAATGGCCTTGTCGAGGTAGGGATTGCCTGCCTTCGTTCCACCTCCCGACCCGTGCCACTCGACGCAGAGGAAGTTCCAGGCGCGCACGGACGTCGGTGCGAGCCGCGTACTCGCCTGTGCCAGGGACACCCCGCTGCTCCACGCGTCCGCCCGCACGAGGGTGGCGCCGGCCAGCGCGAGCAGCAGCGCTACGCAGGCTGTGGCGGCGGGCAGTGCCTGAAGCCGAAGGCGGCCGGCGGCCAGCGCGAGCAGATCTCCAGCCGCCAGCACGATGCCGATCAGCGGCAGGTGGTTGCGGTGCTCGAACGCCAGCTCCAGCGGGATCACGTTGCTGGTGACGAAGTGGCCGGCGAAGAACAGCAGCACCCCGAACGCGAACAGGGGGCGCCGGTGGCGCAAGCCCCACGCCGAGGCGAGCAGTGCCGCCAGCAGCAGCAGCGCGGGCAGGGTGGTCCACGGAGTCAGCAGGCCGCGCGAAGGTTCGAGCCAGTCGTAGAAGAACGGCATATGAGCGGGCACCGGGACCAGCATCTGCCACAGGTACAGGCACAGCACCCGGCCCTGTGACAGCAGTCGCTCGATGCTGGAGAAGTCCCGCCCCGCATGGGCGTCCCAGGACCAGGAATGCGGGACTACCAGGAACACGAACGCGGCCGCCCCCAAGAGGGTGGCGATGAGGTAGCCGCGCTGCAGGATGCGTGCGATCCCAGGATCGGCGGCACGGAAGCGCAGCACCGTCAGTTCCAGCGCGAGCAGGTAAGCGGGCAGGAGTGCGGCGTCCTCCTTGCATCCCACGGCAAGTGCCCACAGCAGGCCGGTCAGAATCCAGCCGGTGCGGCCGCTGCGGCCTTCGATCTGCGCCACCCGCGCCCTCAGGTACGCCCACAGTGCCAGCACGATGAACATGGTTGCCAGCGTCTGCATGCGCTGCACGATGTACAGCACCGAGGAGACCTGGAGCGGGTGCACGGCCCAGGCCAGCGCCAGGGCGAGCGCCGCCCAGTGCGCGCGCGATCGTGCGACGCCGACAACCAGCAGAAGCTCGCGAAAGAACCAGGCCAGGGCCGCGGTGGTCAGCGCGTGGATGGCGAGGTTGGTGACCTTGAAGGTTTGCGGATCGAGGCCACCTGCGCGGAAGTGGTCGAGCGCGAACGTCAGCATCGGCACGAACCGCGTCGTGCTGCCGGGCTGTGGGCTGTAGGTAGCCTCGAGCACCGCGGCCGGTTGCAGTGAACGCAGGTGGAGTCCTGCGTTCTCGACGATGTTGCGAATGTCGTCGAGGATGAAACTGCCGGGCAGGCCCGGCAGGAACGCCAGGCTTGCGAGCAGCGCAAGGATCAACGAAACAAGGAGGAACCCGCGATTCGACAACACCATTGGGTCACGGGCCGGACTGTGAAGGCCTTGCGAGTATCGTCGCTCTGCTGCCGGACGGGAAGGCATCGGGGCAATGCCGCGTGGCCGCGACGCGAGCACCCGCCTGCGGCTCACCCTGCTCTACTAGCTCGCTGCGCTCAGAGCAGCGAGCAGTTCGCGGTGTCCATGTCGCAGCTGGTGGTGCGTGCACCCTGCGCTGCCAGTCGCGGCGTGCCGGTGATATCCACGCCGATCGCGGTGGCGGTTTCACCCGCGCCACAGGCTTTGAGTGGCGGGCCGACGGGCGCGCGGTTGTCCATCAACTCGGCCAACGCGAAGCGGGCGTAGTTCAACGTTTCGGCCTGGCAGGCCCCTTCGTCTGCACGGACACGATACGCGTTGTAGGCCGGCAACGCGATGGCGGCCAGGATGGCGATGATCGCGACCACGATCATCAGCTCGATCAGGGTGAAGCCCCGGTGGTGGCGATGCATCTGGTCGTCCCCTGCGACACGCGACGATGAAAATGAATGCAAGAGCCGGGCCATGTTTTGGCGAGCGCATAGTCCGGGACGGCGAAGCGTGACGGTAGTCACCCGCCTCCGGATGGACGGTCGTGTGGCAGTCGCATGCGGCAGGCACCGGAGACCGTCAAAAAAAAGGCCCCTCATTTTGTGAGGGGCCTTTCGAGCTAAAACGGTAGAGCGATACTGCTTAGACCGACGGATTCATCGAGCAGGTAGCGGTGTCTGCGTCGCAGGTGGTCTGGGCAGAACCAGGAGTCCGCGGGGTGAACTGAATAGATGCCCCGGTCCGGATCTGTGTCGTCGTCAGGGTGACAGCGTTCGTGCAAGCTTCCTGCGGCGCGGCGTCGATGGTCATATCCGACTGGCCGGCAGCCACGGCCGAGTTCATGTACGCCTTGGCCTCGGACTGGCAGGCGCCTTCGGCCGAGCGAACGCGGTAGTCGTTGTACGCCGGCAGCGCGATGGCGGCCAGGATGGCGATGATCGCGACGACGATCATCAGTTCGATCAGGGTGAAGCCTTTCTGCATCTTCTTCATGGTGGTGAATCCCCTAGGAGTGGATTTGAACTTCACGTGCCCTGTGGCCGGCCGATACCGGGTCCTGTGGGCAGCCGTGCAACAGCGCACGTGCCAACGAATTAACGCAGAGAGCGTGCCAACGTGGCAACCGTGGCGACTCACTGCGGCGATAGTGTGCAACGTCACAGTATTGGCCTTGCATTGTGGCTGGCCGCCCTCGATCAAGGAAAAGAATCGTCAGAAAGTGACGTTTATGGACAGTCTTGGTCACCTGCCTCTGCAGAGGTCGACGAAATTGTGATCCTGGTCGGGAATCCAGTCTGTCCGATGGCGCACGTCGCAGCGGTGGCGACCTGACGCTGGGGTGGAAACGCTGTTGGACTGGCGCGCGGCGCGAGCTGCCCCGATCGGGTGCCTTGGCGGGAGGCGCCGGAAAAAAGGCAGGGACTCGTCAACGCCGTGCAGCGGCTTGCGCCGTCGACGCGCCATCCGGAGCTCAGTCGATCCCGAGCTTCTTGAGCTTGTAGCGCAGCGCGCGGAAGGTGATGCCCAGGGCGGCGGCGGTCTTGGTCTTGTTGTAGCGGTTTTCCTGCAGCGCCTGCTGGATGGCGGTGCGCTCGATCTCCTCGATGTACGAGGGCAGGGCGCTGCTGGCGGTGTCGAAGGGGCTGGTGGTGCGCGGGTCGGCGCCCGCAGCGGAGGAGGATGCCGGCACGGGGTGGGACTGGCTGCCCGGCGGGGGCGGCATCGTCGCCGTGGAGGCGGGCAGTTGCAGGTCGTCGGCGTGGATGGTGTTGCCGTCGGCCAGGGCCAGCGCGCGCTCGAGGATGTTCTCCAGCTCGCGCACGTTGCCGGGGAAGGCGTAGCGCTGCAGCGCGGCGACGGCGTCGGAGGCGAGCGTGGGCGACTGGCGCTTCATCGCCTTGGAGAGCCGGTCGAGGATCGCCGCCGAGAGCAGCGGCAGGTCGCCGTTGCGTTCGCGCAGCGAGGGCACGGGCAGGCCGATGACGTTGATGCGGTAGAACAGGTCGTGGCGGAACCTGCCTTCGGCGACCAGCTTCGACAGGTCCTTGTGGGTGGCCGAGAGGATGCGGGTGTCGATCTGCACCTCGTTCTGCGAACCGACCGCGCGCACGCTCTTTTCCTGGATCGCGCGCAGCAGCTTGACCTGCATCTGCAGCGGCAGTTCGGCCACCTCGTCGAGGAACAGGGTGCCGCCGTCGGCGGCCTGGAACAGGCCGGGCTTGTCGCTGTTGGCGCCGGTGAAGCTGCCCTTCTTGTGGCCGAAGAATTCGCTTTCCATCAGTTCCGACGGGATCGCGCCGCAGTTCACCGGGACGAACGGCCCGCCCGCGCGCGAGCCCTGGGCGTGGATGGTGCGCGCCACCAGTTCCTTGCCGGTGCCGGACTCGCCGCTGATGTGCACCGGCGCCTGGCTGCGGGCGACCTTGGAGATGGTCTGGCGCAACGCCACCATCGGCGGCGAGGTGCCGATCAGGCGGCCGGCCTCGTCGGGCTGGGCGAGGCGGCGGGTGTTGAGTTCGAGCGCCTGGCGCACCAGGCCGCGCAGCACGTTGATGTCGACCGGCTTGCTGACGAAATCGAAGGCGCCGGCCTTGAGCGCCTCGACCGCGGCCTCGACGTTGCCGTAGGCGGTGATCACGGCGACCGGGGTGGAGGGGAAGCGGGTGGAGATCTCGCTGACCAGTTCCAGGCCGGAGCCATCGGGCAGGCGCATGTCGGTCAGGCACAGGTCGTAGGAGACGGTGCCGAGCATCTGCCGGGCGGCGTGCAGGTTGGGCGCGGTATCGGTCCGCAGGCCCATCCGCCCCAGGGTCAGCACCAGCAGTTCGCGGATGTCGTGCTCGTCATCGACGATCAGGGCGCTGCGGTTTTCGTTCATGGAAATGGGGCGGCCGTCGCAAGGTGACCAATATTGACAGTTTTTGACGCAGGTGACGAGGGTGCCGGCCGGGCCCTCATCCGCCCTTCGGGCACCTTCTCCCGCCAAGCGGGAGAAGGGAGGCGGCTTTGGAACCCCTCTCCCGCTTGCGGGAGAGGGGCAGGGGTGAGGGGCCGTTCGCCTACGTCGTAATCAGGCTTTTCCGATGGCGTGCCATGCGTCTCCCGGTGAACCTGCAGCGTGTGCGACATGGAGGACGCCAGGATGCGGACCACGACGACCAGGGCCGATGCGCGCCGGTTGCGGCAAGCGATGACCGATGCGGAGCTGCGGCTCTGGTTCCACCTGCGCAATCGTGCGTGCAGCGGCTGGAAGTTCCGCAGGCAGCGTCCGGTAGGCCCGTTCTTCGTCGATTTCATCTGCGTGGAGGCGGGACTCGTGGTCGAGGCCGACGGCAGCCAGCACCTGGCGTCGCTCTCGGATAGGCGCCGCACGCGCTTCCTCGAAAGTCGCGGGCTGGAGGTGCTGAGGTTCTGGAACGACGATGTGTTGCTGCGAACGGACGTTGTTCTGGAGGTGATCCATGCGGCGCCGGCGAGGCGGGGAGTGGCACGGCACGGCTGAGCAGGCCCTCATCCGCCCTTCGGGCACCTTCTCCCGCGGAGCGGGAGAAGGGAGGCGGAGCGGGAGAAGGGAGGCGGAGCGGGGGAAGGGAGGCGGAGCTGGAGAAGGGGCAGCCGGGCGGAGAAGGGGCGGCGTTGGAACCCCTCTCCCGCTTGCGGGAGAGGGGCAGGGGTGAGGGTCTGGACGAAGGGTCTTCCCTCATCCGCCCTTCGGGCACCTTCTCCCGCACGCGGGAGAAGGGACAGCCAAGCGGGAGCAGGGACAGCCAAGCGGGAGCAGGGACGGCTGTGGAACCCCTCTCCCGCCTGCGGGAGAGGGGCAGGGGTGAGGGCCCGGAAGCACCGGGCGGCCGGCGCTCAGGTCCGCAGCAGGGCGTGCTGCGGCGGCAGGGTGACGCGGAAGCAGGCGCCGCCGCCGGGCACCGAGACGTACTCCAGTTCGGCCTCGTTGGCGCGGCAGAGTTCATGGGCGATGTACAGGCCCAGGCCGGTGCCGTTCTCGGAGGTGGTGAAGAACGGCCGGAACAACTGCGAGGCCACGGCCTCGGGGATGCCCGGGCCACGGTCGAGGATGCTGATCCTCGGCGTCCGGTCCTCTTCCTCCAGGTGCAGCGCGATGCGGGGCTTCTCGCCCGGCAGGTGGCCGTAGCGCACCGCGTTGTTGACCAGCGCGGTGACGATCTGCTGCAGGTGGCGCGGGTCGAACATCACCGGCAGCCTGGCGAGGTCGCCGGTGACGCGGATCTGGGCGTTGTCCTCCGGCACGATCAGCCGGTATTCCTCGATGAAGTGGCGCGCGAAGTTGACCAGGTCGATGCGCTCGGGCTTGGCGCGTTCGCGGCGGGCGAGGCCGAGCACGCTTTCGACGATGCCGTTGGTGCGCAGGCACTGCTGGTGGATGATCTGCAGCAGGCGGCGGTCGCTGGTGGACAGGTCGTGCGATTCCTCGAGCAGCTGCGTGGCGTAGCTGATCGCGGCCAGCGGGTTGCGGATCTCGTGGGCGAGGCTGGCGGAGAAGCGGCCCATCGCGGCCAGGGTGAGCGATTCGGCGCGGCGCGACAGCAGCGAGGTGTCGTCGAGGAACACCAGGGTGGAATCGCTGGTGGCGAGCAGGCGCGCGAACCGGGGCAGCACGTCGGTCTGGCCGGTGCCGCAGGCCATCGGCATCTCGTTCTGCTGCCCGTCCTGCAGCCATTGCGCCAGGCGCATGGCCAGTTCGGGGGCGACCTTGGCCAGTTCCTTGCCGTGCATGCCGTGGTCGTCGCGGTCCTCTTCGTCGCGCAGCAGCAGTTGCGCGGCCTCGTTGGCCATGCGCACGCGGCCGCCGCCGTCGACCAGCATCACCCCGGTGCGCATGCGCCGGATGATCAGTTCGTTGATCTCGGCGAGGTTGGCGGCCTCGGCGCCGCGCTGGTCGGCCAGCAGCTGGGTGGTGCGCACCTGGCGGCCGAGGTGGTGCATCAGCGCGGCGACCGCGAAGTAGCCGACCGAGAACATCAGCACCTCGGCCAGCGGCCGGTAGGCATGCACCTGCTCGACTCGATCCCAGATGTACTCGCCCCCCAGCGCGAGGGACGCCGCCGTGGCGAAGGCCATGCTCCAGCGCATCGACAGGAACAGCGAGGCGGCGGCGATGTTGAACACCAGCATCAGCGCGATGCCGGGGCCGGCGCCGGGCATGGCATGCGTGGCCAGCAGCACGACCACGATGTCGATCGAGATGCCGGCGACCACGTGCGGCACGAAGCCGCCGGGCAGCCGCCGCGCGTGCATCAGCAGGCCGAGCGACAGCACCAGGTAGGCCACCGCCACGCCCTGGGCGAGCGCGGGCAGGTGCATCGTCCCGATCAGTGCCCCGGCAGGGCTGAAGACCACCAGCGCCAGCAGCGCCGATTCGAGGACCCGGTACAGCGCGAACAGGTAGAGTTCGCGACGCAACGACTGGCTATGGGCGGGATGGTCGGCGTCGGGTGCGGCCAAGGGGACATCGGCGCGATGGAGTGGGCCGGAGTATAGGCATGGATCGGCCCCGGGGCGCTGCAGGCCGCCCCGGAGGGCCGACTTTGCCCGCGGGCGTCGCATCGGCGAGAATACGCGGCCGCGTGCCGCCAGCTGGCCTCCGGGTCCGGGCCGCGACGCGATCCTCCCCAGCACGGACCCCACATGAACTTCCACGAATACCAGGCCAAGCAGTTGTTCGCCGATTACGGCATTGCGGTGCCGGCCGGGCGCGTCGCGCGCTCGCCGGAAGAAGCGGTGGACGCCGCCAAGGCGATCGGCGGCGACTTCTGGGTGGTCAAGGCCCAGATCCACGCCGGCGGGCGCGGCAAGGCCGGCGGCGTCAAGCTCGCCCGCAGCCTCGACGAGGTGCGCGACTACGCCAAGGGCATGCTCGGCACGAAGATGGAGACCTACCAGTCGGCGGGCGTCGCCCTGCCGATCGACAGCGTGCTGGTGACCCAGGCCACCGACATCGCCCAGGAGCTCTACCTGTCGGTGCTGGTGGACCGCGCCACCCAGTCGATCACCTTCATCGCCTCCAGCGAGGGCGGCGTGGAGATCGAGAAGACCGCCGAGGAAAACCCCGACGCGATCCAGACGCTCAACGTCAACTACGTGCAGGGCCTGCAGCCCTACCAGTGCCGCGAGATGGGCTTCGCGCTCGGCCTCAACGCCAGGCAGGTGGGCCAGCTGAGCAAGATCATGCTGGGCCTGTACAAGCTGTTCAACGACAAGGACCTGGCGCTGGTGGAACTCAATCCGCTGGCGGTGCTGAAGAACGGCGACCTCGCCGTGCTCGACGGCAAGGTCAACTCCGACGACAACGCCGGCTTCCGCCACGCCGACATGGTGGCGATGCGCGACATCCGCCAGGAAGACGAGACCGAGGTCAAGGCCAGCCAGCACGACCTCAACTACGTGACCATGGAAGGCAACATCGGCTGCATGGTCAACGGCGCCGGCCTGGCGATGGCGACGATGGACGTGATCAAGCTCGAGGGCGGCGAACCGGCCAACTTCCTCGACGTCGGCGGCGGCGCCAACAAGGAACGCGTGACCGAGGCGTTCAAGCTGATCCTGTCGGACGACGACGTGAAGGCGATCTTCGTCAACATCTTCGGCGGCATCGTCCGCTGCGACATGATCGCCGAGGGCATCATCGCCGCGGTCAAGGAAGTCGACGTCAAGGTGCCGGTGGTGGTGCGGCTGGAAGGCACCAACGTCGAGGAGGGCAAGAAGCTGCTGCGCGAGAGCGGGCTGGCGATCACGCCCGCGGACGACATCAACGACGGCGCCAAGAAGGCCGTCGCGGCCGTGAAGCAGGCCGCCTGACAACTCCCTTCTCCCGCTCGCGGGAGAAGGTGCCCCGACAGGGGCGGATGAGGGCGCTTTCCGGAGCCTGCCCTCACCCCAACCCCTCTCCCGCATGCGGGAGAGGGGCTCCAGAACCCAAGGAAACACATCAGATGAGCGTTTTGGTCAACAGGAACACCAAGGTGATCGTGCAGGGCTTCACCGGCCAGCAGGGCACCTTCCACGCCGAGCAGATGCTCGATTACGGTACGAAGGTCGTCGGCGGCGTGACCCCCGGCAAGGGCGGCAGCGAGCACCTCGGCCTGCCGGTCTTCAATACCGTGCGCGATGCGGTCACCGAGACCGGCGCCGACGCGTCGGTGATCTACGTGCCGCCGCCGTTCGCGGCCGACGCGATCCTCGAGGCGGCCGATGCCGGCATCAAGGTCATCGTGTGCATCACCGAGGGCATCCCGGTGCTGGACATGCTGCGGGTCAAGAACGCGCTCAAGGGCTACGACGACGTCGTGCTGATCGGCCCCAACTGCCCGGGCGTGATCACCCCCGGCGAGTGCAAGATCGGCATCATGCCCGGCCACATCCACAAGCCGGGCAAGGTGGGCATCGTCTCGCGCAGCGGCACGCTCACCTACGAAGCGGTCAAGCAGACGACCGACGCCGGCCTGGGCCAGTCGACCTGCATCGGCATCGGCGGCGACCCGATCAACGGCACCAACTTCATCGACGCGCTGAAGCTGTTCCAGGACGATCCGCAGACCGAGGGCATCATCCTGGTCGGCGAGATCGGCGGCAGCGCGGAAGAGGAAGCGGCCGAGTACATCGCCGAATTCGTGACCAAGCCGGTGGTCGGCTTCATCGCCGGCGCCTCGGCCCCCAAGGGCAAGCGCATGGGCCATGCCGGCGCGATCGCCTCGGGCGGATCGGGCACGGCCGAGGGCAAGTTCGCGGCGCTGGAGAAGGCGGGGGTGACCACGGTGAAGTCGCCGGGCGACCTGGGCGCCGCGATCGCGAAGCGGCTCAACGGCTGATCCGTCGCTGCCAGGCCCCCAGTGGAAGGCCGCCTCCGGGCGGCCTTCCGTGTTCCGGGGCCACCGGAAACGGGGGGCAACTGTGCGCCCGGCCCCGGGATTGACATGCACGCGGTGAATGCGCATGATCGATGCGTATGACACGGAGTGCTCCGATGCGCATTCGCGAAGACTATGCCGGGTACGGCAAGCGTGCCGCCAACGTCAGCGTCAACCAGGGGCTGCTCGATGCGGCGAAGGCGCTCGACATCAACCTGTCGGCCACGCTGGAGCGCGCGCTGGAGCAGGAGGTGCGCGCGCGCAAGCGGCAGCGCTGGCTGGAGGAGAACCGGGAAGCCATCGAAGGCTACAACGCCTGGGTGGCCGAGCATGGCGTGTTCAGTCCGATGTTCCGCAAGCGCTGATGCACCAGTTCACCGCCTACCGCAATCGCGACGAAGGCACGCGCGCGGTGTATCCGCTGCTGCTCAACGTGCAGAGCGACCTGATCGAGGAGACCGGCACCCGGGTGGTGGTGCCGATGGTGCCCGTGAACGCGCGCCGCCGGGCGCCCGTCATCTCCTCCCTGGCGCCGGTGATCGAGGTCAACGGCAAGCCGCACGTGCTGGTGGTTCCGCTGCTGGCCGCGACCGAGGTCGCCGACCTGGGCGCGGCCGAGGCCGACCTGTCGGGCGAGCGGGCGACGATCCTGGCCGCGCTGGACCTGCTGATCTCGGGAATCTGACATGACCGACACCCTCCGCATCGCCATGGCCCAGTTCGACTTCCCGGTGGGCGACGTGCGCGGCAACACCGATCGCATGGCGGCGATGATCGCGGAAGCGCGCGACGAGTACGGCGCGGACATCGTGCTGTTCCCCGAGCTGGCGATCAGCGGCTATCCGCCCGAGGACCTGCTGATGCGGCCCTCGTTCCTGGCCGACTGCGAGGCGGCGCTGCGCGAGATCGCGAAGGCGGCGACCGGCATCGTCGCGGTGGTGGGCTGGCCGGAATCGGCGGGCAGCGTCCTCTACAATTCGGCGAGCTTCCTGCGCGCCGGCAAGGTCGAGGCGACCTACCGAAAGCGCGAGTTGCCGAACTACAACGTGTTCGACGAACGCCGCTATTTCCACGTCGATCCCGACGGCGGCAGTTGCGTGGTCGAGGTCAAGGGCGTGCCGGTGGGCGTGGTGATCTGCGAGGACCTGTGGTTCGCCGAACCGCTGGCCGACACCGCCGCCAGCGGCGCGCAGCTGGTGCTGGTGCCCAACGCCTCGCCGTTCGAGCGCGGCAAGCATGCGCAGCGCGACGCGCTGCTGTCCGAGCGCGCGAAGGAAAGCGGCGCCGCGCTGGCCTACCTCAACGTGGTCGGCGGGCAGGACGCGCTGGTGTTCGACGGCTCCTCGGTGGTGGCCGATGCCGACGGCACCGTGCATCCGGCCGCGTCCGCGTTCGCCGACCTGTGGCTGGTGGTGGACTACGACGTGGCCTCGCGCAAGTTCGCGCCGGTCGTGTGGCAGGACGACGGCGACGAGAGCATGGACGCGCTGGCCTGGCGCGCGATCGTGCGCGGGATCCGCGACTACTGCGACAAGAACGGATTCTCGAAGACGTGGCTGGGCCTGTCGGGCGGGATCGATTCGTCGATCGTGCTGGCGCTGGCGGTCGATGCGCTGGGCGCGGACAACGTCACCGCGGTGCGCATGCCTTCGCGCTACACCGCGGGGATGTCCAACGACCTCGCGCAGGAGCAGTGCGACGCGCTCGGCGTGACCCTGCTGTCGCTGCCGATCGAAAAGCCCTTCCAGGGCTTCCTCGACGCGCTGGCCACCACGTTCGAAGGCCGCGAACCCGACACCGCCGAGGAGAACCTGCAGTCGCGCACCCGCGGCGCGCTGCTGATGGCGCTGTCGAACAAGTTCGGCGGGCTGCTGCTGACCACCGGCAACAAGAGCGAATACGCGGTCGGCTACGCCACGATCTACGGCGACATGTGCGGCGGCTACGCGCCGATCAAGGACCTGTACAAGACCGAGGTCTACGGCCTGGCGAAGTGGCGCAACACGGTCGGTGGCGCGCCGGTGATCCCGCCGGGCGTGATCTCGCGTGCGCCTTCGGCGGAACTGCGCGAGAACCAGGTCGACCAGGATTCGCTGCCGCCCTACGACGTGCTCGACGCGATCCTGCGCCGCTACGTGGACCTGGAGCAGTCGCGCGACGACATCGTCGGCGCCGGCTTCGATGCCGCCACGGTCGAGCGCGTGCTGCGGCTGGTACGCACCAGCGAGTGGAAGCGGCACCAGGCCGCGCCGGGGCCGAAGATCTCGCGCCGCGCGTTCGGCCGCGAGCGGCGCTATCCGATCAGCAACCGATATCCGGTCTGATCCTCCACGCCCATCTGATTCTCCACGGCGGACTCCCGGCTTTGCCGCCGGGCGGCCTCGCAGGCTCGAGTTGTGGAGCGCTCGGCTCCGGGGCGTCGTGGCGAGCCCGCCGCGCGTACACGCGCCGTTCCTTCCCCCGCTCGGCGGGGGAAGGTGCCGAAGGCGGATGGGGGCGCCCTCCGGCGCCACGTCGCTTCCCCCTCCGCCGGTCGGGCCGCGCCATCGGCGCGCACGTGCCGGTCACCCTGCGTGCTGCGCACGGCCGCTGCGGCGCGGACGGACAGGTCGCGGCAGTGCGGGTTAATGTGTATGGATCGCAATGCAACGGGCACAGCAGGGCATGGGCAGGAAATCGAAGGCGCGGCGCGACAGGCAGCAGCACCCAGCGGCGGGTCCCGCGTCGGGCGCGCACGGTGGACAGGCCCGTGCAGCGGTGGGCAAGGCCGACATCGCGCTGCGCGTGCTCGCGGTAGTCGGACTGCTGCTCACCGCCTACCTCTCCTTCGTCGCATGGCAGGACACCGGCGCCGCGTTCTGCAGCGAAGGCTCAGGCTGCGACGTGGTCCAGGGCAGCCGCTGGTCGCGCTTCCTCGGCCTGCCGATCGCCGCCTGGGGCGGGCTGCTGTACGCCGCGATCGCGTGGGCCGCGTGGCGGTCGGCGCCGCGCGTGGCGCGCTGGCGCCGTCTGTGGCGCCTGTCGTTCCTGGGGCTTGCGATCAGCGTCTACCTCACCCTTGCCGGCGTGGTCGCGCTGCAGGCCGTCTGCCTGTGGTGCCTGCTGTCGCTGGCGGTGATGCTGGCGATCTTCCTGCTGGTCCATGCCACCCGGCCCGACAGTGCGCCGGGCGCGCCGTGGTCGGCCTGGCTGCTGGGCAACGGCCTGCTCGCGCTCGGCCTGCTGGCCGCGCTGCAGATGTCCGCGATGGGGCTGCTGGAGCGGCGCGAGGATCCCCGGCTGCGCGCGCTGGCCGAGCACCTGGCACAGGCGGACGCGAAGTTCTACGGCGCCTCCTGGTGCGCGAACTGCACCGAGCAGAAGCGGCTGTTCGGCGCGGCGGCGAAGCGGCTGCCCTACGTGGAGTGCGCGCCCGAAGGCCGCGGCGGCGGAGTCGCGTTCGATTGCATCAGCGCCCGGATCAGCGGCTACCCGACCTGGATCATCGACGGCCAGCACCACGTCGAGGTGATCGAGCCCGAGCGCCTCGCGCGCATCAGCGGCTTCGACTGGCAAGGCGCCACGCCGCAGGAGTGAGCGGAGCCTTGCCGGGAGCTGCCCGGTCCGCGGCCTCGCGGGTCGGGGCCCGCGCGGAGGCATTTCCGGTTCCTCGGGTCATGGATGCGAAAGCGGATGCCGGTCCGGGCGTGCTTGACCCGACCGCCGGTTGGCGGCCGGGCGCCGGCTCCCGGCCCCGCAAACGAAAACGCCGCCCGGAGGCGGCGTTCCTTCCCGCGACTCCCGCGAGGGGTCGATCAGTCGCGGTCCTCGTTGTCGATCGCAGACTTCTCGCCCGCGAACGGATTGAGCTTGCGCACGTTCCAGGGATAGTCCGGCCAGTCGCCGGCCAGGAACGGATGGTCCGGCTCGTTCTGCTGCAGCACCCGGCGCGCGTCCGCGGCCAGGGTCTCGTTGCCCAGCTCGGTGTAGGCGGCGGCGAGCACCGCCACCGCGTCGTTCTGGAATTCGCTCTGCGGGTAGGTCTCGAGCAGGTAGGTGGCGCGGTCGGCGGCGGCGACCCAGGCGTCGCGGCGCAGGTAGTACAGCGCGGTCTCGATCTCGTGCCGGGCGAACATGTTGCGCAGCGCCACCATGCGCTGGCGCGCGTCGGCGGTGTAGCGGCTGTTGGGGTAGCGCTCGGTGAGGGTGTTGAAGTCCGAGAACGCCTGGTTCGGCGTGGCCAGGTCGCGGCGGCTGGCGTCGAGCTTCCACACGCGCTGCAGGAACACCGTGTCGCGGCTGGAGTTCACCAGTCCGCGCAGGTAGTACATGTAGGGGGTGTTCTTGTGCGTGGGGTAGGTGCGCAGGAAGCGGTCGATGGTGGAGATCGCCTCCTCGTTGTCGCCCATCTTGTACTGGGCGAACGCGGTCTCCATCAGCGCCTGCTCGGTGTAGGGGCCATAGGGATACTGGGCGAGCAGCCGGCGGTAGGTGACCACCGCGCCGCTCCAGTTGCCGCCATGCATCTGCCCCTGGCCCTTGTCGTAGAGCTCCTCGACCGGCACCCCCTCGTTCTCGTCCTCGTCCTTGAAAACGCCCTTGATCCGCGCGCAGCCCGACATCGTCATGACGATCACGAGCAGCAGCAGCACGGTGCGACGGAACGGGGAAGGTCGGACGATCATGGGCACCGGGGCAGGCAAGGCACGAAGCGGGGATAATACCAGCCCGTCCCGGCCGCCCGGGCGCGCCGCCTGAACCACAGCCGTCCATGTCCGCTCCCGCCACCGACTCCATCGAAGAACGCGAGGCGCTCGTGCCCGGATCCGCCGCCGGACGCCGGTTCGACGCGGTGCTGGCCGAGCTGTTCCCCGAGTTCTCCCGCTCGCGCCTGGCCGAGTGGATCCGCGCCGGCGACGTGCAGCTCGACGGGCGCCAGGTGCGTCCGCGCGATCCGGTGCGCGGCGGCGAGCACGTGCGCCTGGTCGTGCGCCTCGAGGTGGAGACCGAAGCGGTGGCGCAGGACATCCCGCTGCGGATCCTGCACGAGGACGCGGATGTCTTCGTGATCGACAAGCCGGCGGGACTGGTGGTGCATCCGGGCGCCGGCAATGCCGACGGCACCCTGGTCAACGCCCTGCTGCACCGGGATCCGGCGCTGGCGTCGGTGCCGCGCGCCGGCGTGGTCCATCGGCTCGACAAGGACACCTCGGGGGTGATGGTGGTGGCGCGCACGCTGCAGGCGCAGACCGCGCTGGTGGCGCAGCTGTCCGCGCGCGGCGTGCACCGCCAGTACCTCGCGGTGGTGGCCGGCGCGCTGGTCGCCGGCGGCACCGTGGACGCCGGCATCGACCGGCATCCGCGCGACCGGATCCGCATGGCGGTGCGCGAGGACGGCCGCGACGCGGTGACCCACTACCGCCTGCGCGAGCGCTTCCGCGCCCACACCGCGCTCGAATGCCGGCTGGAAACCGGGCGCACCCACCAGATCCGCGTGCACATGGCGCACCTCAGGCACCCGATCATCGGCGACCCGCTGTACGGCGGGCCGCTCAAGCTGCCCAAGGGCGCATCCGAAGCGCTGGTGGCCGCACTGCGCGGTTTCCGGCGCCAGGCGCTGCATGCCGAGACCCTGGAATTCGCGCATCCATCCAGCGGCGAGCCGATCCGCTGCAGCGCAGCCGTGCCGCAGGACATGCAGGCGCTGATGGCCGCCTTGCGCGAGGACACGGCCACGCACGCCGAGGCGGAGCGCTCGCGGCGGTGAGCGCCTGCATCGAGGCGGCGGCCCCGTTTCCCGCCAACGTGCGCGCGTTCACCACGCTGCGACATGGCGCGGGGACATCGGCGGCACCGTTCGACAGCTTCAACCTCGGCAATTTCCGCGGCGACGATGGCGACGATCCCGCCGTGGTGGCCCGCAACCGCGCGGAACTGGTGGCGCGTTTCGGACTGCCTGCGCCGCCGCACTGGCTCAGGCAGGTGCACGGCACGGACGTGGCGCGGTTCGATGAACCGGCCGGGACGGAGAATCGGAGCGGCGACGAGCCCGAAGCCGACGCCGCGGTCACCGCGACCCGCGGCGTGGTGCTGGCGATCCTCACCGCCGACTGCCTGCCGGTCGTGTTCGCGGCCCGCGACGGTGGCGAGATCGCGGCGGCCCACGCCGGCTGGCCGGGTCTTTCGAAGGGCATGCTGGAAGCCACGCTTGCCGCGATGCGGACGCCGCCGGGCGACGTGGTGGCGTGGATCGGTCCCTGCGCCGGGCCGCGACGCTACGAGGTGGGCCGCGACGTGTTCGACGCCTTCGTCGCGCAGGACGCGGGCGCGGCGCCTGCGTTCGCGCCGACGCGTCCGGGACACTGGCTGGCCGACTTGCCCGCGCTGGCGCGCCGCAGACTCGTGTCCGCGGGCATGGCCGCGGCCGACATCCACGGCGGCGACCTGTGCACGCTCGAAGACCCGGGGCGCTTCTTTTCCCATCGCCGCGATGGCCGCAGCGGGCGGATCGCGACGATCGCCTGGCTCTCTTCCTCCTAGATGCGGCGCGAGGCGTGACCGGGCCGTGCGCGAGCGGGCCGGTCGCCACTGTGGGGGGGGCGCGAGGCCAGGGCCGTCGTCGTCGGAACGCGTCGCCAGGGCCGGCATTGGGCCACCCGTCGGGCTCGGCCCCAAGTCATGGCCACCCCGGATCGCCGGAAAACCCGGTGCCGGGCCCTTTCCTGCGTCGCGCTTTACATTAATCTGACAGCGCTCCTCCCACCCCCACGCCAGGACCCTCCCCATGACGAAGGCCCCGCCTCGCCGGTTCCCAGCCCTGCGCCTGTCCGCACTCGCGCTGGCGCTGTCCCTGCCCATCGCCGTGCAGGCGCAGGACGGCCCCCAGCCCGATCCTGCCGATGCGGTCACCCTCGATGCGCTCGAGGTCACCGCGCAGCGCCGGGTCGAGAACATCCAGGACGTGCCGGTGTCGATCAGCGTGCTGTCGGGCGAGACGCTCGACGTGCTGGGCTCCGGCGGCACCGACGTGCGCTTCCTCTCGGGCCGGGTGCCCAGCCTCAACATCGAGTCCTCGTTCGGCCGCGCCTTCCCGCGCTTCTACATCCGCGGCTACGGCAACACCGACTTCAGGCTCAACACCTCGCAGCCGGTGTCGCTGGTGTACGACGACGTGGTGCAGGAGAACCCGATCCTGAAGGGCTTCCCGGTGTTCGACCTCGAACGCATCGAAGTGCTGCGCGGGCCGCAGGGCTCGCTGTTCGGCCGCAACACCCCGGCCGGCGTGGTCAAGTTCGATTCGGTGCGGCCGTCGCAGGAGTTCGGCGGCTACGCGCAGCTGGGCTACGGCAGCGACGACATGTGGAACTTCGAGGGCGCAGTCGGCGGCGCGCTCGGCGAGCGCTGGTCGGCGCGCGTGTCCACGCTGTACCAGCGCCGCGACGACTGGGTGCGCAACGATTTCGACGGCCCGAACGAAGGCTTCGAGGGCTACGACGAGTCCGCGGCGCGCGCGCAGCTGCTGTACGAGGGCGATGGCTTCGAGGCCCTGCTGAACGTGCACGCGCGCCACCTCAACGGCAGCGCGCGCCTGTTCCGCGCCAACATCATCGAGCCGGGAACCAACGACTTCGTCGCCGGCTTCGACCGGGAGGTGGTGACCCAGGACGGTCTGAACTATTCCGAGCTCGACAGCCAAGGCGCGAGCGCCCGCCTGCGCTGGGACCTGGGCGACTACACCCTGCATTCGATCACGGGCTACGAGTCGCTGGAGACCTTCAACCGCGGCGACATCGACGGCGGCTACGGCGCGGTGTTCCTGCCCGACTCGGGGCCCGGCGTGATCCCGTTCGCCTCGGAAACCGCGGACGGCATTCCCGACCATTCGCAATGGAGCCAGGAACTGCGCATCGAGTCCGACTACGGCGGCGCGCTGGACTGGCAGGCAGGCGTGTTCTGGTTCAAGGAGGATTACCGGGTCGACAGCGTCAGCTACGACTCGCTCAACAACAGCGCGCAGGACGGCTACCAGCGCATCCGCCAGACCAACGACGCCTGGGCGGTGTTCGGCGCGCTCACCTGGCAGGCGACCGACGCGCTCGAACTGCGCGCGGGCCTGCGCTACACCGTCGACGAAAAGCAGCTGACCGTCGAGGAGTACTGGAACACCGGCTTCGCGGCCTGCGTGCTGGCCGGCAAGTGCACGCTGGAACAGCTGGCGGCGCTGGAACCGGACGGCGATCTGTCGGCCTCGCCGGAGGACAAGAAGCTCAACTGGGACCTGTCGGCGACCTTCGAGCTCAACGAGGACGTGAACCTGTACGGCCGCGTCGCCACGGGCTTCCGCGGCAGCAGCATCCAGAGCGCGGGCGCGTTCAACGGCAAGTCCGTGGCCGGGCCGGAGACGTCGACCGCGGCGGAGTTCGGCGTCAAGGCCGACCTGTTCGACCGGCGCGCGCGGCTCAGCGCCGGCGTCTTCTACTACGAGGTCGAGGACCAGCAGCTCACAGCAGTCGGAGGCGCGGCCAACGCCAACATCCTGCTCAACGCCGAGAAGTCGACCGGCCGCGGCTTCGAGGTGGACCTCGAGGCGTGGCTGGGCGAGTCGGTACTGGTGACGCTGGGCAGCGGCTACAACGACACGGAAATCGAGGACGACGACCTCGCGGTCGCGGTCTGCGCCGCGTGCACCGTGACCGATCCCCGCGTCGGCGCGCTGGCGGCGATCGACGGCAACCCGCTGCCGCAGGCGCCGAAGTGGACCCACAACCTCACCGCGCGCTGGGGCATGCCGGTGGGCAGCGGCGAGTTCTTCGTGTTCACCGACTGGGTCTACCGCAGCGAGGTGAACTTCTTCCTGTACGAGTCAATCGAGTTCACCGGCAAGTCGCTGCTCGAGGGTGGGCTGCGTGCGGGCTACCTGTGGAACGACGGCGACTACGAGGTGGCGGCCTACGGACGCAACATCACCGACCAGGAACGCATCGTCGGCGGCATCGACTTCAACAACCTGACCGGCTTCATCAACGAGCCGCGCACGCTGGGGGTGGAGTTCACGGCGCGGTTCTGAGCCGGGGCTACGGCCAGGGCTCCGCCGCGCCCGAGCCAGCGCAATGTGCAGACCGGCGTGACGCAAAGGGATGTGGAACCGCACCGCGCCGGTCGATACGAAGCGAAGTGGTGCAGGACGCTCTTTGCAAGGTGTGGACAAAGCGACATGTCATTCCGAACGCAGTGAGGAATCTCGAGACGTCGGCGCATGGATCGACCAGGTTCGCTGTTGTGAAGCGCTTCCCGCTGCGCTCGAAATGACAGTTGGCCAGACGTCCCCTCGCGGCCGCCCCGCGCGCCTGGTCGCGATCAGGCAAGGCGGATGGACGCCCCTCGCGTTCGCGTGATCCACGCTCCGCAGGGGCGATCGACTGCGCGGAACGCGCATCTCCTCGAGACACCACCCATGAGCCAATCCCCGACCCGCAACCCACCGCGCTGGTTCGTCGCCGGCGACATCAACGGCTTCTTCGGCCTGGTCATCGACAACCTGTCGATCCTGGGCTTCATCGCGATGGCGCTGGTCGGGATCTTCGGCGTTCCCGCCGACGTGGTGTTCCAGCGCATGTTCCCGGGAACCGCGCTCGGGGTGCTGCTCGGCAACCTGGCCTACACCTGGATGGGCCGCCGGCTGGCGGCGAAGACCGGGCGCGACGACGTCACCGCCATGCCGCTGGGCCTGGACGCGCCGACCAGCATCGGCATGGCCCTGCTGGTGCTGGGTCCGGCGTTCCTCGCCTTCAGGGCCGAAGGCCTGGACGAGCGCGCGGCGGGCATCGCCACGTGGCAGCTGGGCATGGCCGCGCTGGTGGTGATGGGGCTGTTCAAGACGGCGTTGTCGTTCGCCGGCGACTGGGTGACGCGGGTGCTGCCGCGCGCGGCGTTGCTGGGCTCGATCGGCGGCGCGGCGCTGGCGCTGCTCGGCTTCCTGCCCCTGATCGAAACCCTGCGCAACCCCGTGGTCGGGCTGGTGACGCTCGGCCTGCTGCTGTACCTGCTGGTGGGGAAGGGGCGCTTGCCGCTGCGCATCCCCGGCGTGCTGTTCGCGTTCCTTGTGGGCGTGACGCTGTACTACGGCCTCGGCCTGGCCGGTCTCGGCGTGCCCGGCTTCGCGCTGCCGGAGGCGGTGCCGCTGGCGCCCTCGCTGCCGTGGCCGGACCTGGGGTTCCTCGACGGTCTGGCGGCCACCGTGCCCTACCTGCCGCTGCTGCTGCCGTTCGGCCTGCTGATGGTCGTCGGCGGGATCAACGTCAGCGAAAGCGCGCGCGCGGCCGGCGACGACTACCGCACCCGCGACGTGCTGCTGGTCGAGGCGCTGGCGACGCTGGCCGCGGGCATCTGCGGCGGCGTGGCGCAGACCACGCCCTACATCGGCCAGCCCGCGTACAAGCACATGGGCGCACGCACCGGCTACACGCTGCTGACCGGTCTGTTCGTCGGCATCGGCGGCGCGCTGGGCATCCTCGCCGGCCTGGTGCAGTGGCTGCCGCTGGCGGTGCTTGCGCCGATCATCGTCTACGTCGGCATCGACATCACCCTGCAGGCCTTCCACGAAACGCCGCGGCGGCATGCCGCCGCGGTGGCGCTGGCGTTCCTGCCGTCGCTGGCCTACCTGCTGACGATCAAGGTCGGCAATCCGGCGTGGATCGCGCCCGAGCGCTTCGCCGAACTCTACGCGGACATCGGTCGCCACGGCCTGCCGGATCTCGCCGCGATCGTCACGCTCGGCAACGGCTTCATCATCACCGCGATGTTGTGGGCGACGGCCGTGGTGTTCCTCGTCGATGGGCGCGTGCGCGGCGCGGCAGGCGTGTTGCTGGTGGCGGCCGCGCTGACCCTGTTCGGCGTGATCCACTCGGTCGATCCCCGCGGCGGCGTCTACCTGCCGTGGTCGCTCGAGAGCCTGCGACAGGCGATCTGCTTCCAGTTCGCCGGCGCCTACGTCGCGTTGGCCGTCGTACTCGGCCTGCTGTCGCTGCAACGGCAGGTGCCGCCGGTCACGGAGTGAGTCGCGGCGCCTTGCACCGCCTTCGCGCGCAGCTATGCTTTGCGCCCGTGTCGCACCGGCCAGTTGCATGAAACCCACGCTGTTCCAGCAGGCGCTCGGCGCATCCTACTTCCGCCTGCCGGAGAGCCTGCGGCGGTTGCACGGACAGCGTGGGCGCGAGCGCTGGAGCGGGGTCGCGGAGATCGAGCGCGGACGCAATCCGCTGGCGCGGATGTGCGCATGGATCGCCCGCCTGCCGAAGGCAGGCCGCGAGGTGGCCACCAGCGTCGAGTTTTCCGCGGACGCGGAGGGCGAGACCTGGAAGCGGGATTTCGGCGGGCAGAAGATGGTGTCGCGGCTGTCGTTGAAGGACGGCCTGATGCGCGAACGCCTGGGCCCGCTGCAGTTCCGCTTCGCCCTGCACGGCAACGACGGCGCGATCTGGTGGACCGTGGCCGGCGTCCGGCTGCTGGGCGCGCTGCCGTTGCCGGCATCGCTGTTCGACGACGTGCGCTGCCGCGAGTACGAAGACGACGGCCGCTACCGGTTCGAGGTCGATGCATCGCTGCCGGTGGTCGGCCGGATCGTCCGTTACCGGGGCTGGCTGGAGCCGGCGTGAGCAGCCGCCCGCGCGTGGCGCCGGAAGACGGGAACGACGGAGCGGTACGTGACGCCGGAGCAGGCATCATCGTGTTCGACGGCGTCTGCGCGCTGTGCAATGGCTGGGTGGATTTCCTGCTGGTCCACGACCGCCGCGGACGCTACCGGTTCGCGGCCATGCAGTCGCCTGCCGGGCGCCGGTTGCTGGACGCGCACGGGCTGGATCCGGACGATCCGGTCTCGTTCCTGCTGGTGGACGGGCAGGGCTCACATACCGACACCGATGCGATCGTGCGCGTGCTGTCGGGACTGGACGGCGTGTGGCGGTTCGCGAGCCTGGCGCGCTGGATTCCGCGCGCGCTGCGCGACCCGCTTTACCGCCTGGCCGCGCGCCATCGCTACCGCTGGTTCGGGCGACGCGACGCCTGCCGGCTGCCGGACCCGGCACAGGCGCACCGGTTCCTCGTCGAACAGGGGGACGTGCCCGGCGGGCCGCCGGTACGCACCGATGCCCGGAGCCTGACCGGCACCGGAGCCTGAGGGGCGCGAGCGGGACGCTTTGTCCCGGGGGACTTGCATCCCCCGTCGCCGGCCCGCATCTGGGGGACATGGCCGGGCACGCCGGCACCCGATTGCGAGGAATCCCCATGCGGATGGACAAGCTCACTTCGCGCTTCCAGCAGGCGCTGGCGGACGCGCAGTCGCTGGCCGTAGGCCGCGACCACAACATGATCGAGCCGGTGCACCTGCTGGTGGCGCTGCTCGACCAGCAGGGCGGCGGCACGCGCCCGCTGCTGTCCCAGGCCGGCGTCAACGTGCCGGTGCTGCGCGAGCGGCTGGGCGAGGCGCTGGAGAAGCTGCCGAAGGTGACCGGGCAGGCCGGGCAGCTCTCGGTCGGCAACGACCTCGGGCGCCTGCTCAACGTCACCGACAAGCTGGCGCAGCAGCGCGGCGATGCGTTCATCGCCAGCGAACTGTTCCTGCTCGCGGCGCTCGAGGACGGTGGCGACGCCGGCAGGGCGCTCAAGGCCGCGGGCGCGACGAAACAGAAGCTCGAAGCCGCGATCGACAAGGTACGCGGCGGCGAAAGCGTCAAGGACGAGAACGCCGAGGAATCGCGCCAGGCGCTGGAGAAGTACACCATCGACCTGACCGCGCGCGCCGAGGGCGGCAAGCTCGATCCGGTGATCGGCCGCGACGAGGAGATCCGCCGCACGGTGCAGGTGCTGCAGCGGCGCACCAAGAACAACCCGGTGCTGATCGGCGAACCCGGCGTGGGCAAGACCGCGATCGTCGAGGGCCTGGCGCAGCGCATCGTCAACGGCGAGGTGCCCGAGGGGCTGAAGAACCGGCGCGTGCTGTCGCTGGACATGGGCGCGCTGATCGCGGGGGCGAAGTTCCGCGGCGAGTTCGAGGAGCGGCTGAAGGCGGTTCTCGGCGACCTGGCCAAGCAGGAAGGCAACGTCATCCTGTTCATCGACGAGTTGCACACCATGGTCGGCGCGGGCAAGGCCGAAGGCTCGATGGATGCCGGCAACATGCTCAAGCCCGCGCTCGCGCGCGGCGAGCTGCACTGCATCGGCGCGACCACGCTCGACGAATACCGCAAGTACGTCGAGAAGGATGCCGCGCTCGAGCGCCGCTTCCAGAAGGTATTCGTCGGCGAGCCGAGCGTGGAGGACACGATCGCCATCCTGCGCGGACTGAAGGAACGCTACGCCGTGCACCACGGGGTGGAGATCACCGACCCGGCGATCGTCGCCGCGGCCACGCTCTCGCACCGCTACATCGCCGACCGCCAGCTGCCGGACAAGGCCATCGACCTGATGGACGAGGCCGCGTCGCGCATCCGCATGGAGATCGACTCGAAGCCGGAGGAACTCGACCGCAAGGAACGCCGGCTGATCCAGCTCAAGATCCAGCGCGAGGCGTTGAAGAAGGAGAAGGACGCCGAGTCGAAGCAGCGCCTGGCCGATCTCGAAGCCGAGATCGAAGCGCTCGCGCGCGAGTACAACGACCTCGAGGAAATCTGGAAGGCCGAGAAGGCCGCGGTGCAGGGTGCGACGAAGATCAAGGAACAGATCGAGGCCGCCAAACTGCAGCTCGAATCCGCGCAGCGTGCGCAGGACTACACGAAGATGAGCGAGATCCAGTACGGCACCCTGCCGGAACTGGAGAAGCAACTGGCCGCCGCGCATGAAGTCGACACCAAGGATTTCAAGCTGCTGCAGGACCGGGTGACTGCCGAGGAGATCGCGGAAGTCGTCGCGCGCTGGACCGGTATCCCGGTCTCCAAGATGCTGGAGGGCGAGCGCGAGAAGCTGCTGAAGATGGAAGACGCGCTGCACGGCCGGGTGGTCGGCCAGGACGAGGCGATCAAGGTCGTGTCCGATGCGGTGCGGCGTTCGCGCGCGGGCCTGAGCGATCCCGACCGCCCGAGCGGTTCGTTCCTGTTCCTCGGCCCCACCGGCGTGGGCAAGACCGAGCTGTGCAAGGCGCTGGCCGAGTTCCTGTTCGACAGCAACGACGCGATGGTGCGCATCGACATGAGCGAGTTCATGGAGAAGCACGCCGTCTCGCGGCTGGTCGGCGCGCCCCCGGGCTACGTCGGCTACGAGGAAGGCGGTTACCTGACCGAGGCGGTGCGGCGTCGCCCGTACAGCGTGATCCTGCTCGACGAGGTCGAGAAGGCGCACCCCGACGTGTTCAACATCCTGCTGCAGGTGCTCGACGACGGCCGCCTGACCGACGGCCAGGGGCGCACGGTCGACTTCCGCAACACCGTGATCGTGATGACGTCCAACCTCGGCAGCCAGATGATCCAGGAGATGTCAGGCGATACGCCCGAGGGCTACACCCAGATGAAGGCGTCGGTGATGGCGGTGGTGCAGGCGCACTTCCGCCCGGAATTCATCAACCGGCTCGACGACATCGTCGTGTTCCATCCGCTGGACAAGGCGCAGATCAAGTCGATCGCGCGCATCCAGCTGCGCGGGCTCGAAAAGCGGCTTGCCGAGCGCGGCATCCGCATCGAGGTGTCGGACAAGGCCTTCGAACTGCTCGGCAACGTCGGCTTCGACCCGGTCTACGGCGCGCGGCCGCTCAAGCGCGCCATCCAGCACCAGCTGGAGAATCCGCTGGCGCAGAAGATCCTGTCGGGCGCGTTCGGCAACGGCGACACCGTGCGCGTCGATGCCGAAGGCGGGCACCTGGTCTTCGTCGCCGGTTAACCCGACACACCGTAGCCCGGATAAGCGCAGCGCATCCGGGACAAGCGCAGGCGCAACGCATCCCACCCGCCATCGATGGGCGAGGCACCGCCCCGGATGCGGTCTTCGACCGTCTCCGGGCGACATCGGCGTAGCCCGGATAAGCGCAGCGCATCCGGGGACGGGCGAAACGCATCCCCGACCGACCCGGCGCATCCAGCTTTGCGCGAGATCGCCCAGGCACCTGGAGCCCACGACAACCGTTGGCGCTGAAACCATGCGTCCGCAATGCGGCGGCGTGGGCTATCGTCGCGGGCCCGGCCGTCCGATGACCGCAGCGAGCGCCCCATGACCGAGCAGAACTGGAAACCCGAAACCATCGCCGTTCATGGCGGCTATTCGCCCGATCCGACCACGCGCGCGGTCGCCGTGCCGATCTACCAGACCGTGGCCTACGCCTTCGACAGCGCCCAGCACGCGGCCGACCTGTTCGACCTGAAGGTGCCCGGGAACATCTATACCCGGATCATGAACCCGACCACCGACGTCCTCGAGCAGCGGGTCGCGGCGCTGGAGGGCGGCATCGCCGGGCTGGCGCTGGCTTCGGGCCAGGCGGCGATCACCTACGCGATCCAGACCATCGCCGAGGCCGGCGACAACATCGTCTCGTCCGCGGCGCTGTACGGCGGCACCTACAACCTGTTCGCGCACACCCTGCCGCAGTTCGGCATCGAGACCCGCTTCGCCGACCATCGCGACCCGGAATCCTTCGGCAGGCTCATCGACGGGCGCACCAAGGCGGTGTTCGTCGAATCGATCGGAAACCCGCTGGGCAACATCACCGACATCGAGGCGGTGGCGAAGGTCGCGCATGCGCACGGCGTGCCGCTGATCGTGGACAACACCGTGGCCACGCCCTACCTGTTGCGGCCGATCGATTTCGGTGCCGACATCGTGGTGCACTCGCTCACCAAGTACCTCGGCGGGCACGGCAACAGCATCGGCGGGGCGATCGTCGATTCCGGGCGCTTCCCCTGGGCCGAGCACAAGGCACGCTTCGGCCGCCTCAACGAGCCCGACGTGAGCTACCACGGCGTGGTCTACACCGAGGCCCTGGGGCCGGCGGCCTTCATCGGTCGAGCGCGCGTGGTGCCGTTGCGCAACACCGGCGCGGCGCTGTCGCCGTTCAATGCGTTCCTGATCCTGCAGGGCATCGAGACGCTGCCGCTGCGGATGGACCGGATCAACGCCAATACCATGGCCGTCGCGCGGCACCTCGCCGCGCATCCGAAGGTGGCATGGGTGAACTACGCCGGGCTGCCGGACCATCCGGAGCATGCGCTGGCGAGGAAGTACCTGCGCGGCGATGGCGCATCGGGCCTGTTCACCTTCGGCCTGCCGGGCGGACGCGAGGCCGGTGCGCGGTTCCTCGACGCATTGCAGCTGTTCACGCGGCTGGTGAACATCGGCGACACGCGCTCGCTGGCCACGCATCCGGCCTCGACCACCCATCGCCAGCTGTCGCCGGACGAGCTGGCGCAGGCGGGCGTTGGCGAGGACACGGTGCGCCTGTGCATCGGCATCGAGCACGTCGACGACCTGATCGCCGACCTCGAGCAGGCGTTGTCGCAGGCCTGAGCCGGATCGGCCGTGGCGTTCGAGCAGGAATCGATTGGCGACGTGCCCACCCGGATGCGGTCTTCGACCTTGTCCGGGCGACGCTGACGGTCGGGCACGCAGGCGATTGCGCAAGATCGGGAACGCGGATCGGGGCGGGGCGGGGCATGCTGCCTGCGTGCCCGCCTTGCTCCAGGAGCTCCGATGAAATCCGACACCCGCATCGCCTGCGCCAGGCGCATCGACGCCGTGGTAGCGCACCTGCAGGCCACGATCGCCCGTGGCGACCCGTTGCCCGACCTGGCCGAACTGGCGCGGATCGCGCATTTCTCGCCTTTCCATTTCCATCGCGTCTGGCGCGCGCTCACCGGAGAGCCGGTGGGTCGCACGGTGTCGCGCTTGCGGCTGCTGCGCGCGCTGCAACTGCTGCGCGATCCGGACGCGGACATCACCACGGTGGCGCAGGCGGTCGGCTACGACACGGCCCAGGCCTTCGCGCGGGCGTTCCGCGACGCGCTCGACGCCAGCCCGGGCGAGTTGCGCGGCCGGCCGGAGCGGATCGACGCCGCGGTCGCGCGGCTCGGCGCACCGGCCGTACCGTCCGGCCCGGATCCTGCGCTGCAGGTGGAAGTGGTGTCGCTGGCGCCGTTCGAGGTGGTCGCGCTGCGCAACCGCGGCGCGTTCGCCGACCTCGACGCCGCGTTCGGGCGCCTGTTCGGCTGGGCGGCGGAGGCCGGCGTCGTCGACTCGATCGTCGGCCTGCACGGCGTGCCGCATGCCGACCACCGCGATGTACCGCCGGAGACGCTGGAGTTCGACTGCGCGATCGAACTGGCGGTGCAGGCCGCGCCGTCGCCGCCGCTGCAACGCATGGTCCTCGACGGCGGGACGTTTGCCCGTGTCCGCCATGTCGGCGCCTACGACAGGCTGGAAGACCTCACCGACAGGGTGCTGGCGCGGTGGTGGCCCGACAGCGGCCACGCACTGCGCGCCGCGCCGATCCGCCATGTCTTCCTGGATGATCCGGAGGCGGTGCCGGAGTCCCTGCTGCGCGCGGACATCCTGGTGCCCCTGGAGCCGGGGCACTCGTGATCCGCGGTGCGCGGTCGCCGTCCCTCGTACCTTCAGGAATGGCGTTCGAGCAGCATCCGGATGCCGGAACTCGCGGGCATCCGCAGGCGCTCGTGCGCGAGCTGCGAGACCGCGCTGTCCCCGGGATTGATCTCGATGACCCGGGCGCCGCGCTCCCGAGCAAGCTGCGGCAGCGACGCCGCCGGTTGCACCAGCCCCGAGGTGCCGACGACGACCAGCAGTTCGCATCGTTCGAGCGCGGCCACCGCGCGTGCCCAGTCATCCTCCGGCAACGCCTCGCCGAACCAGACCACGTCCGGCCGGAACGGGCCGCCGCAGGCGTCGCAGGCGGGTGGTGTTTCGCGCACGCCTTCGACGATCGCGTCGAGGCCATCGAGCATCGGGTCCGGATCGCGCGTCGTGCCACAGTCAAGGCAACGCGATGCGAACAGGCGCCCGTGCAGGTGGGTCACCCCGCTCGCGCCGCCGCGCTCATGCAGGTCGTCGACGTTCTGGGTGACCACGTCGACCAGGTGGCCGCGTCGCGCGAACTCCGCGATGCCGACGTGCGCCGGGTTCGGCTGCGCCCGCCGCACCATGGCCGCGCGCCAGCGGTACCAGCCCCAGACCAGGGCGGGGTCGCTTCGGAATGCGGCTTCGGTCGCGAGCGCGGTCGCGTCGAAACGCGACCACAGCCCGGTCAGTGCGTCGCGGAACGTCGGCACGCCGCTCTCCGCGGACATCCCGGCGCCGGTGAGGAAGGCGATCCGCATCGCGCCGCCGCCGCTGCGGTCAGGCTGCGGCGGGCGGCGTGCGCGCCGGCCGGTAGGGCGGCGTGGACATCACCATCTCGGCAAGCGAGAACGCGAGTTCGCGCTCGGCGAGCACCGCGCCGTCCGCGCCGTGCTCGAGCAGGTGGCGCACCTCGGCGTCGCTGTGGGCACGCGCCAGCACCGTGATCGTCGGATTGAGCGTCTTCATGCGCTCGATCGTCTCGCCCGCCTCCAGCGCCTGGGGGATGGCGAAGATCGCCATCTTCGCCCGCTCCGGTGCCGCCTCCAGCATCACCGCCTCGGAGGCGGCATTGCCGCGGACCGCGTACAGCCCGAACGCGCGCGCCCGCGCGACCAGGTCGGCGTCGTCCTCGATCACCACCAGCGGCACGCCGCGCTGGTGCAGCAGTTCCGCCAGTTGGCTGCCCACGCGACCGTAGCCGACGAGGATCGCGTGGCCGGTCAAGTCGGCGGGCACGGCCGGTTCTTCCGGCTCGTGGATTTGCGTGGCCTGCAGCGCCGCATCGACTGCGGCGAGTCGCGCCTCGCGACGCGACAGCCAGGCGAACAGCAGCGGGTTGACCACGATCGACAGCAGCGCGCCGGCGAGGATCAGGTCGCGTCCCGTCGAAGGCAGCAGGTTCAGCGCCACGCCGAGGCTGGCGAGGATGAAGGAGAACTCGCCGATCTGGGCCAGGCTCACCGAGATCGTCAGCGCCGTTCCTTGCGGGTGCCGGAACAGGCGCACGATCCAGTAGGCCGCGAGCGACTTGCCGACCACGACGATCAGGAACGTCGCCAGCACCTGCCAGGGATGCTCGACCAGGATCATCGGGTCGAACAGCATGCCCACCGAGACGAAGAACAGCACCGCGAACGCATCGCGCAGCGGCAGCGAGTCGTTGGCCGCCTTCTGGCTGAGCTCGGACTCGTTGAGCAGCATCCCGGCGAAGAATGCGCCCAGCGCGAACGACACCCCGAACAGCACCGCCGAGCCGAACGCCACGCCCAGCGCGATCGCCAGTACCGACAGCGTGAACAGTTCGCGCGAGCCGGTGCCCGCGATCTTCTCCAGCGTCCACGGGATCACCCGGCGCCCGACCACCAGCATCACCGCCACGAACAGCGCCACCTGCACCAGCGTCTTGGCCAGCGCGAAGGCGATCGTGCCGGCCATGCTGCGCAGGGTGCCGCCGTCGGCGAGCGTCTCGCTTTCCGCGATCACTTCGGCCAGCGCCGGCAGCAGCACCAGCGCCAGCACCATCGCCAGGTCCTCGACGATCAGCCAGCCCACGGCGATCCGGCCGCGGCGGGTGTCGAGCAGGCGCCGTTCCTCCATCGCCCGCAGCAGCACCACGGTGCTGGCCACCGACAGCGCCAGTCCGAACACGAAGCCGTTGATCGGCGACCAGCCCATGCCCCAGGCCAACAGCCAGCCGAGCAGGGTGGCCACGGCGATCTGCGCGATCGCGCCCGGGATCGCGATCGCCTTGACCTCGAGCAGGTCCTTGAGCGAGAAGTGCAGGCCGACGCCGAACATCAGCAGCATCACGCCGATTTCGGCCAGCTGGTTTGCCAGGTCCTGGTCGGCGACGAAGCCGGGCGTGAACGGGCCGACGACGATGCCCGCAATCAGATAGCCGACCAGCGGAGACATGCGCAGCCGGTTGGCCAGCGCGCCGAGCACGAAGGCAACGGCGAGGCCGACTGCGACGATGTTGATCAGGTCGGTGTCATGGTGCATCGAGGCCGCGGCGGGGGTACGCGATGGGAATGCAGTGTGGCGGATGCCTGCGCGACGGGCAAATGTGCTTTTCGGGAGCCGGAAGGGTCCAGGTTTCGCATCGTTGCCCCTATGGTCGGGTTCGGTGTCGCTGTTGTCGCAGCCGTTGCCGCTGCACTCGATCTCGAGCCGTGAAGCGCCCCGAGCCTCGTAGTTCAGGCACAGGCGTCCCATCGACCTCGCCCGACTGCGCTGCTCGACTCACGCTACGTCATCGGCATCGAGGAGCGCCGAGGCAGCCGCAAAACTGTAGGACAGGAAACAGGGGCCGCGAGCACGACGCCGGACGCTGGACCGGCGCCCCGGGGCATGCGCTCGCAGCCGGCCTCTACCACCTGTACCCGATCTTGCCGTACACGAACGCGCCGTTGAATCCGAACGGCGACTGCGTGCTGTAGGGCAGGTAAGCGCGGCCGCCGAGGCCGGCCAGGCTCTGGTCGGGATAGGCGTCGAGCACGTTGTCGCCACCGACGGTGAAGGTCCAGGCGTCGAGCCGGTAGTTGAAGGCGAGGTCGAGCGTCCATTCCGCGCCATAGGTCTGGTCGCCGCTGCCGTCCGCGGCGGTGCCGAAGTTGGTGAACTCGCCCCAGCGCGTGGTGGTGGCGTCGATCGAGAAATCGCCGAGCGTCCAGATGCCGTTGAGGAAGAACCGGTCGCGCGGCGTGCCTTCGGTGATGCGTCCCTGTTCCACCCGGCCGATGCGGTTGAGGACCACGCCGTACTCGTCGGCGACTTCCTCCAGCGCCGCCGGGTTGGGCGCGATCCGCGTGATCGTGGTCTTGTTGCGGTTGTAGCCGGCGGTGGCGGACAGGTTGCTGGCGTCGAACGCCCAGCGGTAGCTGCCGACGATGTCGATGCCGCGGGTGCGGGTGTCCAGAGCATTGGTGAAGTAGCGGCCGCCCTGCACGCCGAAGATGCCGTGCTCGGCCGCGAGGTAGTCGCCGACCGGACCGGTCAGGTTCTCCGACAGGTAGACCCGGTCGTCGATGTCGATGTGGTAGGCGTCGACGGTGACGTAAAGGTTGTCGACAGGCTGCAGAACCAGGCCAAGACCGAAGTTGGTCGACTCCTCGGGCCGAAGCGGCTCGGCCCCGAGCGCGATCGCCGCCGGGTTGGTCACCCGGAAGGTGACGATGTCGAACGGCACGCCATCGATGAAGTTGGTCGCCGTCGACTGGAAATACTGCTGCTGCAGCGACGGCGCGCGGAAGCCGGTCGAGGCGGTGGCGCGCAGGGCGATCGCGTCGGTGAATGCGTAGCGTGCCGACAGCTTGCCGGTCGAGGTGCTGCCGAAGTCGCTGTAGTCCTCGCCGCGCGCGGCCAGGCCGAGCGAAAGCCTGTCGGTGACATCCGCCTCAAGGCCGAGGTAGACCGAGTAGCTTTCGCGGTTGAAATAACCGGCATCCTGCGGTTTGAAGCCGGCGAACACCTGCGAACCGCCGGGGGCGCGGATCATGTCACCGGTGAATTCGCCGTTGGCGTCGCGCTCGGGGATCATCAGCCCGGTGTCGGCGTACGAACCGGGCTCGCCGGGCGAGAGGTTGAACTTCTCGCCCCGCCACTCCGCGCCGAAGGCGACGTTGAGCGGGTAGGCCAGCCAGCCCACGTCGAAGGCCTTGTTGATGTCGAGGTTGAGCACGTTCTGCGTGGTCTCGAGCGCGCCGGCGTGGAACTGCGTGGGCGATGCGTCGCCGAGGCTGCGGTTGTGGGTGTTCTCGATATCGAAGGTGAGGTGGTTCAGGCCGTGGTTGTAGCTCAGGTCGATGTTCCAGTCGTTGGCGGTGAATCCGCGCATGCCGGCGACGAAGGCCCGGTCCTCGCTGACGTTGTGGATCTGCGGCAGGAAGCCGTCCGGGTAGATCGCGACGTTGTTGCGGTTGTCTCCGCGCCAGCGGAAATAGCCGTTGGAGAGCACGTCGCGCTCGCTGTAGCTGCCGAACGAATAGAACGTGATGCCTTCGGCCGGACTGTACTCGGCGTTGTAGGAGAACGCGCCGGATTCGACTTCGGGATCGCCGTAGCGCTGCTCGACCACGCCGTTGTAGGGCTTGGCGCGGTTGGTATTGTCCTGGTCGCCGCCCTGCGCGGCCAGGTGCAGGAAGCCGCCTTCGCCCAGGGCGATGCCGGTGTCGGCACCGAGGTTCCACTGTGCGCCGTCGCCGGCGCTCATCCGGCCGTAGCGACCCAGCACGCTGCCGCCTTCGCGGCTGCCCTTGAGCACCACGTTGATGACGCCGGCGATCGCGTCGGAGCCGTATTGCGCGGCGGCGCCGTCGCGCAGCACCTCGACCCGCTCGATCGCCGAGACCGGGATCGCGTTCAGGTCGACCGGCGAGGAACCGCGGCCCTGGCTGCCGTTGAGGTTGATCAGTGCGGTGGTGTGGCGGCGCTTGCCGTTGACCAGCACCAGCACCTGGTCCGGCGCGAGGCCGCGCAGCTGCGCCGGGCGCACCGCGTCGGTGCCGTCGGTGATCGCCGGACGCGGGAAATTCAGCGAGGGCACCGTGCGCGAGAGCGCCGTGGCCAGCTCGGTGGTGCCGGTGGCCTGCAGCGCTTCGGGCGTGATGATGTCGATCGGCGACTGCGATTCGGCGACCGTGCGGTCGGCGGTGCGGGTGCCGGTGACGATCAGGGTATCGAGGGTGCGGGCGCTTTCTTCCGGCGCCTGCTGGGCAAGGGCGGGTGTTGCGGCGCCGGTGGCGGCCAGCAGCGCCAGGAACAGGGGGGTGCGGGGCATTGACGCGCTCCTTCGGGGGAAAGGGATGGGTCGCGGTCCGGTTTAACATATCCGTAACAATGCGGTCAAAGGCCGGAAGTGCATATGGCGATGCGGTTGCCGCATGAGTGGCCGTCTGGCGTGGCTCCCGGCCCGCTCCGGTAGAATCCGCGCCCCATGATTGCCTTCCGCAACTTCGCCCTCCGGCGCGGCGAGCGCCTGTTGTTGTCCAACGTCGACCTGGCCCTGCACGCGGGCTGGCGCGTGGGCGTGGTCGGGCGCAACGGCACGGGCAAATCCAGCCTGTTCGCCGCGATCCGCGGCGAGGTCGAAGCCGACAGGGGCGACATCGACGTGCCGAACCGGGTGCGCATCGCCAGCGTGGCGCAGGAAACCCCGTCGCTGCCCGATCCGGCGATCGACTTCGTGCTCGGCGGCGACGTCGCGATCGCGGCGGTGATCCGCGCCGAGGCCGAGGCGAACGCGCGCGAGGACTGGGAAGCGGTCGCGGACGCGCACCAGAAGCTGGCCGAACTGGGCGGCTACGATGCCGAGGCGCGCGCGGGCAGGCTGCTGCACGGCCTGGGGTTCCCGGCGGAGACGCATCGCCGCGCCGTGGGCGAGTTCTCCGGCGGCTGGCGCGTGCGCCTGAACCTGGCGCGCGCGCTGATGATGCCCAGCGACCTGCTGCTGCTCGACGAGCCCACCAACCACCTCGACCTCGACGCGGTGCTGTGGCTGGAGCAGTGGCTGCTGAAGTATCCAGGCACCCTGCTGCTGATCAGCCACGACCGCGAGTTCCTCGACGGCGTGTCGACGCATACCTTGCACCTCAACGACGGCAAGGCGAAGCTGTACGTCGGCGACTACACCGCGTTCGAACGCCAGCGCGCCGAACACCTGCGCCAGCAGCAGATCGCACACGAGAAGGAACAGGCCGAGCGCGCCCATCTGCAGAAGTTCATCGACCGCTTCAAGGCCAAGGCCAGCAAGGCGCGGCAGGCGCAGAGCAGGATGAAGCGCCTGGCGAAGCTGGCCGGCACCGAAGCGGTGCGTGCCGAGCGCGAGTTCCGGATCGAATTCCCGCAGCCGCTGAAGCTGCCGCATGCGTTGCTGCGGATCAATCATGGTCGTTGCGGCTATGCCGCAACGACCCGGGATTCGGGATTGGGGATTCGGGATTCGGAAGTGGCGGGATCGCGCTCTGCCCAATCCCCAATCCCCAATCCCCAATCCCGTCGCCCGCCTCACGCGGTCCTGGACGGCGTCGGCTTCGGCCTCGAGGCGGGCGACCGCATCGGCCTGCTCGGCCCGAACGGCGCGGGCAAGTCGACCCTGGTCAAGTCGCTGGTCGGCGAACTGCCGCTGCTCGGCGGCGAGCGTTACGCGCATCCCGACCTGCGCATCGGCTACTTCGCGCAGCACACCGTGGAATCGCTGGTTGCCGGCACCTCGCCGATCGACCACCTGCGCGAACTGTCGCCTGACAGCCCGACCCAGGCCTTCCGCGATTTCCTCGGCAAGTGGTACTTCCCCGGCGAGCGCGCGTTCGAGAGCATCGACGGCTTCTCCGGCGGCGAACGCGCGCGCCTGGCGCTGGCGCTGATCGCGTGGAAGCAGCCCAACGTGCTGCTGCTCGACGAGCCCACCAACCACCTCGACCTCGACATGCGCGAGGCGCTGGCCGAGGCGCTGAGCGATTTCGACGGCGCGATCGTGCTGGTCTCGCACGACCGCCACCTGATCGGCCTGGTGAGCGACACCTTCTGGCGCGTGTCCGACGGCGTGGTCAAGCCGTTCGACGGCGACCTCGACGAGTACGCCGCGTGGCTGCGTTCGCGCCCGGCAGGCGACCAGGCGCGTGCGCAGGCGAAGGCCCCTCCGGTTCCGGAGCCGCCGCCGGCGAAACCCCAGCCCCGGGTCAACCCGCACAAGCTCGGCAAGGCCGAGGCGCGCGTGGCCGACCTGGAGCGCGCGCTGGCCGAGACCGAGTCGGCGCTGGCCGACCCGGGCAGCTATGCCGAAGCAGGCAGGCTCGTCGAGCTCGGGCAGCGCCAGGCACGGCTGCGCGCGCAACTGGAAGACGCGGAAGCGGAACTGCTCGCCCTGTACGGCTGAGCCTGCGCGCCGGCAGGACGGTCGCTGCGACATCGACACGCGTCTCGCGCCGGCCGGGTCACGTCCGGCTTGCGGGCCGTCGATGGCACGGTTACGGTGATCTCCATGAAAAAGACACTGCGCAACCTGTCGCTCGTCCCGCTCGCGCTGGCCTTGTCCGCATGCGTCTATGTCGGCGATTCCGACGGTGACGGCAATGCCGCCGCGCAGGCCGATGCCGCGGCGGAAGGCTTCGAGCCCGCGCCGCAGGCGGCCGCCGCCGACGCCGGGTCTGCCTCGGAGCCGGCCGACGCCTTCCTCGCCGCGCTCGCGACGCACTGCGGACAGGCGTTCGCGGGTCGTATCGTCGCCAACGCGCCGGAGCCGCCGGAACCCGACGCCTTCGAAGGCCAGCGGCTGGTGATGCACGTGCGCGGCTGCGACGAGCCTGCCAGGGAACTGCGCGTGCCGTTCCACGTCGGCGACGACCATTCGCGCACCTGGGTTCTCACCCGTACCGGTTCGGGTCTGCGCCTGAAGCACGACCACCGCCACCAGGACGGCAGCGACGACGCGGTGACGATGTACGGCGGCGACACCGCCAGCGCCGGCACCGCCGTACGCCAGGAATTCCCGGTCGATGCCGAATCGGTCGCGATGTTCGAGCGGGAGGGTCTCGAGGCCTCGGTCACCAACACCTGGGCGATGGAGATCGAGCCGGGCGAGCGTTTCGCGTACGAGCTCACGCGCCCCGGTGGTCGAGAGTTCAAGGTCGAGTTCGACCTCGCCACGCCGGTGGACCTGCCGCCGCCACCGTGGGGCAGCGGGGATCCGGTGGCCTCTTCGCCCGGCGACTGAGCCGCTCGCGCGACTGCGTCGCGCCCAGGTTCACGAGCGCGACCCGCGGTCGCATCCACAGCGCCACCGATGCCGGCCGCAGGCCGGGCATGGCCTCGAACCGGACCCGCGCACAATCGCCCGGATCGATCCGGCGCGCATGCCATCGCGGTGCGCGCGATGCGGGTGCGGCCCGTGGTACGGCGCCACGCGCATTCGCCACGCCGTGCAGTGGGCGGACGGAACCCGGCGTCGCCACGGGACTTGATTTCGCGCGCGCCGGCCCCAGACTGCGCGCTCGCAACAGACTTCCGTCGCATCCCATGCCCATCTACGCCTACCGCTGCGAGCAGTGCGGCCACGCCTTCGACCGCCTGCAGAAGATGTCCGACCCGGATCCCGAGGCATGCCCCGCCTGCGGCGCGGCGGCGATCAGGCGCGCGCTCACCGCGCCGGCGTTCCGCCTGGCCGGTGGCGGCTGGTACGAGACCGACTTCAAGAAGGACGGCGACCGCAAGCGCAACCTGGCCGAGGGCGGCGAGGGTGCGTCGAAACCGGAGGGCGGTGCGGCTGCCGATCCCGCCAAACCCGCCGGCGCCGGCAAGCCGGTCGACAAGCCCGCGGCCAAACCGGCTGAAGCACCCGCGGCGAAGGCCGCGGACGCCTGAGGGCGGTACCGGCTGGCGGTGGCCGCCGCCGCCGAGCCGGGTCGCGTTCTCGCGATGTCGGCAGGCGCGGCCCCGATGCGGGGCTCGCGCGAGACCTGTTGCTGCGGGACCGGGCGCTCCTAGCAGGTCCCGGGCGCAGGCGTGGCCGAACCCGTCGATGCCGGCGCACGAGGCGCTGTGCTGCCCGGGCCTTGCGCGCCGACCCGGCAGAACGACCACGAGCCGTCGGCAAGGCGCAGCCTGCGCGACTTGCCCGAACGCCTCCGGGGCGGCGCGTCAGGAGCGCGAGCGGGCGCCCGTCCGCACCATCGCCAGGCTGTCGAGTTCCATGAACTCGGCCCAGTCCAGCCAGGCGCGGAACTCGAGGTCGTCGATGCCCTGGTCGACGCCGATCCGCAGCCGGATCGGCTGCGACAGGTCGCGCTCGTCGGGGCGGATCCATTCGCGCGCGACCACGCGGCCGTCCGAGGCGATCGCCTCCAGCCAGAACGCATGGCTCGGCCACTCGCGCGGGCGCAGCCGCAACTGGTACTCGCCCGAGACCACGGCCGACTCGGCGCCGAGCCAGACCGCGCGGCGCGGGCGTGGGCGCGGGCCAGCCGCGGCCTCGAGCTTCGTGTCGACGCGCACCCCGCGTTGCAGGTCCGCACCGGCGAACAGCTTGCGATTGTCGTGGGCATCGACCAGCAGCGCGCACCACTCGCCGCGCAGCGTGCTGTCGTCGAACGCGGTGCAGCGGTCGACGTAGGCGCGCACGTTGGCCGGATCGTCGATGCCGAACTGGCGCGGGGCGTCTTCCATCGTGATCGACCCCAGGCTCCAGTCGGGGTCGTACTCGATCATCACCGGCGGCTTCACGTGCTGCAGCCCGATCCGCACCTGGTTGCCGTCGACGCGCAGGGTGCGCACGTCGCCGCCGGTCCACAGTTCGCGCGCGTACGCCAGGTAGGGTGCGAAGCCCGAGCCGTCCCCCGCCAGCGCCGCAGCGCTCGCGCCCGCCGACGCGGCGGGTGCCAGCAGCGAGCGGCCGAAGCCGAGCGCATCCTGGCCGGGGTCGAGCAGCGAGAGCAGGGTCGCGCCCGTGTCGAGCACCGACCCCGCGACCGTCAGCTGTCGCGGCTCCAGGCCGGGGGCGAGGAACAGCAGCAGGTTCTCGCGGCGCATGTCCTCGAGCACGTGGCTCAGGTCGTTGGGCATCGCCAGGTGGTCGGAGGCGATCACGATCACGGTGTCGTCGCCGTGTGGACTGGCGCGGATGCGCTCGACCAGCCGCGAGACCAGCCGGTCGCTGCACTTGATCGCGTGCAGCAGGCCGATCTCGCCCAGCGGGCTCTCGTAGCGCTCGTCGCGGCAGGCCGCGGGCAGGTGCCCGGCAGGGTGGTGGGTGTCCATCGTCAGCGTGCTGAGCAGGAACGGCGTGCCGCTGGCCGAGAGCGCCATGAAGGTGTCGAACGCGTCCTCGAGCAGCACGTCGTCGTGCAGGCCCCAGTTGGAGAAATGCTCCGGCGCGATATCCAGGGTGCGGTAGTGGTCGAGGTCCCGGACCTCGTCGAAGCCGTGGCGCTCGAGGAAGTTGCCCTTGGCGGCGAAGCCGGCATCGGCGCCGCCGAGGAACACGTTGCGGTAGCCCTGGGTCCTGAGGTAATCGCCCAGGCAATGCGCGCTGGGCAGGAATTCGCGCATCCTGCCGAGGCTGTTCTCGTCGCCGCGGGCGGTGGTGAGCGGCACCCCGCACATCGAGGCGACGATGCCGGCGATCGTCCAGCCGGAACCTTCCGGCGAGGCGATGTCGCGGAAGTCCAGGCCCTGGCCCGCGAGCCGGGATAGGTTGGGCATCAGGCCGGGAAAGACGGACTGGTCGAGATAGGTGCGTTCCAGGCTCTCGACGTAGATCAGGACGATGTTCCTGCGCTGCGCCAGCGCGCCGACCGGCACCCGGTACTCGGCGGCGACGCGTTCGGCATCCACCGGCGCCAGCTGGCGCTGCAGGCGCTTGGTGTCCGCATACAGCGGGCTGGCGAGGATCGCGGTCACGAAGAGGGCGGCGAAGGTGGCGGTGACCGCCGGTCCCGGATGCCGGCGACGAAAGCCCGCCAGGCGTCCGCGCAGCGCGCCGACCAGGACCAGCGGCAAAAGCGACAGCAGCACCAGGCCGGCGAAGCGCAGCAGGTCACCGCTGAAATCCGCCACGCCCGCACCCTCGATCCCGGCCTGGAGGTGGTACAGGGTCGCCGCGTCGATGCCGTTGCCGCTGAGCCGGTCGACCAGCCACCAGCCGCTCAGCGCGAACAGCAGCAGCGAAAGCAGCGCGGCCTTGGCCCAGGCCAGCCGATCCGCGGCCACCAGCAGGTAGGCCAGCAGCATCAGCGACAGCAGCAGGATCGTCGACATGCGGCGCGGGTCTCGTGCTTGGCGGAGGAAGGGCCCGGTAACGCTGTCGCCCATGCAGCGACCGTATTGACACGTTGCTGTCATATTGCTGAACCGGGCGTCGACGGGGCCATGCAGGTCGGAATCCGCGGCGGGCGGCTGGCCGGGCCTGCGCCTGCCAAACCGTCTAAACTTGCCGGTTTGCCGGCCTGGCCGGCCCGTTTTCCTGGAGTTGGCGTTCCATGCGTACCCATTTCTGCGGCCTGGTCGACGAGGCCCTGGTCGGACAGACCGTGACCCTGTGCGGCTGGGCGGACGTCGCCCGCAACCTGGGCGGCGTGTGCTTCATCGACCTGCGCGACCACGAGGGCATCGTCCAGGTGGTCGCCGAGCCCTCCCAGGCCGACGGCAACGCCGCGGTCGTGGCCGCGGCCGAAAAGGTGGGCTACGAGGACTGCCTGCGCATCACCGGCAGCGTGCGCCGCAGGCAGTCGGTGAACGCGAAGATCCGCACCGGCCAGGTGGAAGTGGTGGCCGAGCGCATCGAGGTGCTGAACAAGGCCGAGCCGCTGCCGTTCCACCACCACGAGAACCCCGGCGAGGAGACGCGGCTCACCTACCGCTACCTCGACCTGCGCCATCCGGAGATGCAGCGCCGCATGCGCACGCGCACGAAGCTGGTCAGCGCGCTGCGCCACTGGCTCGACGCGCGCGGCTTCCAGGACATCGAGACCCCGATCCTGACCAAGGCCACGCCCGAGGGCGCGCGCGACTTCCTGGTGCCGGCGCGCATGCATCCCGGCGAGTTCTACGCGCTGCCGCAAAGCCCGCAGCTGTTCAAGCAGATCCTGATGATGGCCGGCTTCGACCGCTACTACCAGATCGCGCGCTGCTTCCGCGACGAAGCCCTGCGCGCCGACCGCCAGCTGGAATTCACACAGCTCGACATGGAGTTCGCCTGGGTGTCCGAGCGCGACGTGCAGGACACGGTCGAGGCGATGATCCGCGACGTGTTCCGCGAGGTGGCCGATGTCGAACTGGCGGCCGAATTCCCGCGCATGAGCTACGCCGAGGCGATGCGGCGCTATGGCTCGGACAAGCCGGACCTGCGCATCGCGCTGGAACTGGTCGACGTGGCGGAGCTGGTGAAGGACAGCGACTTCGCGGTGTTCAAGGGGCCGGCCAACGACGCCGCAGGGCGCGTCGCGGCGCTGCGCATCCCGGGCGGCGCCTCGCTCTCGCGCAAGCAGATCGACGAATACGCCGCGCATGCCGGCAAGTACGGCGCGAAGGGTCTGGCCTACATCAAGATCGCAGAGACCGGCGAGGTGTCCTCGCCGATCCAGAAGTTCTTCGACGAGGGCGCGTTCGCAGCCCTGGTGGCGCGCGTGGGCGCCGGCAACGGCGACATCGTGTTCTTCGGCGCCGGAAAGTACTCGACCGTCAGTGATTTCATGGGCGCGGTGCGCCTCAAGGCCGGCAGGGACTTCGGCCTGGTCAACGATGGCTGGGCGCCGCTGTGGGTCACCGATTTCCCGATGTTCGAATGGGACGAGGAGGCGCAGCGCTACGTGGCCCTGCACCATCCGTTCACCGCTCCGGCGGTGGACGACGAGGCCCAGTTGCGCGCGGACGCGGCGACCGCCGTGTCGCGCGGCTACGACATGGTGCTCAACGGCAACGAGATCGGCGGCGGTTCGATCCGCATCCACCGCTCCTCGATGCAGTCGGCGGTGTTCGAACTGCTCGGCATCGGCAGGGAGGAAGCGGAACTGAAGTTCGGCTTCCTGCTCGATGCGCTCAGGTACGGCGCGCCGCCGCACGGCGGCATCGCCTTCGGCATCGACCGCATCGCCGCGCTGATGGCGGGCACCGACTCGATCCGCGATGTGATCGCGTTTCCCAAGACCACCTCCGCGCAATGCCTGATGACCGGTGCACCGTCGCCGGTGCCGGACGCGCAACTGGCGGAAGTGCACATCCAGGTCCGACCGAAGGGCTAGCGGGCGATGGCTGGCCGTCGCCGACTCGACTCCTCCCAGACCCCTCCGCGGGCGGGGGAGGGAGCGCAGCGCACCGCCCGGTGTGCGCTTCACCGGGCGAGGCAGACGGCGCGCGCGTCGGGCCTCGAGCGGTACCCCCTCCTCCGCGTGCGGGGGAGGGCCGGGGTGGTGGCGGCCGGATGAGCGTCGCCATCCGCCGCGCCACCGTCGAAGACGCCGCGACCCTCTCGACGCTCGCCGCGCGCACCTTCACCGAAACCTTCGGCCACCTGTATCCGCCGGAGGATCTGGCCACTTTCCTGGGCGACGCCTACGCGGTGGAGAAGCAGCGCATCATCCTTTCGCACCCGGACTATGCGGTGTGGCTGCTGGAACGCGACGGCGAGGCGATCGGCCATGTCGCCGCCGGCCCCTGTGGCCTGCCGCACCCGGAGGTCGCGCCCGGGGACGGCGAGATCAAGCGTCTCTACCTCGTGCGCGGGACCCAGGGCGGCGGGTACGGCCGCCGGCTGATGGATGCGGCGATGGACTGGCTGCTGCGCGAGGGGCCGCGGACGCTGTGGGTCGGGGTCTGGTCGGACAACCTCGGCGCGCAGCGCTTCTACGCACGTTACGGCTTCGACAAGGTCGGCGAATACCTGTTCCAGGTCGGCGCGACCCGGGACCTGGAATTCATCCTGCGTCGGCCGGCCGGGTAGGGCGCTGGCAGCGCGGGTATTGCCGCCCGCACCGATGCCGGAAGGCGGCCGGCTCGGGGACCCGGCCAGGAGCACGCGCAGGCGCGCGGGGTGCCGACTTGCGCAATCCCCGCGGCCACGGCCCAATCCGCGCATGGCATCGCGTCGAGACCCCGCCCCCGCCCCTCCGGCTGCCTCCGCGTCATCGCCGCGTCCGGTGCTGCTGATCCACGGCATCTGGAACGCCGGCTTCTGGCTCTCCCCGCTGGCGGCGAAGCTGCGCGCGGCCGGGTTCGCGCCGCGCATCTGGGCCTACGACAGCGTGCGCGGTGGCGGCGCTGCCGCCGCGCGGGCGCTGGTGGAGCGGCTGCGCGACGGGCCCGAAACCGACATCGTGGGCCACAGCCTCGGTGGACTGGTGGCGCTGGAGGCCCTGCGTCTCGATCCTGGACTCCCGGTACGGCGGGTGGTCTGCCTCGGCTCGCCGCTGCGAGGCAGCGGCACCGCGCGCGCACTGGGGGCGCGACGCTGGGGTCCGCCGATCCTCGGCCGCAGCGCCGACCTGCTGCTGCGCGGTTTCGAACACTGGGACGGGCCGGCCGAGGTGGGCGTGGTCGCCGGCTGCGTGCCGCGGGGGTTGGGCCGCTTCCTGGCGGCGGTGGATCGCGCCTCCGACGGCACCGTCGGCATCGCCGAGACGCAACTGCCGGGCGTGTGCGACCACTGCCTGGTCGACTGCAGCCATACCGGCCTGGTGCTGTCCGCGGATGCCGCTCGCCAGGCCGCGGCGTTCCTGCGCAGCGGGCGCTTCGAGCATGCCGGCGGGCCGCAAAACGTATAATCCGCGGTTTCCGCACGAGACCAGCTGCAGCCATGGGACGCGGTCCTTCCATCGAAGCACGCAAGAACGCCGTCGACGCGCAGCGCGGCAAGATCTTCACCAAGATCATCCGCGAGATCGGCGTCGCCGCCCGCGCCGGCGGCGGCGATCCCGGCGGCAACCCGCGCCTGCGCGCGGCGATCGACAAGGGCCTGTCGGTCAACATGTCCAAGGACGTGATCGAGCGGGCGATCAGGAAGGCGACGGGCGAGCTGGAAGGCGTCGAATACGAGGAGATCCGCTACGAGGGCTATGCGCCGGGCGGCGTCGCGGTGATCGTCGACTGCCTCACCGACAACCGCGTGCGCACCGTGGCCGACGTGCGCCATGCCTTCGGCAAGTTCGGCGGCAACCTGGGCACCGAGGGCTCGGTGGCCTTCATGTTCCGCAAGCTGGGCGTGCTGTCCTACGGCGCCGGCGCGGACGAGGAGAAGATCACCGATGCCGCGATCGAGGCCGGCGCCGAAGACATCGCGGTCTATCCCGAGGACGGCGCCATCGACGTGCTCACCAGTCCCGACGCCTTCGAGGCGGTGAAGCAGGCGATGGCGGACGCGGGGCTGGCGCCGGACCTGGCCGAAATCACGATGCGCGCCGACAACGACGTCGCGGTCGACGGCGAGGCCGCGCAGCAGGTGGTGAAGCTGCTGCGCTGGCTGGAGGAACTCGACGACGTGCAGAACGTCTACTCGAACGCCGAGTTGAGTGATTGGTGATTCGTGATTGGTGATTCGAAGAATCCGGGACATGGCGTCATCGGCTCGAATCCCGAATCCCCAATCCCGACTCCCGGCTTCCCATGACCCGCATCCTCGGCATCGATCCAGGCTCGCAGCGCACCGGTGTCGGGATCATCGACGTCGACGAGGCCGGGCGGGCGACGCACGTGTTCAACGGCGCCCTGCTGCTGCTGGGCGACGGCGATTTCCCGGCGCGGCTGCGGCGGCTGCTGCTCGGGCTGGCCGAGGTGATCGAGACCTGGCAGCCGCAGGAAGTCGCGATCGAGCGCGTGTTCCTGGCGCGCAATCCGGATTCCGCGCTGAAGCTGGGCCAGGCCCGTGGCGCGGCGATCAGCGCGGTGGTGCTGCGCGACCTGCCGGTGCACGAGTACGCGGCCAAGGAAGTGAAGCTGGCGCTGGTGGGCCGGGGCGGGGCGGACAAGACGCAGGTCCAGCACATGGTCGGAATCATGCTGAACCTGCACGGCAAGCTTCAGGCCGACGCCGCCGACGCGCTGGCGATCGCCATCACCCACGCGCACGTGCGCGCCACAGCGAAGCGCCTCGGCGTCAGCACCCAGCAGGCCTGGAGCAGGAAGTGATGGGAGCCGTGATTCGTGATTGGTTGCTGGCAATTCGAAGAAGCGGGCCACGGAGGGACCGGTCTCCCCGCCTTCGCGAATCACCAACCACCAATCACCAATCACCTGCCCGGAGGGCACAGCCATGATCGGTCGCCTCAAGGGCCTCCTCGTGCACAAGCAGCCGCCGTGGCTGGTGGTGGACGTGCATGGCGTGGGCTACGAGCTCGAGGCGCCGATGAGCACGTTCTACGACCTGCCCGAGGCCGGGCGCGAGGTGGCGCTGTTCACCCACTACGCGCAGAAGGAGGACAGCGTGTCGCTGTACGGCTTCCTCACCGACGCCGAGCGACGCCTGTTCCGCGACGTGCAGAAAGTCAGCGGGATCGGCGCGAAGATCGCGCTGGCGGTGCTCTCGGGCGTGGCGGTCGGCGAGTTCGCGAGGCTGGTGCAGACGGGCGACGTCGCCGCGCTGACCCGCATCCCCGGGATCGGCAAGAAGACCGCCGAGCGCATGGTGGTGGAACTGCGCGATCGCGCGGCCGATCTCGCCGCCGGCGCGCTGCCGATGCCCGCCAGCGGCCCCGCCGACCCGTTGTCCGAGGCGATCGTGGCCCTGCAGCAGCTGGGCTACAAGCCCGTGGAGGCGCAGAGGATGGCCAAATCGGCCGCTTCAGACGGTGATCGGGCTGAAATCATCATCCGCAAAGCGTTACAGTCCGCGCTTCGCTGACAGCCCCCACTGTCGCCGGATCCTCCACGAGCATGTCGCAAGTCACCCGCCCGCCGTCCCCGGCACCCGGTTCTCCCGTGCACGGGCACGGCAACATCGGACTCGCCGGACTGGTGGTCGGCGCGCTCGGCGTCGTCTTCGGCGACATCGGCACCAGCCCGCTGTACACCATCCGCGAGGCCTTCTCGCCGCACTACGGCCTGGTCGCCGAGCACGACACGGTGCTCGGCGTGCTGTCGATGATCTTCTGGTCGCTGACGCTGGTGGTGACGGTGAAGTACGTGACCATCATCCTGCGCGCCGACAACGACGGCGAGGGCGGCATCATGGCACTGATGGCGCTGGCACAGCGCTGCCTGCCGAAGGACTCGCGCCTGGCCTACCTGGTGGGCATCTTCGGCATCTTCGGCGCATCTCTGTTCTTCAGCGACGGCGTGATCACGCCGGCGATCTCGGTGCTGTCCGCGGTCGAGGGACTGGAGGTCATCTCGCCGCGCCTGCACAACTGGATCGTGCCGGTGTCGCTGCTGGTACTGGTCAGCCTGTTCGCCAGCCAGCGCTTCGGCACGGCGAAGGTGGGCCGGGTCTTCGGTCCGATCACCTCGCTGTGGTTCCTCGCGCTCGCCGCGCTCGGCGTCGCCAACATCCTGCACGAACCGGAAGTGCTGCACGCGATCAACCCGTACTGGGCCGCGCACTTCTTCGTCGACCATGCCTGGGGCGGGGTCTTCATCCTCGGCGCGGTGGTCCTGGCGGTGACCGGTGGCGAGGCGATCTACACCGACATGGGCCATTTCGGCGCCAGGCCGATCCGCTACGCCTGGTACTTCTTCGTGCTGCCGGCGCTGATGCTCAACTACCTGGGCCAGGGCGCCCTCGTGCTGGAGGACCCGGCCGCGATCCGCAACCCGTTCTACGTCGGCGTGCCGGAATGGGCGCGCTGGCCGATGCTGGTGCTGGCGACCATGGCTACGGTGATCGCCTCGCAGGCGGTGATCACCGGCGGCTTCTCGGTGGTGCGCCAGGCGATGCAGCTGGGCTACATCCCGCGCATGCGGATCAGGCACACCTCCAGCGACACCATCGGCCAGATCTACATCCCGGCGATCAACTGGACCATGATGGCGATCGTCATCGCGCTGGTGCTGGGCTTCCGCAGTTCCTCGGCGCTGGCGACCGCCTACGGCATCTCGGTGTCGATGACGATGCTGATCGACACCCTGCTGCTGGTGATCGTCGCGCGCGCGCTGTGGCCGCGCTGGCGGCGCTGGGTGCTGCCGCTGTGCGCGCTGTTCCTGGTCATCGACGCGGCGTTCGTGGTCGCCAACGGCGCCAAGATCCTGCAGGGCGGCTGGTTCCCGGTGGTGCTGGGCGCGATCGTGTTCACCCTGCTGCGTACCTGGCGGCGCGGGCGCGACATCCTGCGCGAGGAGATCCAGAAGGAAGGCATCCGCCTCGATGCCTTCATCCCCGGCCTGATGCTGGCGCCGCCGGTGCGGGTGGAAGGCACCGCGGTGTTCATGACCAGCGACAAGGGCGTGGTGCCGCACGCGCTGCTGCACAACCTCAAGCACAACAAGGTGCTGCACGAGCGCAACGTGTTCCTGACCGTCGAGACCCTGAGCGTGCCCTACGCGCACCGGCGCCTGAAGGTGGAGGAGATCGGCGACGGATTCCATCGCGTGCTGGTGCGCTTCGGCTTCATGGAGACGCCCGACGTGCCGCGTGCGCTGATGGCGGCCTGCGACGTCAGCGACCTGTGCTTCGATCCGATGGAAACCACCTTCTTCGCCAGCCGCGAGACGATCGTCTCCGGCGCGCACCGCGGCATGCCGGTGTGGCGCGACCGGCTGTTCGCGCTGATGCACCGCAATGCGGCGCCGGCGTCGGGCTTCTTCCGGATCCCGGGCAACCGGCTGGTGGAGCTGGGCACCCAGGTCGAGATCTAGCGCCGCTCAGGAGATCGCGGCGAACTTCTCCACCAGCGTGGTCGGGCCGGAGACGATCAGCACGTCGCCATCCTCGACCAGGGTGTCGGCGCGGGCATAGGCGAAGTCGTTGCGGCCGCGCTTGAGGCCGACGATGGTGATGCCGTAGCGCGTGCGCAGCGCGGACTCGCTCAGGGTCTTGCCCGCGGCCTCGCGCGGCGCCTGGGTCTTGGCGATGGCGAAGCCGTCGTCGAACTCGATGAAGTCGATCATCTTGCCGGTCACCATGTGCGCCACGCGCTCGCCCATCGCCGCTTCCGGGTAGACGACGTGGTGCGCGCCGGTGCGCTCGAGGATCCGGCCGTGCTTGATGCTGGTGGCCTTGGCCCAGATGTCGGGCACGCCCAGCTCCTCGAGCGCGAGCACGGTCAGCACGCTGGCCTCGATGTCGGTGCCGATGCCGACCACCGCGTGCGCGGAATCGTCCAGGCCGAGCTGGCGCAACGCTTCGGTGCTGGTGCTGTCGGCCTGCACCACGTGGGTCAGGCGGTCGGCCCAGCGCTGCACGATATCGGGGTTCTCGTCCACGCCCAGGACTTCGTGCCCCAGGTGCAGGAGCGAGGTGGCGACCGCGCTGCCGAAGCGCCCTAGGCCGATGACCGCGACGCTGCCGCCGTCGCGCCGTGGAACGATGGTCGGGGGACTAGCCAACGATGGGGCGCTCCTCTGGATAGCGGAAGGCTCGCGGACGCCGGCGCATGGCGAGCGCGGTGACCAGGGTGACCGAGCCGACGCGGCCGATGAACATCAATGCGATCAGGATAGCCTGCCCGGCAGGCGGCAGCGTGGCGGTGACCCCGGTCGACAGCCCGACCGTGGCCGAGGCCGAGATCGACTCGAAGATCGCATCCTCGACCGCCAGGTCGGTGACGCTCAGCAGCGCGAGCACGCCGAAGGCCAGCACGGTCAGCGCCATCAGCACCACGGCCAGCGCCAGGCGCAGGGCCTCGTCGGGAACGCGGCGGCGGAACACCACGGTGTCCTGGCTGCCACGCGCCTCCGCCCAGACCGCGTAACCGAGCAGCATGAAGGTCGTGATCTTGATCCCGCCCGCGGTCCCGCCACTGCCGCCGCCGATGAACATCAGCGCCCAGGTCACCGCCTGCGTCTCCAGCTGCATCGCGCCGACGTCGACGGTGTTGAAGCCCGCGGTGCGCGCGGCGATCGAATGGAACATCGCGCCGAGCACCCGCTCCGTGCCCTCCAGCGCGCCGAAGGTCGCGGGGTTGTGCCATTCGTAGGCGGCGATCAGCGTCGCGCCGCCGACCACCAGCAGCGCGGTACCCTGGAGCGTGAGCCGCGTGTGCACGGACCAGCGTCGCCAGTCGAGCGGGCGACGGCGCAGCTCGCTGAGCACCGGGAAACCCAGGCCGCCGAGCAACACCGCCAGGGTGAGCGGAACGATCACCAGCGCATCGCCCGCCCACGTGGTCAGGCTGTCGGAACGGGTCGAGAAGCCCGCGTTGTTGAACGCGGACACGGCATGGAACAAGCCCTCCCACAACGCCTGGCCCCAGGGCGCGCCGTGCGCGAAGTGGAAGCGCAGTGTCAGCGCGAGGGTGGTGGCGCCCTCGACCACGAGGGTGACCAGCACCACGATGCGCAGCACGTCGCGCACGTTGCCGAGCGATACCTCGCGGGTCTCCGCCTGCGCCGCCAGGCGCGATTCCAGTCCCAGCCTGCCGGCCACCAGCAGCCCGAGCAGGGTGGCGCCGGTCATGATGCCGAGGCCGCCGGCCTGGAACAGGCCGAGGATGATCCACTGGCCGAACGTGGACCAGTAGACGGGCGTGTCGACCACCACCAGCCCGGTCACGCAGACCGCGGAGGTGGAGGTGAACAGGGCCGTGAGCAGCGGCGCCCCGACGCCGGCGTTGCGCGCGGCGGGCAGCATCAGCAGCGCCGTGCCGATCGAGATCAGGACCAGGAACCCGAGCGGCACGAGCCGCGCGGGATGGCGAATGCCCTTGCGCAAGGCGGACTCCGGCGCGGGAACGGGCCGCGTCGGCGCGCATTGTGCCACCGACGGTCGCGTGCACGTCGCCACTGGAGGGGTCCGCGCCGTCATCGGCCGCTCGCAGCGTGCCGGCGCATGCTGCTACGTGCGCGCGTGTCGGATGCGACGCCGTCGAGCGCGGGCATCCCGGCCGGACGGGGCCGCCACTGCGACGCGATCTCCAGTCGATCCGCATTGGAAACGGCCGCGGGTTGCCCCATGTCTGGTCCATGACGACCTCCGGACCCGCCCCCGTCCCGTATTCCCTGCTCGACCTCGCGCCGGTCTGCGAAGGCAGCACCCCCGCGCAGGCGTTCGCGAATTCGCTCGATCTCGCGCGCCTGGCCGAGTCGCTCGGCTATACCCGCTACTGGCTGGCCGAGCACCACAACATGCCGGGCATCGCCAGCGCCGCCACGGCGGTGCTGATCGGGCACATCGCCGGGGGCACCTCGACCATCCGGGTCGGATCGGGCGGGGTGATGCTGCCCAACCACGCGCCGCTGCAGGTGGCCGAGCAGTTCGGCACGCTGGCCTCGCTGCATCCGGGCCGCATCGACCTGGGCCTCGGTCGCGCGCCGGGCACCGACCAGCCCACCACGCGCGCGTTGCGCCGCTACTACGCCGGCGCCGACGCGTTTCCGTCGGACGTCGCGGAACTGCTGCGCTATTTCGAACCCGCGCAGCCCGGGCAGCCGGTGCAGGCGGTGCCGGGCGCGGGCGTCGACGTGCCGGTCTGGATCCTCGGTTCGAGCCTGTTCGGCGCGCAGCTCGCTGCGGCGATGGGCCTGCCGTATGCGTTCGCCTCGCATTTCTCGCCGGCGGCGATGACCGAAGCGCTTGCGCTCTACCATCGCGACTTCAAGCCCTCCCGCCGCCTGCGCGCGCCCTACGCGATGTTGGCGCTGAACGTGGTCGCGGCCGACACGCGCGCGCAGGCGCAACGCCTGTTCACCACCCAGCAGCAGAGTTTCGTGCGCCTGCGGCGCGGCGCGCCCGGGCTGATCCCGCCGCCGATCGACGACATCGAGGCGTTCTGGACGCCGCAGGAAAAGGCGATGGTCGAACAGGCGCTTGCGTGTGCGGTCGTCGGCGACGCCGCCGACGTGCGCGAGGGCATCGCGGAATTCGCGGCGCGGCATCGCCCCGACGAACTGATGCTGACCGCCAACATCTTCGACCACGCCGCACGGCGCCATTCGTTCGCGCTCGCGGCCGAAGCGTTCCGGGCCCGCTAGCCGCGCGATGCGATCGTCCACACGTCGCACGGTGTCGCATGCGCGCTGACGGACCGCGCGATGACGCACCGTGCGATGACGCACCGTGCGATGACGCAATGCACGATGGCGGCGGCATGACCGTCGCAGCGTGACCGCCGTCGCTGTCGTGCGTGCCCACCGTCGGCCATGCTTGGACGCGGCGCCTTCGACGGGTTAGGGTAGGCGCCTGCAAGCCAGGTTCTCCACCGGGAGCGGTGCGCCTTGGATCCGAAGGCCGGACAGCCGAGCAAGCGACGGGAACTGATCCTGTTCCTGTTCATCACAGTGGTGCTGTTCCCGCTGCTGGCGGTGATGATCGTCGGCGGCTACGGGTTCGCCGTCTGGATCTGGCAGATGATCGCCGGGCCGCCCGGGCCACCGGGGATCTGAAGGGCGTGGACCTGCCTGCGCCCGTTCGCAACTGTCGGATCGCCCGCCTGGCCTCGCTGCCTCGATGCATGGGTGCCGGTCCGCGGCTGCGCGCGACGCGAACCCCGGCCGAGGTCACGCTGACCGGTGCGCGTGTCGTCCATGCGCCCGGTCGTCCTCCCGATGGCGATTCGTCGGCGACGCGGCCGAAGGCGGCGCCCGATGCCTGATACCGCGCGCGAATGGCATGTCGCCAGCCTGGTGGTCCGCCACCGGCCCGATGCGATCGCCGCGCTCGCGACCACCATCGGTGCGGCCGAGGGGCTCGAACTGGCGCTGCAGGACCAGACCCGCAGCGTGCTCGTGCAGGAAAGCGACGGCACCGCCGGACTGATGCGCAGCATCGACCTGCTCAACGCCGTGCCCGGCGTGTACGCCGTCAACCTCGTCTACCACCACGTCGAGCCGCAGGCGCCGCCAGGCCCGGCCGTCGCGCCGCCCGAACCACAGGAACCGCCACGATGAGCACCAGCCGCCGCGATTTCATCCGCAACAGTGCCATCGCCAGTGCCGCCGTCGCCGCGGGACTGCCGCTGCCCGCGCAGGTCGCCGACGCGGTGGTGGAAGGCGAGGGGCAGCTCAAGTGGAGCAAGGCGCCGTGCCGCTACTGCGGCACCGGCTGCGGCATCAACGTCGCGGTCCACAACGGCCGCGTCGTGGCCACGCATGGCGACGTGCATGCCGAGGTCAACCGCGGCCTCAACTGCGTCAAGGGCTATTTCCTGTCGAAGGTGATGTACGGGGTGGACCGCCTGACCACGCCGCTGCTGCGCAAGAAGGACGGCGTCTACGACAAGCAGGGCGACTTCACCCCGGTGAGCTGGAACGAGGCCTTCGACGTGATGGCGGAGAAGTTCCGGGCCGTGCTCAAGGCCAAGGGCGGCGACGGCATCGGCATGTTCGGTTCCGGCCAGTGGACGGTGTGGGAGGGTTATGCGGCGAACAAGCTGATGAAGGCCGGGTTCCGCAGCAACCACATCGATCCCAACGCACGCCACTGCATGGCATCCGCCGTCACCGGCTTCATGCGCACCTTCGGCATGGACGAACCGATGGGCTGCTACGACGACATCGAGGCGGCGGACGCGTTCGTGCTCTGGGGCTCGAACATGGCCGAGATGCACCCGATCCTGTGGACCCGGGTCACCGACCGGCGGCTGTCGCATCCGCACGTCAAGGTCGCGGTGCTGTCCACGTTCGAGCACCGCAGCTTCGACCTGGCCGACATCCCGATGGTCTTCAGGCCGCAGACCGACCTGGTGATCCTCAACTACATCGCCAACCACATCATCCGCACGGGCAGGGTCAATCGCGAGTTCGTCGACAGGCACACCAGCTTCAAGCGCGGCAACGACGACATCGGCTACGGCCTGCGCCCGGAGCACCCGCTGCAGGTCCAGGCGAAGAATGCCGACGACCCCAATGGCGGCACGCCGATCGACTTCGACGCGTTCGCGCGCTTCGTCGCGCCGTACACGCTCGAGCGCGCGGTGGAGATGACGGGCGTGGAGCGCGGCTGGCTGGAGAAGCTGGCCGAGCTCTACGCGGATCCGAAGGTCAAGGTGATGTCCTTCTGGACCATGGGCTTCAACCAGCACACGCGCGGCACCTGGGCCAACAACATGGTCTACAACATCCACCTGCTGACCGGGAAGATCGCAACGCCAGGCAACAGCCCGTTCTCGCTGACCGGGCAGCCCTCGGCCTGCGGCACCGCGCGCGAGGTCGGCACCTTCAGCCACCGCCTGCCGGCGGACATGGTGGTGACCAATCCCAGGCACCGCGCCATGGCCGAGGAGATCTGGAAGGTCCCGCCCGGCACCATCAAGGACAAGATCGGCTATCACGCGGTCGAGCAGAACCGTGCGCTCAAGGACGGCAAGCTCAACGCCTACTGGGTGCAGGTCAACAACAACATGCAGGCGGCGGCGAACATGCTGGAGGAGGGGTATCCGGGCTACCGAAACCCCGACAACTTCATCGTCGTCTCCGATGCCTACCCCACGGTGACCTGCCAGGCCGCCGACCTGATCCTGCCGACGGCGATGTGGGTGGAGAAGGAGGGCGCCTACGGCAATGCCGAACGGCGCACGCATTTCTGGCACCAGCTGGTCGATGCCCCCGGCGAAGCGAAATCGGACCTGTGGCAGCTGATGGAGTTCTCCAAGCGCTTCACCACCGACGAGTGCTGGCCCGCCGAGACGCTGGCGGCCCATCCCGATTTCAGGGGCAAGACCCTGTTCGAGGTGCTGTTCCGCAACGGCAAGGTCGATGCGTTCGGCGTGGACCAGATCGAGGCCGGCTACGCCAACCACGAGGCGGACGCCTTCGGGTTCTACGTGCAGAAGGGCCTGTTCGAGGAGTACGCCGAGTTCGGCCGCGGCCACGCCCACGACCTGGCGCCGTTCGACACCTACCACCAGGTCCGCGGCCTGCGCTGGCCGGTGGTGGACGGCAAGGAGACCCTGTGGCGCTACCGCGAGGGCGCCGACCCCTACGTCAAGCCCGGCACCGGCTTCGAGTTCTACGGCTATCCGGACGGCCGGGCGGTGATCTGGGCCTTGCCCTACGAACCGCCGGCCGAGTCGCCGGACGACGAGTACGACCTGTGGCTGGTCACTGGCCGCGTGCTCGAGCACTGGCATTCGGGCTCGATGACCGGGCGCATCCCCGAGCTCTACCGCAGCTTCCCCTCGGCGGTGGTGTTCATGCATCCGGACGATGCGCGTGAGCGCGGCTTCAAGCGAGGCGACGAGGTGTCGGTGGCCTCGCGCCGCGGCGCGATGCGCACGCGGGTGGAGACGCGCGGCCGCAACCGCATGCCGCGCGGCGTGATCTTCGTGCCCTGGTTCGACGCCGCGCAGCTGATCAACAAGGTGACGCTCGACGCGACCGATCCCATCTCCAAGCAGACCGACTTCAAGAAATGCGCCGCGCGGGTCGTGGCGGTGGGAGGGGCCTGACATGCGCGCGATCCTGCTGCTGTTGCTCCTGCCCGTGCTGCTGGCCTGCGGCCGCGATCGGGATCCGCGTCCGCAGGTGGTGGCGCCGGCGCCCGAGGTCGGCGCGCGCGGCAATCCGGCGCAGGACATCGACGGGCTGCGCCGGCATGTGCCGATCACCAGCGAGATCACGCCGCTGCCGATGGCCAACCCCGAGAACTTCGACATCCGTCGCGGCCGCGCCTATCCGATGCAGCCGCCGACGATCCCGCACAGCATCGACGGCTACCAGGTCGACCTCAACTCGAACCGCTGCATGCTCTGCCACGCGCGCAGCACCGCCGCCCAGTTCCAGGCGCCGGAGGTCAGCGTGACCCACTACATGGACCGCAACGACCAGTTCCTGGCCGAGATCTCGCCGCGACGCTACTTCTGCGTGCAGTGCCACGTGGTGCAGACCAACGCGCAGCCGCTGGTGGCCAACGGCTTCCGCGACATCGACAGCCTGCTGCGGTCGGAGCGCGAGCTGCAATGAGGCTCTTGCGCCGTATCGCGGACGTGCTGCGCACCTTCTGGCGCCAGTTCAACGCGCCGGCGCGGTACCTGAGCCTGGGCTTCCTGACGCTCGGCGGGTTCCTGGCCGGCGTCATGTTCTGGGGCGGCTTCAACACCGCGCTGGAGATCACCAACACCGAGGAGTTCTGCACCAGCTGCCACGAGATGCGCGACAACGTGTTCGAGGAACTCAAGACCACGATCCACTACAGCAACCGCTCGGGCGTGCGCGCGACCTGTCCCGACTGCCACGTGCCGCACGACTGGACCGACAAGATCGCGCGCAAGATGCAGGCGTCCAAGGAGGTCTGGGGCAACATCTTCGGCACCATCAACACCCGCGAGAAGTTCCTCGACCAGCGCCTGGTGCTGGCCACCCACGAATGGTCGCGGCTCAAGGCCAACGACTCGCTGGAATGCCGCAACTGCCACGACTACGACTCGATGGACCTGACCCGACAGGCCAGTCGGGCCGCCAGGACCCACCGCACCTTCCTGGCCACGGGCGAGGCGACCTGCATCGACTGCCACAAGGGCATCGCCCACAGGCTGCCGGACATGACCGGGGTGCCCCAGGGCGTGCAGGCGCTGCCGGCCGAGGACGCCGCGACCCACTGATGCCGCTGTGACGGCCCCGCCCGGCGCGTCCGTCGACGGTGCGCCGGCCGGGGTGCCATGCGACCATAGCGGCATGGAAGAGCAACGCATCATCGCCGCCGGCGCGACCCGCGAGGACGACGCCATCGAGGCGAGCATCCGGCCCCGGCGGCTCGACGAGTACCTCGGCCAGCAGCCGGTGCGCGAGCAGATGTCGATCTACATCGAGGCCGCCAGGGGCCGGGCCGAAGCGCTCGACCACGTGCTGATCTTCGGCCCGCCGGGCCTGGGCAAGACCACGCTCAGCCACGTGATCGCCAACGAGCTGGGGGTGAACCTGCGGGTGACCTCGGGGCCGGTGATCGAGAAGGCCGGCGACCTCGCCGCGCTGCTCACCAACCTGCAGCCGCACGACGTGCTGTTCATCGACGAGATCCACCGCCTCTCGCCGGTGGTCGAGGAGGTGCTGTACCCGGCGATGGAGGATTTCCAGCTCGACATCATGATCGGCGAGGGTCCCGCCGCGCGTTCGATCAAGATCGACCTGCCGCCCTTCACCCTGATCGGCGCCACCACCCGCGCCGGCCTGCTGACCGCGCCGCTGCGCGACCGCTTCGGCATCGTCCAGCGGCTGGAGTTCTACAGCGCCGAGGAGCTGGCGCGGATCGTGCGCCGCGCCGCGCGGATCCTCGGCATCGACTGCGTCGACGAGGGCGCGGTGGAGATCGCGCGGCGTTCGCGCGGCACGCCACGCATCGCCAACCGCCTGCTGCGGCGGGTCCGCGACTACGCCCAGGTCCGGGCCGAGGGACGCATCGACCTCGCGATCGCCGATGCCGCGATGAAGATGCTCAAGGTCGACCCGGAAGGCTTCGACGAGCTCGACCGGCGCCTGCTCAACCTCATCATCGAGAACTTCGACGGCGGCCCGGTGGGCGTCGATTCGTTGGCCGCGGCCCTGAGCGAGGAGCGCGGCACGCTCGAGGACGTGATCGAGCCCTACCTGATCCAGCAGGGCTTCCTGGTCCGCACCGCGCGCGGCCGGATGGCGACGGTCAAGGCCTGGCGGCACCTCGGGCTGAAGCCCAGGCGGGATTCGGAATTGGGGATTGGGGATCCGGAGGGGTTGTTCTGATGCGCGGCCAAGCTTCGACGCGGGCGTCGGACTCGCGAAGGCAGCGCTCTTGAGTTCCGAATCCCCCATCCCGAATCCCGAATCCCGTGCGTTCAGCATCCCGACAAGGGTCTACTGGGAAGATACCGACGCCGGTGGTGTGGTCTATCACGCGCAGTACGTGGCGTTCCTCGAGCGCGCGCGCACCGAATGGGTGCGTGCGCTGGGGTACGGCCAGGACATGCTGCGCCTGTCGCACGATCTGGTGTTCGCGGTGCGGGCGATGCGGATCGATTTCCGCAGGCCCGCGCGGCTGGACGACGCGCTGCAGGTGACGGTGTCGCTGCGCCGCTGCCGTCATGCCAGCGTCGTCTTCGCGCAGTCGATCCTGCGCGACGGCGAACGCCTGCTCGACGCGGAGGTGCGGTGCGCGGCGCTGGACGCCTCGACGTTCCGTCCGCGCGCGATCCCCGAACCGCTGTACCAGCAATTGAACCGCCTCGTCGAACCCGGAGCCGAAGACGAATGACCCCCCTCGCGATGCTGCTGCAGGCCACCCAGATCGAGCCGCTGCCGGAAGAGGCCGCCGCGACCACCACGGCCCTGGCCGAGGGCGCGGACGCCGCGGCCGTCGCCGCCCACTCGGGCATCAACTACATCGACCTGATGCTCAAGGCCAGCCTGCCGGTGCAGTTGATCGTGCTGCTGCTGCTGGTCGGCTCGCTGATCAGCTGGGTGATCATCTTCCGCAAGGCGCGCATCTTCAAGCTCGCCAACCGCGAGGCCGACGAGTTCGAGAGCCGGTTCTGGTCCGGCGCCGACCTCGGCAAGCTGTATTCGGCCGCCACCGACCGCAACCGCCGCGTCAGCGGCCTGGAGGCGATCTTCGAGGCGGGCTTCCGCGAGTACGCGCGGCTGCGCGAGAAGCGCGGGTTCGACGGCCGCGCCCAGCTCGAGGGGGCGCAACGCGCGATGCGGGTCAGCTACACGCGCGAGGTCGACCAGCTCGAACGCAACCTGGAGCTGCTCGCCAACATCGGTTCCACCGCGCCCTACGTCGGCCTGGTCGGCACGGTCTTCGGGATCATGGTCACCATGCACGACATGCTCAACAGCGGCGAGCAGACCGGCATCGCCGCGGTCGCCCCGGGCATTTCCGAGGCGCTGTTCGCGACCGCCATCGGCCTGTTCGTCGCGATCCCCGCGGTGTGGGCCTACAACCGCTTCACCATGCGCGTCGAGCGCCTCGCGGTGCGCTACGAGAGCTTCGCCGAGGAGTTCAGCACCATCCTGCAGCGCCAGGGTTCGATCGAGTAGTCGGAGCGCCCCATGGCCGGAAGCATCATCCACCGCAAGCGGCGCAAGCTGAAGTCCGAGATCAACGTCGTGCCGTACATCGACGTGATGCTGGTGCTGCTGATCATCTTCATGGTGACCGCGCCGCTGCTCACCTTGAGCGTCGACGTCAAGCTGCCTTCCTCGACCGCGCGGGCGATGCAGGACCGCGAGGAGCCGGTGATCGTCATCGCCTATCCCGACGGCCGGCTGGGGCTGCAACTGCCCGGCGACGACAACCCGCGCGTGATCGACCGCGCGCAGATGGAGGCGATGCTGGCCCCGATCCGCGCCCAGCGCGGCAGCGATTTCCGGGTGATGGTCGCGGCACAGGGCGATGCCCCCTACCAGCGCGTGATCGACGCGATGGACGTGCTGCGCCGCGCGAACGTCAGCAACGTGGGCCTGTGGACCGACGCGGGGAGCGATGCACGCTGACGCCTTCCCGCGTCCCGCCCCGGCGCAGGACGAAGGGCTGGGCCGGGCGATCGCCTGGGCCGTCGTCGTGCACGTGCTGGTGGTGGCGATCCTGCTGCTCTCGCCGCTGCTGAGCTGGGACCCGGACCGGATCAGCGTCGCCGGCGCGCCGTCGATGGAGGCGGTGCTGGACGTGTCGAGCACCGAACAGCAGGCGGTGGAACGCGCGCTGTCGCTGGAACCCGAACCGTTGCCGGCCCCGGTCGTGGAGCCGCTGCCGGAACCGCTGGAGGAGGAAGTGTTCCCGCCGCCACCGCAACCGATCCCGGAACCGGTGCCCGACGAGGCGCCGGTCGAGCGCCAGCCGACGCCGCAGGAGCGCGTGCCGGAACCCGAGCCGGTGAACCAGGACGAGGTGCGCCGCGACGCCGAGGCCGAGCGCGCGCGGGTCGATCGCGAGCAGGAGGAGAAGCGCCGCCAGGAGCAGATCGACCTGACCGAGCGCCAACGCCAGGAAGAAGCCGAACAGAAGCGTCGCCTCGCGCAGCAGCAACTGGAGAAGATCCGCGCCGAGCGCGCGCGCGAAGAGCGGCAGGCGCGACTCGCCGAAGAGCGGCTCAAGCAACTCGCCGACCGCGAGGCGCGGCAGGCCTCGCAGCAGGCGGCAGCGGCCAGCGCCCCGCCGCCACCCGGCAACCAGGGCGTGGATGCGGGCCTGTCGGCGCGCTACGCCGCGGCGATCCAGGACGCGATCCTGCGCAACTGGACGCGTCCGGAAACGGTGCCGCTCGGCCAGCGCTGCCGCATCGTCATCCGCCAGATCCCGGGCGGCGAGGTGGTCTCGGCCGAGGTCGATCCGTCCTGTCCCTACGACGAATTGGGCCGACGCTCGGTCGAGGCGGCGGTGCTCAAGGCGCAGCCGCTGCCGTACGTGGGCTTCGAGTCGGTGTTCCAGCGTACGCTGCTGCTCAACTTCGCCGCGCAGGATCGCTGACACGGCTCCGGCCCTCTCAACGCCTTCACGCCTGGCCCGATATGAGTCTGTCCCGGTGCGGGGCGCCGTTCTGCGTGGCGGGCAGTCGTGGATGCACGGCTTGCGCCGGCTGCGGCCGGTCGTCGCGATGTCGCGGAGTCCACCTCCGTTCATCTTCGCGTACCGATTCGCGGCCAAGCTGTGGCCCGCTTCCTTTCCGACCGTGTCCAGGAACCTACCGATGACCTTTGCCAAACGTTGTCTGCTCGCCATGCTCGCCGTGTTGCTGCCGTTCGCAGCGGCCGCGCAGCAGCAGGGGCTGGAGATCGACATCATCGGTGGCAACGCCTCGGCGCTGCCGATCGCGGTCGTGCCGATGCCCTACCAGGGCGGGGCGACCGCACCCGAGACCGACGTGGCGGCGGTGGTCCGTGCCGACCTCGAGCGCTCCGGCCAGTTCCGCACGCTGCCCGAACGCGACATGGCCAGCCGCCCGACCACCGGCGCCGAAGTCGACTACCCGGCCTGGCGGGCGCTGCGCCAGGACTTCCTGGTCATCGGCCGCGTGGTCGATGCGGCCGAGGGCAGCTACCGGGTCGAATACGAGCTGTTCGACGTCGCCAAGCAGCAGCGGCTGCTCGGGCTGGCGATGACGGCGCGCTCGAGCGCGATGCGCGACGTCGCCCACCAGATGGCCGACGCGATCTACGAGAAGATCCTCGGCGTGCGCGGCGCGTTCTGGACCCGGATCGCCTACGTCACCGCCACCGGGGCCGGGCAGGGCAGCCGCTACGCGCTGATGGTCGCCGACGCCGACGGCTACAACCCGCAGACCGTGGTGCGCTCGAACGAGCCCCTGCTGTCCCCGGCATGGAGCCCGGACGGCCGCAAGCTGGCGTATGTCAGCTTCGAACGCGGCAACTCCTCGATCTACATCCAGGACATCACCACCGGCAGCCGCGAACTGGTCTCCAGCTTCCGCGGCATCAACAGCGGCCCGGCATTTTCCCCGGACGGCAGCCGCCTGGCGCTCACCCTCTCGCGCAGCGGCAACCCCGAGATCTACGTGATGAACCTGGGCAGCAAGGCCCTGACCCAGATCACCAACCAGTTCGGCATCGACACCGCGCCGGCCTGGAGTCCGGACGGCAACAGCCTGTACTTCACCTCCGACCGCGGGGGGCGGCCGCAGATCTACCAGACGCCGGCTTCGGGCGGTGGCGCCACCCGGGTGACCTTCGAGGGCAACTACAACGCCGACCCGAGCATCTCCTGGGACGGCCAGAAGATCGCCGTGGCACAGGGCGCCGGCAACACCTACCGGATCGCGGTGATGGACCGCAGCCTGGGTTCGCCCCGCTGGTCGACCCTCTCGCCGGGCTCGCTGGACGAGTCGCCCAGCTTCGCCCCGAACGCCAGCATGCTGCTCTACGCGGCGCGTGAAGGCCGACGGGGCGTCCTGTATGCTGTCTCGGCCGATGGACGCGTCCGTCAGCGCCTTGTCCTTGCGGACGGCGACGTACGCGAACCGGCCTGGGGTCCGTATCGCTCGCAGCGCTGACATTTTCTGCACAGCCTGTCCATCAACCTGAACGTCCGTAACAAAGCCCGAGGATCGACGAGAATGAACACCAACAAGCCCGCCGTGCTTGGCAAGGCCCTGCTGATCGCGGTGATGTGCGTCGCCGCAGCCGCCTGTTCCAAGAAGGTCAAGGAAGTCCCGCCCGACACCGGCCCGTCCACCGGCGGCGTCACCGATCCGGCCCCGACCACGCCGGGTGCGTACGGTCCGTCCGACCTCGATACCGATGCCTGCCTGCGCCAGCGCGTGGTCTACTTCGACCTGGACCAGGACGCGCTGCGTCCGGAGTTCCAGGCCGCGATGGCCTGCCACGCCAAGTACCTGCGTGACCGTCCGTCCTCGCGCATCACCCTCGAAGGCAACGCCGACGAGCGCGGCAGCCGCGAGTACAACCTCGGCCTGGGCGAGCGTCGCGGCAATGCCGTGTCGTCGGCCCTGCAGGCCAACGGTGGTTCCGGCGCCCAGCTGACCGTGGTCAGCTATGGCGAGGAGCGTCCGACCTGCACCGAGTCCGGCGAGGACTGCTGGGCCCGCAACCGTCGCGTCGAGATCGTGTACACGGCGAAGTAAGCGGCACAGATGCGCGCCATCATCGTTCCAATCGCGTTCGCGGCGGCCCTGGTGGCCGCCGCGCCCGCGTTCGCCCAGCGGGCCAGCCTGGCCGATCGCGTGGCCGCGCTCGAGTTGCGTGCCGCCGACAACCAGGGCAACGTCGATCTGCTCAACCAGCTGACCGCCCTGCGTTCGGAAGTGCAGGCGTTGCGGGCGCAGATCGAGGAACTGCAGCAAACCAACGAACAACTCAGGTCGACCGGTCGCAGCCAGTATCTCGACCTCGACGGCCGCCTCAACCGGCTCGAGGGCGGCATGCAGCAGCCGGTGCAGCCCGGGCAGGAGGGGGAGGCCCCGGTCGGTTCGCCGACGGCACCCGCTGCCACGACCGGGCCGAGCGACGCCCCGCCGTCGGTCCACGGCGATCCCGGCCTGCTCGCCAACAGCGCCGACGAGCGCGGCGCCTACGAGACCGCGTTCGACGCGCTCAAGGGCGGCAACTACGCGGAGTCCGCGCAGTTGTTCCAGGCGTTCCTGCAGGCGCACCCGGAGGGCGTGTACGCGCCGAACGCCCGCTACTGGCTGGGCGAAAGCTATTACGTGACCCAGAACTACGATCTTGCGCGCGAACAGTTCCAGGCGCTCGTGGATCGCTATCCCACCCACGACAAGGCGCCCGGCGCACTGTTGAAGGTCGGCCTGTCGCAGTACGGACTGCGCGACCTCGATGGGGCGGAGGACACCCTGTCCCTGGTCGCGAACCGGTTCCCGGGAACAGACGCGGCGCGCACCGCCGAGGATCGGCTGCACGCGATCCAGCTGGCGCGGGCGACGCGCTAGCCGTGTCCGCGGTCGCGCCCGACGCGGCTGCCGCGTCGGCGGCGGATCGGCTCCGGATCACCGAGATCTTCCTGTCGCTGCAGGGCGAGGCCCGCGACGCCGGCTGGCCGACCGTCTTCGTGCGCCTGACCGGCTGCCCGCTGCGCTGCACCTACTGCGATACCGCCTACGCCTTCCACGGTGGCGAGTGGCGGGATGTCGACGCCATCCTCGCGGAAGTCGCCCGCCACGGCGTGCGGCATGTCTGCGTCACCGGGGGCGAGCCGCTTGCGCAGAAGCGTTGCCTGGGACTGCTGTCGCGGCTGTGCGATGCCGGCCATGCCGTGTCGCTTGAAACCTCCGGTGCGATCGACATCTCCGGTGTCGACGCGCGCGTGTCGCGGGTGCTCGACGTCAAGACCCCAGCCTCGGGGGAGGTCGGGCGGAACCTCTGGGAGAACCTCGCCCTGCTGACCGCGCATGACCAGGTGAAGTTCGTGGTGTGCGACCGCGCAGACTACGAATGGGCGCGCGGTGTGGTGCTGGAGCGCGCGCTGCATGCGCGCTGCGACGTGCTGTTCTCGCCGAGCAAGTCCGAACTGTCCGCGACCGAGCTGGCCGACTGGATCGTCGCCGATCGCCTGCCGGTGCGCTTCCAGATGCAGTTGCACAAGCTGCTGTGGAACGACGCGCCGGGGCGATGACGAGGCGCCAGGGCGGTGCGGCGACGCGCCAGGACGGTGCGAGGCGGCGTTCGCAGGCGCTTGTCGTGCGGATGCACAGGGCGCCCTCGTTGCAGGCCCACGCGGTCCCGAGTGGTTTCGATACCGCCTGGGTGTCATCCCGAGCGCAGCGAGGGATCTGCGTTTCGCAGCGGCGCCAGGATCCCTCGCCGCGCTCGGGATGACAAGGCTTTAGTCTTTCCCGATTCCCGATTCCCGATTCCCGATTCCCGATTCCCGATTCCCGATTCCCGATTCCGAAATGAAAAAAGCAGTCGTCCTCGTTTCCGGCGGCATGGATTCCGCCGTCGTGCTCGCGATCGCGCGCGAGCAGGGCCTTGCGCTTCACGCCCTCAGCGTCAGCTACGGCCAGCGCCACACCTCCGAACTCGACGCCGCCAGACGCGTGGCGCAGGCGCTCGGAGCTGTCGAGCACAAGACCGTGACGGTCGACCTGCGCGCATTCGGCGGATCCGCGCTGACCGACGACATCGAGGTGCCCGACGCCGGCGGCCCGGGCATCCCCGTGACCTACGTGCCCGCGCGCAACACGATCATGCTGTCGCTGGCGCTCGGCTGGGCCGAGGTGCTGGGTGCGAACGACCTGTTCTGCGGGGTCAACGCCGTCGATTACTCCGGCTATCCAGACTGTCGCCCGGAGTTCATCGATGCCTTCGAGCGCCTCGCCAACCTCGCCACGAAGGCGGGCGTCGAAGGCGCCGGCATCCGTGTGCACGCGCCCCTGTTGCGCATGGGCAAGGCCGACATCGTGCGCGAGGGTCAGAGGCTCGGCGTGGACTTCGCGCAGACCGTATCGTGCTACCGCGCCGACGGCGACGGGCGCGCCTGCGGCCACTGCGACGCCTGCCGGCTGCGCGCCGAGGGGTTCGCCGCCGCCGGGGTCGTCGATCCGACGCGCTACGTCGGCTGAAGGCGATGCGATAGAATGCGGTTCCCGGCGCAAGTCCGGTACGTGACGGGCCGTTAGCTCAGTCGGTAGAGCATCGGACTTTTAATCCGCTGGTCGATGGTTCGAATCCATCACGGCCCACCAGCTTTCCCGCCCCACGATCATCGGTGCCCGGCCGGGATGCCCGGTGGGGGTGACCGTCGCCATGGCGTTCGCGGCAGTCGTATGTCGCCACGCGCAGCTCGGCTAATGCGCCGATGCGACGGTCGCGTCCGCGTCACGCAGTACCTCCAGCACCGCGTCGGCGTAACGCTCGAGCTTGGCCGCGCCGATCCCCTCGACGCGCCCGAGCGCGTCGCGGTCGGTCGGCCGCTCGCGGGCGATCGCGCGCAGCGTGCTGTCGTGGAACACGACATAGGCGGGCACGTTCTGTTCGCGCGCCAGGCGCGCGCGCAGCTCGCGCAGGGCCTCGAACGCGGCCACGTCGGCGGGGGCGAGGTCGGCAACGGCCTCGCCACGCGTCGTGCCCGCCCGGGCCCGGCGCGCGACCGGCTTGCGCAGCATCACCGGCTGTTCGCCACGCAGCACCGCGCGGCTGGCCTCGGCCAGGCGCAGGCCGCCATGGCCTTCGGCATCGACCTCGAGCAGGCCGTGCGCGACCAGTTGCCGGAACACGCCGCGCCAGGTGCGCGCATCGAGCTCGGTGCCGATGCCGTGGACGCCCAGGCGGTCGTGGCCGAACTGGCGCACGCGCTCGCCGTCGCCGCCGCGCAGCACGTCGATCAGGTGCGCGGCGCCGAAGCGCTGGCCGGTGCGGTAGACGCAGCTGAGCGCCTTGCGCGCCGGCTCGGTGGCGTCCCAGGCCTCGGGCGGCTGCAGGCAGTTGTCGCAGTTGCCGCACGCGCCCGGGTGCGATTCGCCGAAGTTCGCCAGCAGGCCCTGCCGGCGGCAGCGCATCGACTCGCAGTATCCGACCAGCGCATCGAGCTTGCGGTGCTCCAGGCGCTTGCGCTCGGGCCCCGACTCGGACTGCTCGATCATCTGCCGCAGCAGCACCAGGTCGCCGAGCCCGTAGCACATCCACGCGTCCGAAGGTTCGCCGTCGCGACCGGCGCGGCCGGTTTCCTGGTAGTAGCCCTCGATCGACTTGGGCAGGTCGACGTGAGCGACGAAGCGCACGTCGGGCTTGTCGATGCCCATCCCGAAGGCGATCGTGGCCACCATCACCACGCCTTCCTCGCGCAGGAAGCGGCGCTGGTTCGCGGCGCGCGTAGCCGCGTCCAGGCCGGCGTGGTAGGGCAGGGCGTCGATGCCCTGCGCGGCGAGGAACTGCGCGGTCTCGTCGACCTTGCGACGGGACAGGCAGTACACGATCCCGGCGGCGCCGGGATGGGCCTGCAGGAAATCGAGCAGCTGGCGCTTCGCGTTCTCCTTGTGCACCACCGTGTAGCGGATGTTGGGGCGGTCGAAGGAGTTGACGAAGCGGCGCGCGTCCTGCAGTTGCAGGCGCTCGGCGATCTCGCGCTGGGTGGGCGGGTCGGCGGTGGCGGTGAGCGCGATGCGCGGCACGTCGGGCCAGCGCTCGTGCAGCACGGTCAGTTCGCGGTACTCGGGCCGGAAGTCGTGTCCCCACTGCGACACGCAGTGCGCCTCGTCGATCGCGAACAGGGCCAGCCGCGCGCGGTCGAGCAGCGACATGAAGCGGGCCGTGAGCAGGCGTTCGGGTGCGACGTACAGCAGGTCGAGCTCGCCGGCCAGCAGCTGGCGCTCGACGGCCTGGGCCGCCTCGGCGTCGAGCGTGGAATTGAGGCAGGCCGCGCGCACGCCGAGCTGGCGCAGCGCGTCCACCTGGTCCTGCATCAGCGCGATCAGCGGCGAGACCACGATCGCCGTGCCCTCGCGCAGCAGCGCCGGCAGCTGGTAGCACAGCGACTTGCCGCCGCCGGTGGGCATCAGCACCAGCGCATCCTGGCCGCCGGCGATGTGGTCGACGATCGCCGCCTGCTCGCCGCGGAACGCGGCGTGGCCGAAGACGCGGCGCAGCAGCGCCTCGGGTGATTCCTTCATGTGCTCAGGATACCGTCGCCTGCGCCCGCCGCCGTCAGAAAACCGGCCGCGGCCGTGTCGGCGCAGGTCGCGCGAATTCGCTCCGTGCGACCGGCCGGAGCGCCCCCGTGGGCGGGCGCTCCGGCGTCGGCGTGCCTACTGCAGCAGGGAACGCAACATCCAGGCGTACTTCTCGTGGGTCTGCAGGCGCTGGGTGAGCAGGTCCTCGGTCGGAGCGTCGTCGGCGTCGTCCGCTACGTCGAGCGCCTTGCGCGCGGTGCGGCAGACCGCCTCGTTGCCGACCACCAGCTGGCGCACCATCTCGCGCCATTCCGGGGCCTCGGTGGCGCCGGCCTCCTCGGTGATCGAGGACAGCTTGACGAACTCGGCATACGAGCCCGGCGCGTTGAAGCCCAGGGCACGGATGCGCTCGGCGATGTCGTCCAGCGCAGTCCACTGCTCGGTGTACTGGGCCTCGAACATGTTGTGCAGGGCGTTGAACATCGGCCCGGTCACGTTCCAGTGGAAGTTGTGCGTCTTCAGGTACAGGGTGTAGCTGTCGGCCAGGAACTTCGACAGCTCCTTCGCGATCTGCCTGCGATCCTTGTCGGAAATGCCGATGTCAATGGCCGGGCCGGTACCGCCGGTGGCGGGCGAAGCCGCGGGCGAGATGGCGACGGCCGGCTTGGCGTCCTTGGACTGTTTCGCCGCCTTCGCGGTCTTGGCGGGCTTCGCGGGCTTGGTCTTCGACATGGGGACCTCGGAATCGGTTGGATTTTGGCGACAATACGCCGATGCGGAACGAATATGAGACTTGCCGGCGCCTTTGCAAGGGTGGCGATGGATTCTAGGCGCGCTCCCGCGACGGCTGCGTTAAAGCAGGCCCGTCGCGCGATCGAGTCTGGCCTGTCGCGCGACCGGGGCAGGCTGCTCGGGCTGTGGTCGCGATGGAACGCGAATCCTTCGCAGGTCGCGGCGCAGGAAGCGTTCGCCTCGGCGCTGCAGGCCTCGCTCGCGGCGCGCGAGGCGAAGGCCGCGCGCATCCCGGCCTCGACGGCCGCCCCCGAACTGCCGATCGCGGCGCACGCCGAACGCATCGTCGAACTGGTGCGGGCGCACCAGGTGGTGGTGGTGGCCGGCGAGACCGGATCCGGCAAGACCACGCAGTTGCCGAAGCTGTGCCTGCAGGCCGGCCGCGGCGTGGCCGGGATGATCGGCTGCACCCAGCCGCGCCGGATCGCCGCGCGCGCGGTCGCGCGCCGGGTGGCGGAGGAACTGCAGGTGCCGCTGGGCGGGCTGGTCGGCTTCCAGGTGCGCTTCAGCGACCAGGTCGGCGAGGACACCGCGATCAAGTTCATGACCGACGGCATCCTGCTGGCCGAGATCGCGTCCGACCGCTGGCTCTCGCGCTACGACACGATCATCGTCGACGAGGCGCACGAGCGCAGCCTCAACATCGACTTCCTGCTCGGCTACCTCAAGCAGCTGCTGCGCAAGCGCCGCGACCTGAAGCTGATCGTCACCTCGGCGACGATCGATACCGAACGCTTCTCGGCGCATTTCGACGATGCGCCGGTGGTGGACGTCGAGGGTCGCGGGTATCCCGTGGAAGTGCGCTACCGGCCGCTGGAGCCGGGAACGGAAAATGGGGAATCGGGAATGTCGGGGTCGCCGGTTTCCGCTGGTGGAACATCGCGGCCAGCACCGATTCCCGATTCCCGATTCCCGATTCCCGGCATTTCCATGCTCGACGGCATCGTCGCCGCCTGCGACGAGATCATGGGCGAGCGCGGCACCGGCGACACCCTGGTGTTCCTGCCCGGCGAGCGCGAGATCCGCGAGGCGCACCAGGCGCTGGAACGGCGCAAGTACCGGCATACCGAAGTGGTGCCGCTCTACGCGAGGCTGTCCGCGCGCGACCAGGACCGGGTCTTCAACCCGGGTCCGCAACGCCGCATCGTGCTGGCCACCAACGTCGCCGAAACCTCGCTGACGGTGCCGCGCATCCACTACGTGGTGGATCCCGGCGTGGCCCGGATCAAGCGCTACAGCCCGCGGCAGAAGCTCGACCGCCTGCACATCGAGCCGGTGTCGCAGGCCAGCGCCGACCAGCGCAAGGGACGTTGCGGCCGCATCGCGCCCGGCACCTGCATCCGCCTCTACTCGGAAGCCGAGTTCCAGTCGCGCCCGGCCTACACCGACCCGGAGATCCGCCGCGCCGCGCTGGCGGGCGTGATCCTGCGCATGCTGTTCCTGGGGCTGGGCGACATCGACGCCTTTCCCTTCGTCGAACCGCCCGACCCGCGCGCGGTCGCGGACGGCTGGCAGCACCTGGCCGAACTCGGCGCCATCGACGGCCAGCGCCGGCTCACCGACATCGGCCGTACGATGGCGAGGCTGCCGGTCGACGTGAAGCTGGCGCGGATGCTGGTGGCCGCGAAGGCGCACGGCTGCCTGCACGGGATGCTGGCGATCGCGGCGTTCCTGGGCAACCAGGATCCGCGCGAGCGTCCGGCCGACCAGCGCGCCGCGGCCGACAACGCGCATGCGCTGTTCGCCGATCCTAAGTCGGAGTTCGTCGGCATCCTGCGGCTGTGGGAGGCGTATCGCGAGGCGCACGAGGAACTCACCCAGTCGCAGCTGCGCAAGTGGTGCGAGAAACACTTCCTGGGGTTCCTGCGCATGCGCGAATGGCGCGAGCTGCATCGCCAGCTCAAGCTGCAGTGCGAGGAACTCGGGTGGTCGACGCAACCTGCGGCATCGGAAAACGAACCGGGCTCCCCGCGCGTCGGGACCACGCCGCCGGGACCGACGCTCGCCGGCGACGCCAACCCCGCGCCGGTCGCGCTGACGCCACGGGCCTACGCCGCGCTGCACCGCGCGCTCATCGCCGGATTGCCGACCCAGATCGGCCACCTCGGCGAGCGCGGCATCTTCGAGGGCCCTCGCGGGCGCCGGTTCCAGCTGTTCCCCGGCTCGCCGCTGGCGCGCAAGCCGCCGCCGTGGGTGCTGTCGGCGACGCTGCTGGACACCGAGAAGGTCTGGGCGATGACCAATGCCGCGATCGAGCCGGACTGGGCGATCGCCGAACTGCCGCACCTGCTGGCCCGGCGCCACCACGATCCGCGCTGGTCGCGCGCGCAGGGACGCGTGCTCGGCAGCGAACAGGTGAGCCTGTTCGGCCTGGTGCTGGCGCCGAAGCGACCGGTCGACTACGGCCGCCTGTATCCGCTCGAGGCGCGCGAACTGTTCCTGCGCGATGGCCTGGTGAGCGGCGAGATCAACCTGCGCAGCCCGTTCCTCGCGCGCAACCTCGAGACGCTGGAGGACGCGCGCGAGGAGGAAGCCAAGCAGCGCCGGGCCGGCCTGGTCGTCGACGAGGACTGGATGCAGCGCTGGTACGCCGACCGGATCCCCGCTGAGATCGTCGACGCGCGTTCGCTGGACGCCTGGCATGGCAAACAGTCGGCGGAAGCCCGCCGGGCGCTGGCCTGGTCGAAGGACGACCTGCTGATGGGCGAGGGCGCCGATGCGGTGCGCTTCCCCGCCTTCATCGCCCTCGGCGACGCGCGGCTCGCGGTGCGCTACCGGTTCGAACCCGGCGCGCCGGACGACGGCATGACCGTTTCGGTACCGCTGCACCTGCTCAACGCGCTGGACCCGGTGCGCCTGTCGTGGCTGGCGCCGGGTTTCGTCGCCGACAAGGCGGCGGCGCTGATCCGCGGCCTGCCCAAGGCGCTGCGGCGCAACTTCGTCCCCGCGCCGGACTTCGCGCGCGCCTTCGCGCAGGCCCATCGTGGCGAGGAGCCCGACGCGTTCACCGGCACCCTCGCGCGCTTTCTCGCGCGCATGACCGGCGTGCAGGTGGCGCCTACGGATTTCGACGAATCGGCGCTCGAGCCGCACCTGCGCGCGAACCTGCGGCTGGTCGATCCCGAGGCGCGCGGAGGCGCGCAGGTGCTCGCCGAATCGCGCGACCTCGACGAATTGCGCGAGCGCTTCGGGGCGCGCGCGGCCGAGGCGTTTTCCGCGCGCGCCTCGGAGGGGCTGGCGCAGTCGGGCCTGCGCGAATTTCCCGCGACGCCGATCCCCGAATCGGTTCCCGGCGCGGGCGGCGTGCGCGCCTGGCCGGCGCTGGAGGACGCAGGCGACAGCGCGGTCCTGGGCGTGCACGCCGATCGCGCGCACGCCGCGCGGCTGCATCCGCAAGGCGTGCGAAGGCTGCTCGTCATCGCGTTGCAGGACCGGGTGAAGCAGGCGCGCAAGCAGCTTCCGGTGCCCGCGAAGACCGCCCTGCTGTATGCGGCGATCGAATCGACCGGCGACGTGGCGCGCACCGGGCGCGGTGGCGACAGGCTACGTGAGGATCTCGTCGATGGCGCGCTGTCCGCCTTGCTGGCCGACGGCCTCGACGCGATCCGCGATGCAGACGCCTTCGGCGCCCGCCGCGATGCGGTCGCCCGCGCGCTGTTCGGCGAGGCCATGCGCTGCCTGGCGCAGGCCGAGACGATCCTGGCGCTGGTGGCGGAGATCCGTGTGAAGCTGGAATCGCGGCTGATCGGCTGGGCCAGGGCCAACCTGGACGACATGCAGGCCCAGCTCGCCGCGCTGGCGCACCCCGGCTTCCTGCGCGACGTGCCCGCGACGGCGCTGGAGGGATATCCGCGCTACCTCAAGGCGCTGGCGATCCGCGCCGAGCGCGCCCAGCGCGACCCGCTGCGCGACCAGCAGCGGATGCTCGACCTGCAACCGCTGGTCGACGCGCTCGCCGACGCCGAGGCCTCAGGCCGCGTCGACCCGGCCGGACACGGTGCGCTGCGCTGGGAACTCGAAGAACTGCGGGTGTCGACCTACGCCCAGGAACTGGCCGCGCGCGGCGCCCCGACGGCGAAGAAACTGGCTGCGCGGATCGCGGCGCTGGGAGGCGAGTGAGGACGCGCATCCATGCGAACCGTCCCGCATGCTGCAGCGGCATGCATGCGTCTTCGCCATTCGATGCGCTGAACCTGGACCCGAGTGGCGCGCCACAGGAACCGAGCGTCCCCATGGCTGTTCCTTCTGGCGCGACGCGGATAGTGTTAGGGCTTCTTTCCCGCGGATGACGTTCGTGCAGGCTGCCGTGCCGACCGGCCTCGAGAGCTGGCTCGCATTGCCCGCGGCGTCGGCCATCGCGCCGGCGCTGCGCGATGCGCTGCGCCAGGCCGCGCAGGTGGACGGGGCCGGCGGGGAGGCCGCGGTGCCGGCCGATCCGGCGTCGCCGGCGATCCTGCGCGACACGCTCGCCTCGCTGGCCCTGCTCGGCGCCGACGGCGACACGGTGGCGGCCGCCCTGCTGTTCGAGCTGCCGGTCCTGGCCGAACGGGTGGAGGCTGCGCTGCCTCCGCGCCATGCCGCGATCGCGGCCCTGCTCGAGGGACAGCGCGCCGCCAACCAGGTCTGGACCCTGCACGCGCAGGCGACCGGCCCAGGCAACACCGAAGGCCTGCGCCGGCTGCTGCTGGCGATCGTGCGCGACCTGCGCGTGGTGCCGATCCTGCTGGCGCGCCAGCTGGCGCGCATGCGCCATGCGGCCCCGCTGCCGGACGACGAGCGCCGCGCCCTCGCACAGCTCACCCGCGACATCCACGCGCCGCTGGCCAACCGGCTCGGCATCTGGCAGCTCAAGTGGGAGCTCGAGGACCTCGCGTTCCGTTACCTGGAACCCGACACCTACCGCCGTATCGCCGCCCTGCTCGACGACAAGCGCGCGGGCCGCGAACGCTACATCGAACAGGTCAAGGCGCAGCTGGACGAGGCGCTGCGCGCGCAGGGCGTGGCGGCCGAGATCGCCGGGCGCCCCAAGCACATCTACAGCATCTGGAAGAAGATGCGGAAGAAGGACGTGCCGATCGGCGAACTGTACGACCTGCGCGCGGTGCGGGTGCTGGTCGACGACATCCCGGCCTGCTATGCCGCGCTGGGGGTGGTGCATGCGTTGTGGGCGCCGGTGCCGGGCGAGTTCGACGACTACATCGCGCGGCCCAAGCACAACGACTACCGCTCGCTGCACACCGCGGTCATGGGGCCGGAGGGCAAGACCCTGGAGGTGCAGATCCGCACCCGCGAGATGCACCAGCTGGCCGAGCTCGGCGTCGCCGCGCACTGGCGCTACAAGGAACAGGCCTACGACGGCCGCGGCGGCCCGCAGCGTTCGGCGGCCGGCAATGCCGCGCTCGAACGCAAGATCGAATGGATGCGGCGCCTGCTCGAGACGCACGGCGAGGGCGATGACGAGGCGGCGCTGGCGCGCGGCTTCGACACCGAGCTGGTCGAGGACCGGATCTACGTGCTCACCCCGGCCGGCGAGGTGGTGGACCTGCCGCGCGACGCCACGCCGCTGGATTTCGCCTACCACGTGCACACCATGGTCGGGCACCGCTGCCGCGGCGCCAAGGTCGACGGGCGCATCGTGCCGCTCGACCACAAGCTGCACAGCGGCGACCGGGTCGAGATCCTCACGGCGAAGGAGCCCGAGCCGCGGCGCGACTGGCTGGTGGCCGCCAACGGCTTCCTCGCCAGTCCGCGCGCGCGGGAGAAGGTGCGCAGCTGGTTCCACCGGCTCGACCGCGAGCGCAACCTGCAGGCCGGCCGCGAGATGCTCGACCGCGAACTGCGGCGCATGGGCCTGCTGCATGCGGAGCTGCAGCCGGTGCTGGCGAAGTTCAACGTGACTGCGGTCGACGAGCTGCTGGTGCTGGTCGCGCTCGGCGACGTCGGCCCGCACCAGGTCGGACGGGCGCTGCAGGACCACGAGCGGGCGCAGGCGCGACCGGAGGAAGCGCCGGCGACGTCGACGCTCGTGCCACGCCAGCCGCGGCGGGCGCCGAAGGCCGGCTCATCCGGGGTCACGGTGGTCGGCGTCGACAACCTGCTGGTGCAGGTCGCCCGCTGCTGCCACCCGCTGCCCGGCGAGCCGATCGCCGGCTACCTCACCCGCACCCGCGGGGTCAGCGTGCACCGCGCCGACTGCGCCGCGTTCCTGCGGCTGGCGGCGGCGCAACCGCAGCGCGTGCTGCCGGTCGACTGGGGGCGCCAGGGCGGCCTGCACGAGGCCACGGCGGTGGTCGACGCGGTCGACCGCCGGCACCTGCTCAAGGACGTCAGCAACCTGATCGCGCAGGAGGACGCGCACGTCCTCGCGATCCACAGCGAAGCCGGCCGCCACGGACGCATGCGGCTGCGGCTGCGGCTGCGCGTGGACGGCTACGAGCAGCTCTCGCGCCTCCTGGCGCGCCTCGACGGCCTGCCCGGGGTGGAGCAGGCCAGGCGGGAATAGCGACGCCTGCGTCGCGCGTTCCTGCCGCGTTCCCTGGCGTTGCCACGCGGCAGCCAGGCATGAACCGTCCGGCCCATGCACTCGTGCAGGTGCGCGCACGCTTCACGCAAGGGTTCAGCCCGCGTCGTTAAGCTGCGCCGGTGACTAGGCAATCCACTCCGGGGGGCGATGACGCGCGGCCTCGCGGCCGTCGGGAGCCCGTGGTCGGCGATCTGCGCGGTTTGCGGTTCGAGACACGCGATCGCACGCCTGCTGCGGGCCCCCGACCGTCTCCCACGCGATGGTGGTGGATCGCCGGCTTCGCCCTGCTTTCTTTGCTGGCGCTGGCGACCGTGCTGCTGCGCGGGCCGATGGGCGAGCGACTATGGCCGCAGGCGCGGGTGCACACGCTCACCGGCGAGGCCGCGCAGGCGCTCGCGCGCGGCCACCTGACCGCCGCCGACGGCAGCGGCGCGCGCGAACTTTACGAGGCGGCCATGGCGATCGATCCCGATCGCGTCGAACCCCGCGCCGGGCTGGGGCGCGTGGCCGAGGCGGCGCTGGCGCAGGCGGCCGCAGCCGAGCGGCAGGGCCGCTTCGAGCAGGCGCACGCGCACCTGCGGCTGGCGCGCGAGCTGTCGATTCCGCGCGCGCGCGCCGACGCCGTCGCGGAGCGGCTGCGCACGCGCGAAGCCGCGGCCGCGGGGCTCGATGGCCTGGTCTCCCGGGCGGAGGCCGCCCGCGTCGCCGGACGCCTGGAAGGAGGAGACCAAGCGGCCCTGCCGCTCTATGCGCGCGTACTGGACCTCGACCCCGGGCGTGCCGATGCACTGCGTGGACGCGAGGATGCCCTGAGCGCGCTGCTCGAACAGGCCCGGCGCGACCTGCGCCAGGGCGACATCGCCGCAGCCGCCGCCTCGATCGCGACCACGCGCCGTTACGACGCCGGGCATGTCGATCTCCCGGACACCCAGGCGCGTTTCACCGAGGAACTCGATGCACTGCGGCGCCGTGCGGACGCCGACCTCGAGGCGGGCCGCGTCGACACGGCCGTCGGTGCCTGGCAGCGCCTGCTTCAGTACGACCCGGACGACGCCAGCGCGAGCGAAGGACTGGCGCGCGCCGCGGCGGCCCTGGCCGGAAGGGCGCAGCGGTTGGCGGCCGACTTCCGCTTCGACGATGCCGAGGCGGCGCTCGCGAAGGCGCGCGCGCTGGCGCCGGACGGGGCCGCAGCGGCGTCGGCGCAGGCGGCGGTCGATCGCGCGCGACGCCGGCATGCGCAACTGCAGGCGGCCGGGTCCGGGGGCGATCGCGCGGGGCGCGTGCCGGAACTGCTGCGCCAGGCGGCCGCGGCCGAGGCGCGCGGCGACCTGCTGACCCCGCCGGGAGAGAGCGCCTACGACAGCCTGCGCATGGCCCAGGCCATCGCCCCCCGCGATGCCACCGTGCGCCGTGCGGTCGAGCGCCTGTTGCCCTCGGCACGCGACTGCTTCGAACGCCAGCTCAGCGCGAACGACCTCGCCCGTGCGCGCCGCTGCCTGGAGGCGCGCGACGCGCTCGGCGACGAGGCCGGCGCGCTCGCCCAGTCGCGAAGGCGCCTGGCGCAGCGCTGGCTGGCGATCGGCGACGAACGGCTTGGCGCCGGTGAACTGGAGTCGGCGTCCGCCGCGCTCGCGTCGGCGCTTGCACTCGATCCGGCAAGCCCGGGCATCGAGGCATTCAGGCAGCGGTTGCGCGTGGCGTCGCGCGAGTAGGCACTACTCGTGCAGGTTCCTGTTCCACTGGCGAAGAACGTTCTGGATCAGCGCGTCGAGCTGGCTGGCGATATGCGGCCAACTGTGTGCGCGCACGTCGCCGGGGTGGAGCGAGATGCCGGCGTCAAGGCGACCGGCGGCCTTCGCCCCGACCAGATCGACCAGTAGTCCGGCAATGGCCGACGCGTCGTTGGGACGGCTCCAGCCGCGCCGCAGTTCGGTGATCCGGGTGGCTACGAGATCGGGGTCGTCCGCCAGGTGCAGGATCGGCCGCGCGGCACCGAGATACTCGTAGAATTTGCCTGGTATCTGCGCCGGGTCGTCGTTGGCGATGTTGATCAGCACATCCGCGCGACGCTGGATGGCGAGAGCATGGCGGTGAGGCAGGAATCCGAGAAGTCGCAGTTGCTCCGGCATGGCTTTCGACGCCGCCAGGATCGTCTCCGGCACGGTGACCGAAGCGATGCTGAGCCGGATGCGCGGCTCGGCCCGCAGCGCCTCCAACAGGGCATCGATGCGACGGAACGCGTAGAGGCTACCCGTGTAGAGCAGCTCCAGTCTGCGCGGATCGAAGGGTTCCGCGGCCAGAGCGGGCTGCTCCGACGCTGCAGGATCGAAGCCCTGGGTGAGCACCGTCATCGGCATATCGCTTCCGTGCCGGTTGCGCATCTGTTCCAGCGCATTGGGGTTGGTGACGATCACGTGGGCGGCATGGCGAAAAACGGCCTGCTCCAGGCGTAGTGCGCGCGCGCGCCAGCGGCTGGGGGTGTAAGGGGCAAGCACCGGATCACCCAGATCCACGATCCACGGCACGCGGCTACCGCGCAAGGTCAGGCCGAGTTCGAGGGTGGTGGCCGGCTCATGCGAGCTGATCACGACGTCCGGCTGCAGGGTCATGACCAGACGCCCCAGCTCGCGTTTCCCGTGGCGCCGCCATTCGCCCCTGATGTCCGGGAAATGCAGCAGCCCGGCGACGCCCTGCACCGCCTCGGAAATCCTCTGCTTCCAGTTTCGTGGCGGACGCAGCGCATCGCCCCCCCCCTCCGGCCTGGTCGACTCCGGGCCCGGCGGCTTGCGCGGGTGACGCATCCGGTATTCACGGTGCAACGCCAATGCGCCACGGAGGAAGCCGGGGAAGGTTCGGTGGATTCGCACGCTGTCGGGCAGCGCCGGCAGTCCTGGCGTTTCCCCGCCGAGATCGACCGTCAGGACGTGCACTTCATGACCCAGTGCGGCGAGCTCGCGTACCAGGTACGTCCAGCGCAGCGATTGCGGTGAAGGACTCGGCGGGAACTCGTAGGCGATAAGGAGCAGGCGCATCTAACGTCCAACGGCGCATGTTGCGGCGAGCGCGCGTCTCGCCACATCGAAGGAGAAGTGTTGCTGAACGTGCCGCAAGCCGTTTGCCGACAACCGTTGCCAGAGTGCTTGGTCCTGATAGGCGCGGATCGCTGCGGTAGCCAGTGCGTCGGCATCGTCGGCGAGCAGTACGTCCCCATCGTGCTCGAGGTGCATGCCTTCCGCCGCGCACGTGGTGGCGACGACCGGCATCCCGTGGGCCATGCATATGTTCATCTTGCCCTTGACTCCGGCGCCGTAGCGCAGCGGCGCCAGGCCGACCCGGCAGGCGTCCAGCAACGGTTCCAGCCGGGGAACGTGGTCGTGGACCACCACGCCGGGGCCTGCTCGTCGTACCGACGGCAATCGGGAGAGTCCTTCGCCCACCAGGTGCAGGGCGCAATCGGGCAGTGTGAGCCTGATCCGCGGGAAGATCTCTCCAAGCAGCCAGTCCACCGCGTCGACATTGGGCGGGTGCCGCGCCCCGCCGATGAACAGCAGCCCCTGGCGCGAGCCGAATCCGGCCGACGTGGCGACGGCTTCGTGGATGTTGGGCAGTACCTCGACTCGCACGCCCGGAAGTGCCCGCTGCAGCAGGTCGCGTTCCACGTGGCTGACCACCCACACGACGTGCGCGGCGGAAACCGCTGCAAGTTCCCGGCGCCGCGTGGACCGTGCCAGTCTTCTCAGCGTACTGTCGTCGCGCAGTTCCGCCTCACGCTGTTCGCGCAGATGATGGAGGTCCACCGTGTCGAGGATCACGCAAGTCTCGGGGGCCACACGCCTGGCGAGGGGGGTCAGGAACTCCGCCAGGTGGTAGCGACTGATGACAAGCATGTCGAAGCGGGCCAGGTGGTGGGCGAACCATTGCGGGTACGGGGCGCGATCCCGGCCCTGGTGCACGACCACGCCCATTTCACGCAGCGCCTCGGCATAGCCGCCTGCCTCTTCGCGTCGATCGGGCAGGAACTCGACGGCGTCTCCCTCCGCCCGCAGCAGGCGGATCAGGTTGTAGGCTCGCAGCGAGCCGGAGTCACGGTCCGGACGCGGAACGGCGACGTCGATCAGGAGCCAGCGGCGCGGCCTGGAAACGGAGAACCCGGAATCGGAGGCGATCGCTGGCAGCGTCGATGACGGCGCAGCGGGCGCCTGGTCCACGGTTGCGAGGGGCGGAGCGAACATTCGTCTCAGCAGCGCTCTCCAACCGCTTACTCGAAGGGCGATCCGCATCCGGTGGAGGCGCGAGCCGAGGCGGCGCAGGTGGTACGACAGAAGGGCTGGCACGGTCCGCTAGTGGCTCCTGCAGTCTGAACGGACGATCACTCGCAACGGCGGTGCAAATCGGGCGCTGCGCTAGACTCGACGAGGCGACATTCTCGCATCCCCGGCAGCCCGCAGGGGCAGGTCCGAGGAGCTTATGGCCCGCATCGAGTACGACGAAGACGAGCACGACGGCGACCGCGCCGGCGCTTCCGGCGGCGACTGGCGGCGCAGGCTGGTCACCTGGGCGCTGGCGCTGGCCGGGCTGGGAATCGGCTTCCTCGTCCCCTACACCCTGTACCTGAACCACCAGATCAGCGAGCGCTTCGGCGAACTGCGCTGGCAGGTGCCCACGCGCGTGTACGCGCGCCCGCTGCGGCTGGCGCCCGGGCTGGCGATGGACGCGCAGACGCTCAAGACCGAGCTCGACGCGGCCTCGTACCGCGCGGGCGACGGCACGCGCGCCGGCACCTACCTGCGCGAGGAAGGACGCTGGACCATCGCCAGCCGCGGATTCCGCGATGTCGACGGCGTGGTCGGTCCCAGCCGGGTCGAGGCGCGCCTGTCCGGTGGACGCGTCGCGTCGCTGAAGGACCTGGGCACCGGCAGGGCGATCAAGGCCGCGCGCCTGGACGCGGCGCGCATCGCCACGCTCTACGGCCAGCAGCAGGAGGAGCGCCGGCTGGTGCGCGTGGAAGACGTGCCGCCGCTGGTGACCGATACCCTGCAGGCGGTCGAGGACCGCGACTTCGCCCACCACCACGGCATCGATCTCGGCGGCATGGCGCGCGCGGCCTGGGTCAACCTGCGCTCGGGCGCGAAGAGACAGGGCGCCAGCACGCTGACCCAGCAGCTCGCGCGCAGCGGCCTGCTGGGAATCGGCCGCGAGCAGACCTGGAGCCGCAAGTTCAACGAGATCCTGTACGCGCTGCTGATGGAGGCGCGCTACGACAAGAGCACCATCCTCGAGGCCTACCTCAACCAGGTCTACCTCGGCCAGCGCGGCGCGCAGGCGATCCACGGCATGGCCGCCGGTGCCGAGTTCTGGTTCGGGCGGCGGCTGGAGGACCTCGACACCGAGCACGTCGCGCTGCTCGTGGGCATGGTCCGCGGCCCGTCCTGGTACGATCCGCGGCGGCATCCGGAGCGGGCGAAGGCGCGCCGCGACTTCGTGCTGGCGAACATGCTCGAGACCGGGCTGATCGACCAGCCGGCGCACGACCGAGCAGTGGAGGCGCCGCTCGGCGTGACCCGTTCGCCCGGCAGCGTCGCCGCCAACCGCTTCCCCGCCTATGTCGACCTGGTGCGCCGGCAACTGGCGCGCGACTATCCGGCCGATGCGCTGCAGGGCGCGGGCCTGAGCGTGATGACGGGCATGTCGCCCTCCGCGCAGGCGTATGCGGAAGCCTCGGTGACGGGCACCTTCGAGTCCTTGCAGACCGGCAAGCGCCCGCCACTGGAAACCGGTCTGGTGCTGACCGACGTGCACGACGGCGAGGTGGTCGCGGTGGTCGGCAGCCGCCGGCCCACGGTCCACGGCTTCAACCGGGCGGTCGAGGCGCAACGTCCGGTGGGTTCGCTGCTCAAGCCCTTCGTCTACCTGCTGGCGCTGGCCAGCCCGCGCGACTGGTCGCTCGCCACCTGGGTCGACGATTCGCCGGTGACGGTCACGCTGGAGAACGGCAAGCGCTGGTCGCCGGGCAATTCGGACGGGCGCAGCCACGGCACCGTGCGCGCGATCGACGCGCTCGCGCAGTCCTACAACCAGGCCACGGTGCGCATCGGCATGCAGGTACGGCCGGAACGGCTGGCGGACCTGGTGAAGACGCTGGCGGGGATCGAGGCACCGGGCAATCCGTCGCTGATCCTGGGATCGGTCGACCAGAGCCCGTACGCGATGGCGCAGCTCTACCAGTTCCTCGCCTCCGGCGGCGAAATCCAGCCACTGCATGCGGTGCGCGGCGTGCTCGATCCGGAAGGCCGGGTGGTCAAGCGCTACGACAAGGAGCCGGCGCCGGCCACCGAAGGCGATGCGATCGCGGCCCGGCTGGTGACGCTGGCGCTGCAGCACGCGGTGACCTCGGGCACCGGGCGTCGGCTGGTGAACGACGGCCTCGGCCGCCTCGGCGCCGCCGGCAAGACCGGCACCAGCAACGACGGCCGCGACAGCTGGTTCGCCGGCTGGACCGGCGACCACCTCGCGGTGGTCTGGGTCGGCAACGACCAGAACGAGCAGACCGGCCTGGTCGGCGCGACCGGGGCGATGCGGGTGTGGTCCGGGATCTTCGCCCACCTGCCCAGCGCGCCGCTGCGGGTCGGCAACGAGGGCCTGGACTGGCAGTGGGTGCTGCAGTCCAACACCACCGACGCGCAATGCCCGGGCGCGCGCCGCTTCGCCTTCGTTGCCGGGTTCGCGCCGCCGTACGCGTCCTGCTCCTCGCTGCTGCCGCCCGATCCCTATGGTGCGGATCCGTACGGTGAGGATCCCTACGGGGACGCGCAGGGGTCGCCCGAAGCGCAGGAGACGCGTTCGCGCGGCTGGCGCGACTGGTTCGGATTCGGCCGTCGCGAACCGCAGGCCGACCCGCCGCCGGCTCCTGCCCCCGCGCCTGTTCCCGCGCCGGCCCCGGCACCGGCATCCCCCGCGCCCGTCCCCACCGAGTAAGCCATGAGATCGAACGTCGTCCCCGCGATCGCGGCCCTGGCCGCCGCCCTGTCTGTCGCCGCCTGCAGCACCACGCCTCCGGCGTCGCAACCGGCGGCGCTCACCTCCGCCTCGCCGGAACAGATGGTCGCCGCGATCGACGCCGCCGCCGGCAGCGGCGAGGGCGAACTGGCGGTGCAGCCGCTGCGCGACCCGATGGTCGAGGACCTGCGCGCGCAGGCGCAACAGGCCCGTGCGCAGGGGAACTACGACGAGGCGGCCGCCGCGCTCGACCGCGCGCTGGCGATCGTCGCCGACGACCCGGCGCTGCTGCAGGAACGCGCCGAAACCGCGCTGCTGCAGCGCGACTTCGAGCGCGCCGGCACCCTGGCCGAACGCGCGTTCGCGCTCGGCGCGCAGGTGGGGCCGCTGTGCCGGCGCCACTGGGCGACGATCGAACAGGTGCGCCTGGTTGCTGGCGATGCCGCGGGCGCGGCATCCGCCAGGCACCAGGTCCAGGGCTGCAAGGTCGCGGGGCCGAACCGGTTCTGAGATGACGGCAGCCGCATCCACGGAAGGCGCGGACACGCTCGCCGCACGCAGTTCCGCCGCGCTGTCGGAAGGCGGCCTGCTGGCGCAGCGGATCCCGGCCTTCGCCGCGCGCGAGGCCCAGCAGCGGCTCGCGGCGGCGGTGGCGGACACGCTCGGCGGCCGCGAGACCCTGCTCGCCGAGGCCGGTACCGGCACCGGCAAGACCTTCGCCTACCTGGTGCCGCTGCTGCTGTCGGGGCAGAAGGCGATCGTCTCCACCGGCACCCGCGCACTGCAGGACCAGCTCTACCACCGCGACCTGCCGCGCGTGCGCGACGCGCTCGGCACCGGCCTCAAGACCGCGCTGCTCAAGGGCCGCGCCAACTACCTGTGCCGCTACCGGCTCGAACGCGCCAAGGGCGAACCGCGCTTCACCTCGCGCGAGCAGATCGCGCAGTTCCAGCGCATCGTCGCCTGGAGCGGGCGCACGAAGATGGGCGACCTGGCCGAGGTCGAGGCGCTCGCCGAGGATTCGCCGCTGCTGCCGATGGTCACCTCGACCGCAGACAACTGCCTGGGCAGCGAGTGCCCGATGTGGAGCGAGTGCTTCGTGGTGCAGGCGAGGCAGCGGGCGCAGTCGGCCGACCTCGTGGTGGTCAACCACCACCTGCTGCTGGCGGATCTTGCGCTCAAGCAGGAAGGCTTCGGCGAGATCCTGCCAGGCGCGCAGGCGTTCGTGGTCGACGAGGCGCACCAGTTGCCGGAACTCGCGGCGCAGTTCTTCGGCGAGGGCCTGTCGGCACGGCCGCTGGTGGAACTGGCGCGCGACGCGCTGGGCGAGAGCAAGGACGTGCCGGGCTCGCTGGCGATCGTGCAGGCGCCGTCGCGCGAACTCGAACAGGCCACGCGCGCGCTGCGCGCGACCATGGAGGGCCTGCCGATGCGCGGCACCCAGGCGCGCGCGCTGCAGTCGCCCGCGTTCGCCGACGGCCTGCGCGCGCTGGGCGATGCGGTGGCCGCGCTGCGCGACGCGCTGGCGCCGCTGCGCGAAGCCTCGCCGGGTTTCGATGCCTGCCACGCGCGGGCGCAGGAGATGATGTCGCGGCTCGGGCGCTGGACGAAGACGGCCCCGGAGCCGGCTTCCGGCAGGGCCGTCGAAGGACCTCGCGAACCGGGGGAGCAGGGCGACTCCGGATCCGATTCCCCCGGCAGCGTCGACGACGACGTGCGCTGGTTCGAACTCTCGCCGCGCGGCTTCCGCCTGCAACGCACGCCGCTGGACGTGTCCGGCCCGCTGCGCACGCATCGCGAACAGTCGCGCGCGGCCTGGATCTTCACTTCGGCCACGCTCGCCGTGGACGATTCCTTCGCGCACATCGCCACCCGGCTCGGCCTGGAGCAGCCCGCCACGCTGCTCGTCCCCAGCCCGTTCCACTGGCCCTCGCAGGCGCTGTGCTACCTGCCCATGCGCATGCCGCAGCCGGCCGACCGCGATTACACCTGGGCCGTGATCGAGAGCATCCGGCCGGTGCTGCAGGCCTCCGCCGGCCGCGCCTTCGTACTGTTCGCCTCGCACCGCGCGCTGCGCGAGGCGGCCGAGCTGCTGCGCGAGGAAGGCGAGTGGCCGCTGTTCGTCCAGGGCGAGGCGCCGCGCCACGTGCTGCTGCAGCGCTTCCGCGAATCCGGCAACGGTGTGCTGCTGGGCGCGGCGAGTTTCCGCGAAGGCGTCGACGTCGCGGGCGCCGCCTTGAGCGTGGTGGTCGTCGACAAGCTGCCGTTCGCGGCGCCCGACGATCCGGTGTTCGAGGCGCGGCTGGACGCGATCCGCCGCGCCGGCGGCAACCCCTTCCGCGACGAGCAGCTGCCGCAGGCGGTGATCGCGCTCAAGCAGGGCGTGGGCCGCCTGATCCGCACCGAGACCGACCGGGGCGTGCTGGTGCTGTGCGACCCGCGGCTGACACAGAAATCCTACGGCGCGCTGTTCCTCGATTCGCTGCCGCCGTTCGCGAGCACGCGCGACGTGCGCGACGTGCACGCCTTCTTCGCCCGGGATCCGGTGGCGGCTGCGGACCACGCGCCTGCCGTGGCGGCTGCAGGCGTGGCGGGCACCGACGTGGCAGGGGCGGGCAAGGGTACGCCCTAGCTGGCCCGGGGCCCCGGCGGGAGGCAGGCTTCGACCATCGTCATCCTGCGAGTCGGAGCCCGTGATGAGCCCCACCATCGGATCGGTTGCGACCCAGCTCGACCTGCCGCCACCGGTCGCGTGTCCCGCGGGGGCGCCACCCGCCGGCAGTGCGCAGGAGAACGCGCAGTGGTGGAGCGGGCTGTCGGCCCAGGAGCAGTCGAACCATCTCTCCAGCTACGGCTCGCAGCTCGGCGACATGGACGGCCTGCCCGCGGAGGTGCGGCACGAGGCCAACATGGCCGTGCTGCGGCACGACGCCGCCAACGGCGAGGACCGCCAGGCCTCGCAGGCGCTGCTCGACCGCATCGAGGCCTCGCAGTCCGGCCCGGCGTCCGATCGCCTGCTGCTGCTCGGGTTCGATCCGAAGAGCGGGGATTCCGACGCGCGCGCGATCGTCGCCATCAGCAACCCCGATACCGCCGACAACGTCGCGATCTTCGTGCCCGGCACCGGCACCGATGTCGGCAGCCTCGGCGGCAACATCGACCGCATGGCCGACCTGCAGGCGCAGGCCGAGACGATCCCCGGCTCCGGCGAGACATCGACCATCGTCTGGCTCGGCTACGACGCGCCCGACCACATCCCGGCCGCGGTGCTGGCCGGCTACGCCAACGACGGCGCGCCGGCGCTGCGCGACTTCACGATCGGCCTGCGCGAGGCCCACCAGGGGCCGGACGCGCGCGTGACCGTCATCGGCCATTCCTACGGATCGACCGTGGTCGGCAGCGCCGATGCCATGGCCGGCGAGGGGCTGGCGGTGGACGACATCATCGCCATGGGCAGCCCGGGCATGGGCTACGAGGCCGAGGAACGCCGTCCCGGCTGGGGCCCGTTCCGGATCGACAGCCCGCTGGTGGACGACGTCAGCGACATGCACATCGACAGCGACCATTTCTGGGCCGGCGCCGCCAGCGACGATGTCGTGAGCTACACGGAAGTGCACGGCAACAGCCCGGTCGACTGGAGCTTCGGCGGCCAGCGCATCACCACCGAGGGCGCGTCCGGGCACAGCGACTACTGGAAGCCCGGCACCGAATCGCTGCGCAACCAGGCCTACATCCTGACCGGCAACTACGACCAGGTGGACACGGTCGGCCGCCGTCTCGGCTGATCCGCCGCCCGGCGCTATGCTGTCGGGCATGGAGACCCCACGCGAACGCAGCCCCCGGCGTCTCCCCATCGCCGGCACGCTTGCGTGCCTGCTGTTCGCCGGATGCGCCGGCGCCGAGGACCCCGACCCCATGCAGACGCGAACCCCGCACCAGGCCGCCACCGAGTTCCTGCCGCAGGTGGAGGACGTGCTGGCCGGGCTGTCGGTGGAGCGCGAGTCGTTCGAGGTGCGCGCCAATCGCTGCGAGGGCGCGCAGGGCGAGACCCGCGACGACCTGTTCTACATCTGGGTCGGCCTGCGCGGGCTGGCCCCCGGCAACGACATCGCCGCCCAGATCGAGGCCACGCACGCGCGCTGGCAGGCGCAGGGCTGGGAGATGACCCGCTTCCGCAAGCTCGACAGCGGCGGCGTGAACCTCACCGCCACCGACCCGGCCAGCGGCAACACCTACACCCTCGACTCGGGTTTCAAGCCCGCGCCCGAGGCGTATCTCGCGGCGTTCTTCAACACCCCGTGCTTCCAGTCGCCCGAGGGCCAGGTCGCGTTCGGCCCGCTGCAGGTGCCGGGGTTCTGAGCGACGGCGTTTGGCCCGTCGCCGCTCGCGACGTCCGTGCGAAGTCCTGGAAACTACCTCTCGTCGCGGATCAGTTCTTCCTCCACATGCAAGGAGCCGCTGATTTTGCCGGCTTCGGGCCGGGGTCGTTCCGGGCCGGAGGTTGCTACTCGGCTCGGACCGCCCTGACCGAGCGGAGAGCGATCCCCGGGCGCCAGGACGTGGCGTCGGTCCGACGTCCCGACACAGATGCTTAATCGCGGATCGGCTCTTCCCCGACAGGCGGAGAGCCCCCAGACCTTGCCGGGCTTCGCGACGGACCGCGCAGCGACCCTGTCCGAGCGGAGAGCGATTCCCCGGCGGCAGGGCTCGGTGACGGTCCGAAAGCCAGACACCGCTCTTCACCGTGGGTCAGCTCTTCCTCGACAGGGGAGAAGGCACTTGATCCCGCCGGCGGGACGGGCTTTGGAGGCCCGCGAGCGCATAGATTTGTCGGAGCTCCGGCTTCCGAGGTCCGCGTTCGGGCAAATCTTGCCCGTGCTCCGATTTCCGAGACTCACCCTCGGGCAGATTCTGTCGGCGCACCGGCTTTCGAGGCCTATGCTTGGGCGAATTTTGCTGGCGCTCCGACTTCCGAGGTCCGCGCGAGGGCAGAATCTGCCCGCGCGCCGGCTTCCTGACCCGGCACGCCAGGCTTGTCTCCCGGCGGCCGGGCCTGGTTTCCCGGTCGCTGGACAAATTTTGTCCAGACGGCGCCCCGCCCGAGGGCGGAGGCGCAGCCACGGCGCGGCGGTGGGCCCGCTACCATGGCCGGATGAGACTGCTCGCTTTCGAAACCGCCACCGAAGCCTGTTCCGTCGCCCTGCTGGTCGATGGCGAGGTGCAGGAACGCTTCGAGATCGCGCCGCGGCGCCACGCCGAGCTGGCGCTGCCCTGGGCCGGCGAGCTGCTGGCGCAGGCCGGCGTGGCGAAATCGCAGCTCGACGCGATCGCGGTGGGCCGCGGACCCGGCGCGTTCACCGGCGTGCGCCTGGCGGTGGCGCTGGCACAGGGCATCGCACTGGCGCTGGACCGCCCGGTGGTCGGGGTGTCGACGCTGGCGGCGCTGGCCGCGCGCGCGCAAGGCGACCGCGTGCTCGCGGCGATCGATGCGCGGATGGGCGAGGTGTACCTGGGCGCGTTCGTGCGCGTGGACGGCGGGTTGCAGGCGCTCGGCGCCGAGACCGTGGTGCCGCCGGCCCAGGCCGAGCTCCCGGAAGGTCGCGAATGGCAGGGCGTCGGCACCGGCTTCGACGCGGCCGAGGGAGCCTTGCGCAAGCGCCTGGCCGGGGCGCTGGCATCGGCGGACGGAACGGCATTGCCGCACGCGGCCGATGTCGCGCGCCTGGGCGCGCGGGCGTTCGCGCGCGGCGAGGCGATCGCGCCGGAACGCCTGCAGCCGGCCTACCTGCGCGACAACGTGGCGCTGACCCTGGTACAGCAGCAGGCGCAGCGCGCCGCCCGCGCCTGAGCGGGAACCAACCGCCGCCGCGGGTGGTCCAGCGCAGACCACACGGGAGACGGTCATGACGAAGGCAGTTACGTATCACCCCGACGACGGCGGCCGGGAGCGCGGCTGGCTGCGCCGCGAACTGCCGTCGCTGCTGCTGACGATCGCGCTGCTGGTGGTCGCGCGTTCGTCGTTCGCCAACCACTACCACGTGCCCAGCGGTTCGATGGAACCGACCCTGCTGCCGGGCGACCGCGTGGTGGTCGACATGAGCGCCTACGGACTGCGCGTGCCGTTCACCGCGATCGAGCTGCTGGCGCGCGGCGAGCCCGCGCCCGGCGAGGTCGTGGTGTTCCGCTCGCCGGTGGACGGCACCCGGCTGATCAAGCGGGTGGTCGCCGTGGGCGGCCAGCGTGTGGCGCTGGTGGACGGGCGCCTGCGCATCGACGGCCAGCCGCTCCAGCCCGACGGCTCGGCCGACGCCGAGCGCTTCGGCGACCGCCTCGTGCGGCTCGACCTGGCCGACGGCGGCGGACCGGACATCGCGCCTTTCACCATCCCCGATGACATGGTGCTGGTCCTGGGCGACCACCGGGGGCGCAGCGCCGACGGACGCTACTTCGGCCTGGTCCCGCGGCAGGCGTTCTACGGCAAGGCGCTCGGCGTGTACTGGCGCCGCGGCGAAGGCCCGCTCTGGCAGCGGCTGTAGAGCGGGCCCTGGGCCGCCCACGCGTCACCGTGCACGCCCGCAATGCCGGGCAGCTCCGCTTACCTCCATGGTCATGCCAGTCGCCACCGCGGCCGCTGGTCATGCCGGTCGTCCCTGTGGGCGCCGGCACCGGCGTAGGGCGGGCCCGGGTCCGCCATCCGTCACCGCGTGCGCCCGCAGGGCGCATCCGCTCGGCCCGCGTCCGCGCCCCCGCGTGGCCACTCAATCGTCGATCAGCTCCCCGCCCGGCAGGAACTGCCAGGTGCGGGTGACGTGCAGGATGTCGATCTCCTCCTCGGTCCGCGGCAGCGGCGAATAGGGTTCGGCCAGCCTGGCGATGCGCAGCGCCGCATCGTCGAGCAGGCGGCTGCCACTGGAGCGGATGATGTCGGCGCGCTCGACCGAACCATCGCGGCGGATCGCCACGCTGATCACCAGTTCGCCGGACAGCCGGCGCCGGCGCGCCTCGTCGGGGTAGTTGAGGTTGCCCACGCGCTGGACCCGGTCGACCCAGTCGCGCAGGTAGCTGGCGTAGGCCCATTCCTGGGTGCTGGCGGAGACGAACTTGCGCTTCGGGCGCTTGGCGTAGCGCTCCGATCGCAGGTGGATCTCGGCCGCCAGCCGCGCCATCGCCAGGTCGCGTTCGACCCGTTCGGGTCCGCGCGGCAGGGCGCTGTCGTCGGCCTGCGGGCGGGCGTCGGGCGTGGGCAATGGCGTCTCGCCGCGCTGGCTGGCGACCACGCGCGCCTGCGGCGGCGGCTGCGCGCTGGGCGACTGCGCGCGCATCTCGATCGGCGCCACGCCCGGTTCGGCCTGCGCCACCAGCCCGGCCTGGTCGTCGCGCGGGCGGGTGCTGCGCTCGTGCTCGCCACCGCCCTGGTTGCTGGCCTGGGCCAGGAAGTCGGCCTGCGCCTGGGTCAGCGGGCTGGTGGTCTCGGTCAGGATCACGTCGAGCGTGGGCCGCAGCGGCGCGGCCTCGTCCAGGGCGAAGCCCACGCCCAGCACCAGCATCCCGTGCAGCAGCAGCGACAGCACCAGGGTGGCGCTGAGGCGTTCGCGTTCGCCGATGCGCGGCGGGGCGGGGGGCAGGGCGAGGGTGGACATCGTCCGGCTCAGCGACTCGCGCTCATCGGCCGGGGCCGGCTTCGATCGCGTCGAACAGCAGCCCCGCGATGTTGATCCCGAACTGCGCATCGAGCTCGCGGATGCAGGTCGGGCTGGTGACGTTGACCTCGGTCAGCCAGTCGCCGATCACGTCGAGGCCGACGAAGCGCATGCCGCGGCGCTTCACTTCCGGACCGACCTGGGCGGCGATCCAGCGGTCGCGCTCGCTCAGCGGCCGGCCCTCGCCGCGGCCGCCGGCGGCGAGGTTGCCGCGGAACTCGTCGCCCTGCGGGATCCGCGCCAGGCACCAGTCCACCGGCTCGCCGTCGATCAGCAGGATGCGCTTGTCGCCGTCGACGATCTCCGGCAGGTAGCGCTGCGCCATCGCCAGGTGGCGGCCGCCGTCGGTCAGCGTCTCCAGGATCACGTTGAGGTTGGCGTCGCCGGCCCTGGCGCGGAAGATCGAACGGCCCCCCATGCCGTCCAGCGGCTTGAGCACCGCGTCGCCGTGGTCGGCGACGAAGGCCTTGAGCGTGGCGGCATCGCGCGCGACCACCGTGGGCGGGCAGCATTGCGGGAACTCGAGCGCGGCCAGCTTCTCGTTCATGTCGCGCAGGCCCCGCGGATCGTTGACCACCTGCGCGCCCTGGCGCTGGGCGGCGCCCAGGATCAGGGTGTCGTGCAGGTAATCGGCGTCCACCGGCGGGTCGCGGCGCATCAGCACGAGGTCGCCGGCCTCCAGCGCACGTTGTGACGGCTGTCCCAGTTCGAACCAGCCTGCCGGATCGTCGCGCACGCGCAGCGGCGCGAGCCGCGCGCGGGCCACGCCATGATCCATGCCAAGCCCGCCTGGCAGCACGTAATGCAGCGCATGGCCGCGGCGCTGCGCTTCCAGCAGCATCGCGAAGGTCGAATCCTTGGCGATCCGGATCGACTCGATCGGATCCATGACGACCACGACATTCAGGGGCATGTGAACCACCAGTGGCACTTTCTGACAAATGTTAGCAGCCGGCGTGCGTCACTTTCGTCCGTGGCGGCCACGACTTGCGCAAACTTCTTCATGGACGCTTGACAGTCCCGCACGAGGCTGGAATATACGGCGATCGCGGCAATGCGGGCATCGGACCTGCGTTGCGTGCCGGGGGAACCGAAGAATGACGCAAGACGACAGCCGCGCCGCCAGTCTCGATGGCCTGCGGGTGATGGTGATCGATGACTCGAAGACCATCCGCCGAACCGCCGAGACCCTGCTCAAGCGCGAGGGCGCCGAGGTGGTGACCGCCGTCGACGGCTTCGAGGCGCTCGCCAAGATCGCCGACCAGAAGCCGCAGATCATCTTCGTCGACATCATGATGCCGCGCCTGGATGGCTACCAGACCTGCGCGCTGATCAAGAACAACCAGATGTTCAAGAGCACGCCGGTGATCATGCTGTCCTCCAAGGACGGCCTGTTCGACAAGGCGCGCGGCCGCATCGTCGGCTCCGAGCAGTACGTCACCAAGCCATTCACGCGCGAGGAACTCCTCGACGCGATCCGTACCCATGTCAAGGCGTAAAGGGGAGTCGCCGTGGCCCGCATCCTGATCATCGAGGACTCACCGACCGATACGGCGGTGCTGACCCAGTTGCTTGAACGCCATGGCCACGAGGTGCTGGCGTCGACCAGCGCCGAGGACGGCATCGAGGCGTGCAGGCGCGAGAAGCCCGCCCTGGTGCTGATGGACGTCGTGCTCCCGGGCATGAACGGCTTCCAGGCCACGCGCGCGCTGGCGCGCGACGCCGACACCAAGCACATCCCGGTGCTGATCGTGAGCACCAAGGGCATGGAGACCGACCAGGCCTGGGGCATGCGCCAGGGCGCCAAGGGCTACCTGGTCAAGCCGCCGCGCGAGGACGTGCTGATCGGCGAGATCGACCGCTTGCTGGGGTCTGCGGGATGACCCAGCGTCGCGACCCGTTCGCGATGCTGCTCGATTTCGAGCAGCGCAGCCTCGCGCACGTCGCGGGCCTGCCGGAACAGTTCGACGCGCCCGGGCTGTGGCGCGGGATCGGATACCGGGTCGGCGAGCGTCGCCTGGCTTCGGCGTTCGACGACGTGCTGGAAATCGTGCCGATGCCGCCGGTCACCCCGGTGCCGGGCGCGCAGGCGTGGATGCTCGGGGTCGGCAACGTCCGCGGCAACCTGCTGCCGATCGTCGACCTCAAGCAGTTCCTCGAAGGCGAGCGCACCGTACTGCACGAGACCCAGCGCGTGCTGATCGTGCGCCAGCCCGACGGCGACGTCGCCGTCACCATCGACGAACTTTTCGGCCAGCGCAGCTTCCACGATGAACAGCAGGTGGAGCCGGACGTGGTCGGGGAGGGGCGCTACGGGCATTTCGTCGAGCGGGCCTACCGGCTCGCCGACCAGACGTGGGGCGTGTTCAGCCTGGGGCGGCTGGCGCGGACGCCGGAATTCAGACAAGCCGCGGCCTGACGGTCGCGTCCAGCAGGAAAGAGCAGGGACAGGGGTAAGCGCATGAGCACAGTAGTCGATTCGATCGCCGGCAAGGGGCGCGGACTGGGAAGCAATTTCTGGATCGCGGCGCTGGTCACCACGCTGGTGATCTTCGGCGCCAACACCGGCTATGCCGGCTGGAAGGCGGCGCGGCTGGGTGGCGCGAGCACCTCCGCCTCGAGCCTGCAGGTGAACTCGCAGCGCCTGGCCAACCAGGGCCGGGAGGCGGTGGCCGGCGACGCGGCCGCGTTCGCCGCGTTCAAGGACACCAAGGCGCAGATCGACCAGGACGTGCAGCAGCTCAACGCCAACTTCGGCGATACGGCGGGCGTGTCGGGTCCGATCCAGACGGTGACCGAGACCTGGACGCCGCTGGCCGCCAGCGCCGAGCAGGTCGCCGCGAGCGAGCAGGCGGTGAGCGGTTTCGCCGCCAACGCCGCCCGTTTCAACCAGGCGGTGCCGCAACTGCAGGCGCAGCTCGATGAACTGGTGCGCGCGATGTCCTCGAGCGGTTCGCCCGCCTCGCAGGTCTACATCGCCCTGCGCCAGAACGTGCTGGCCGGCAACATGGCGCGGCGCGTCGCGGAGATCCAGGCCGGCGGCGCCGGCGCCTCGATCGCGGGCGATGCGCTGGCGCGCGACGTCGGCGTGTTCGAGCAGGTGCTCGAGGGCCTGCGTGCGGGCGACGAGGCGATGAACGTGCAGCCGCTGGCGAACGGCGGCGCGGTCGCTGCGCTGACCCAGGCGGGCACGCGCTGGACCGCGATGAAGCAGGACCTCGACGCGATCATCGCCAGTGCGCCGGCGCTGTTCCAGGCGCAGGCCGCGTCCGCGGCGCTGACCACCGGCTCCGACGAACTGCTGTCCGACAGCCAGGACCTGTTCTCCGCGTTCACCGCCTTCGGCTCGCTCGAGGACACCAGCCTGTTCGGCAACGTCTGGATCAGCATCATCAGCGGCCTGCTGGCGCTGGTCTCGCTGGCCGGCCTGCTGTGGTCGTTGAACCGCGCCCAGCGCAAGCGCTACGAAGACACCATGGAGCTCAACAACCGCAACCAGGAGGCGATCATGCGCCTGCTGGACGAGATCGGCGCGCTCGCCGAGAACGACCTGACGGTGAAGGCGACGGTGACCGAGGACATGACCGGCGCGATCGCCGACTCGATCAACTTCGCGGTCGAGAACCTGCGCGACCTGGTCGGCACGATCAACGACACCTCGGCGCAGGTGGCGTCCAGCGCGCAGGAGACGCAGGCCACCGCCATGCACCTGGCCGAGGCCGCGGAGCACCAGGCGCAGGAGATCAACTCCGCCTCCAGCCGCATCAACGAGATCGCTTCGAGCATCGACCAGGTGTCGAAGAACTCCGCCGAATCGGCCGACGTGGCGCAGCGCTCGGTGCAGATCGCGACCAAGGGCGCGGGCGTGGTGCGCGAGACGATCGCCGGCATGGACTCGATCCGCGACCAGATCCAGGAGACCTCCAAGCGCATCAAGCGCCTGGGCGAGAGCTCCCAGGAAATCGGCTCGATCGTGGAACTGATCAACGACATCTCCGAGCAGACCAACATCCTGGCGCTCAACGCGGCCATCCAGGCCGCATCGGCGGGCGAGGCGGGCCGCGGGTTCGCGGTGGTGGCCGACGAAGTGCAGCGACTGGCCGAACGCGCGTCCAACGCGACCAAGCGGATCGAGGCGCTGGTGCAGACCATCCAGAGCGATACCAACGAGGCGGTCAGCTCGATGGAACAGACGACCTCGGAAGTGGTCGCCGGTGCGCGGCTGGCCGAGGACGCCGGCACCGCGCTGGGCGAGATCGAAAGCGTGTCGAGCAACCTCGCCGGCCTGATTCTCGGCATCTCCTCCGCGGCCAAGCAGCAGTCCGCGGCGGCGAGCAACATCACCGAGACCATGAACACGATCCAGTCGATCACCGCGCAGACCTCGCAAGGCGCGAACCAGACGGCGCAGTCGATCGGCAACCTCGCGCAGCTGGCCGCCAACCTGCGTCGTTCGGTCGCCGACTTCAAGCTGCCGGCCTGAGCAGGGAGCCCGGGACCCGGATGAACGCGACGACGACCTGTCGCAGGCGGATGCACGCCGGCACGTGCGGGGGCGGGCGATGACAGCGCTGCGCGAAGCCCTCGAACACACCGCGCTCGGCTGGATCAAGCCCGAGCTCGACGAAACGCTGCGCCTGGCCAAGGAGGAACTCGAGGACTACGTCGAGGATTCCGCCGACGTCGGCCGTATGCGGCTGTGCGCGGGCTACCTGCACCAAGTGCAGGGCACCCTGCGGATGGTCGAGCTGTACGCGCCGGCGATGGTGGCCGAGGAGATGGAGCAGGTCGCGCAGGCGCTGCACGCCGGGACCATCGCCGACCGCGACGGAGCCTGCAGCACGCTGTTGCGCGGGATCGTCCTGCTGCCCGACTACCTCGAGCGCCTGCAGAGCGGCCATCGCGACATCCCGATCGTGCTGCTGCCGCTGCTCAACGAGCTGCGCGCCGCGCGCGGCGAGAGCGGACTCAGCGAAAGCGTGCTGTTCTCGCCCGACCTGGAACGACCACTGCCCGGTGCGATCCCGGCCGGCGTCGATACCCCGGCGTCCAACGACGACCTCCAGCCGTTGCTGGAAGCGCTGCAGCAGGCCATCGCCGGCTGGCAGGGAGATGGCGCGCCGGCTTCGCTGGCACCGGCGATCGACGCCCTGCTGCCGCAGGTGCGGCAGGTGCCGGTGCGACGGATGCTGTGGGTGGCCTCGAACGTCGCCCGCGCGCTCGCCGACGGCGCATTGCCCGCTACGCCGGGACTGCGCAAGGTGTTCGCCGGAGTCGAGCGCGAGGCACGTCGCGGTCTGCTCGACAACGACGGCTTCGCCGAGGTACGCGGCGAAGCGGCGCAGGAGCCGACCCGGCAACTGCTCTACCACGTCGCCCACCACGAGGATGGCGGCCACGCCGCGCTGCAGGAACTGAAGCGGGTCTTCGAGCTCGACGCGGCCCTGCCCACGCAGTCGGAACTCGAACACGCGCGCGGCAGCATCAGCGGACGCAACCGCGCCCTGCTCGATACCGTGTCGGCGGCGGTGAAGGACGACCTGCTGCACGTCAAGGATGCGCTCGACCTGCACCTGCGCACCGGCGCCAGCGACCTGACCGCGCTGCAGCCGCACGCGGAAACCCTGGCCCGGGTCGCCGACACGCTCGGCATGCTCGGGCTGGGTGTCGCCCGCAAGGTGGTCCAGCAGCAGCGCGACGCGATGCAGGCGATCCTCGACGGCACGGTCGCGGCCAACGAGGACGCGCTGCTGGATGTCGCCGGCGCGCTGCTGTACGTCGACGCGACCCTGGACGACCAGGTGGCGCGGCTGGGCTCGGCCGAACAGGCGGGCGGCGACGCCGAGAACGAACTGTTCGCCGGGGAAACGCGGCAGGTGGTCGACACCATCGTGCGCGAGGCGATCGCCAACTTCGTGCAGGCGCGCCAGGCGCTGGTGGCCTTCGTCGAGACCAGCTGGCAGCACGAACAGCTGTCCGAGGTGCCGCGCCTGCTCGACGAGGTGTCGGGCGCGTTGCGGATGATGGAACTTCCGCTGCCCGCCGACTACCTGCTCGCGGTCAGCCGCTACACCGAATACGAACTCATCAGCCGCCAGCGCGTGCCCAACGGCCGCCAGCTGGACACGCTGGCCGACGCCCTCGCCAGCCTCGAGTACTACCTCGAGGCGCTGCGCGAGCAGCGCGGCAACCGCGAGGAAATCCTCGACATCGCCCGCAACAGCCTCGAATCCCTGGGCTACTGGCCGTTGCCGCAGCAGCGCGAGAAGCCGCAGGCGGCCGCGCCGGCGGTGCAGGCGCCAGCGGCCGAAGTCGTGGCGGACGAGCCCGCGGCCGCGGCCGCGGCCCGGGAGCCCGGAGCCACGGAGCAGCCTGCGGAAACCACCGTGGAGGCGGCCGCACCGGCCGCCGGGGGACCCACCCGGCAGACCGGGCCGATCGTGGGCGGGTTCGAGTCCGTCGGCGAGGAAATCGACGAGGAGATCCGCGAGGTCTTCCTCGAGGAGTTCGCCGAGGAGATCGACAACCTCGACGGACTGCTGCCGCAGTGGCGCGCGGCGCCCGCGGACATGGAGAAGCTGCGGCCCATCAGACGCGTGTTCCATACCCTGAAGGGCAGCGGCCGCCTTGTCGGTGCGCGCGTGCTGGGCGAGTTCAGCTGGAAAATCGAGAACATGCTCAACCGCGTGCTCGACGGATCGCGTCCGCCGAGTGCTGCGGTGGTCGCGATGGTCGACCGGGCGTTCTACACGCTGCCCGAGCTGCAGGCCGCCCTGCGCGGCGAAAGCAGCCTGGTGACCGACCTGCAACCGCTGCAGGACGCGGCCGAGCGGATCGCCGGCGGCGACGAGGGCATGCCGCCCGAGATCGTGGCGCCCGCCGCGCCGATGCCGGAAGACACGCAGGCGCCTGCCGGCGTCGCGCTTGCCGAAGCCGGCGCGACGCTCGAGGCGATCCCGGCGAAGATCGACGCACTGTTGCTGGAAATCCTCGACGCCGAGGTCGATGGCCACCTGCAGACGATCGACGCATGGCTGGCACGGGCGCGCGAAGGCGAAGCCCAGGGCAGCGACGCGCTGCTCCGCGCGCTGCATACCATGAACGGCGCGTTCGCGATGACGGAAGTGCCCGTCATCAACAGCGTGCTCGGCCCGGCGGAACACTACGCGCGCCGGCTGCTGGCCTCGCACGCGACGGCGACGACCGAGGGCATCGCCGCGATCGCGGACCTGTCGCGCACGGTTCGCGACACCGTCGACACGCTCAAGCAACCCGCTCCCGCGCTGGCGACGCAGGATGCGCTCGCGTCCCGGCTGGTCGCCCTGCGCGACAGCCTGCCGGAAGCGTCGAGCGGACTGGCTGCGCTGGTGGATGCGCAGTGGCTGGAAGAGGCCGCGTCGGGTGGGGATTCGGCGGCCGCAGCGGACGAAGTCGCGCTGACCACGGTCGACATGAGCGCCTATGGCGGGTTCATCGAAACCGGCCCGCCTGCCGACGTCGTCGATTCCGAAGCCGAACGCCTCGAAGCCGAGCGCCTCGAGGCCGAACGCCTCGAGGCCGAACGCCTCGAAGCCGAACGCCTCGAAGCCGAACGCCTCGAAGCCGAGCGCCTCGAGGCCGAACGCCTCGAAGCCGAACGCCTCGAAGCCGAGCGCGTTGAAGCCGAGCGCCTCGAAGCCGAGCGCCTCGAAGCCGAACGCGTCGAAGCCGAACGCGTCGAAGCCGAACGCGTCGAAGCCGAACGCGTCGAAGCCGAGCGCCTCGAAGCCGAGCGCCTCGAAGCCGAACGCGTCGAAGCCGAAAGCGTCGAAGCCGAACGCCTAGAAGCAGAGCTCCCCGAAACCCAGTCTCTCGAGGGCCAGGCCCTGGAGTCGGGCATCTCCGAAGCGGAGCGCCTCGAAGCCGAACGAGCCGAAGCCGCACGCCTGGAAGCAGAGCTGCTCGAAGCCGAGCGTATCGAAGCCGAGCGCCTCGAAGCCGAACGCGTCGAAGCCGAACGCGTCGAAGCCGAACGCGTCGAAGCCGAACGCGTCGAAGCCGAACGCGTCGAAGCCGAACGTGTCGAAGCCGAACGTGTCGAAGCCGAACGCGTCGAAGCCGAACGTGTCGAAGCCGAACGTGTCGAAGCCGAACGTGTCGAAGCCGAACGTGTCGAAGCCGAACGTGTCGAAGCCGAACGCCTCGAAGCCGAACGCCTCGAAGCCGAACGCCTCGAAGCCGAGCGTGTCGAAGCCGAACGCCTCGAAGCCGAACGTCTCGAAGCCGAACGTCTCGAAGCCGAGCGTCTCGAAGCCGAGCGCCCTGAAGTCCAGGAAGAAGCCGCACCGGCGCGGGCCACGGCCGACCACGGGGACGAGGACGCCGACGCCCCGGTCGATAGTGCGGTGGCCGCGCTGCTTGCGCGGGTGCTGGCCAACGACGACCCGGACGAGGCGTTCGACACCTCCAGGATCGATACCGAACTGCTCGACATCTTCATCGAGGAAAGCGGCGACCTGCTCGATCACTCGGACGGCCTGCTGGCGCAGTTGCGGGAATCGCCGGACGCGCGCGAGCCGGTGATCGGCCTGCAGCGCGACCTGCATACCCTCAAGGGTGGCGCGCGCATGGCCGGCGTGTTCACCATCGGCGAGCTCGGCCACGCCATGGAATCGCTGCTCGAGGCCGTGGTCGAACAGCGCTGCGAACTCGATCGCACCGGCATCGGCCTGCTCGAGGGCGGCTTCGACCGCCTGCACGCGATGGTGACGCGCGTCGCCGACCGGCGCGCGATCGTGATGCCGCACGCGCTGATCGATGCCTTCAATGCGCTGGCCCGCGGGCGAGCGCTGCTGTCGGAGGAAGAGATCGCGGCCGATGCCGCGCCGGCGCAGCCGAAGGTGGAGCTGGCGCCGCTGTCGGGCCCGATCGCCGATGGAGGCGAGGAGGACGCCGCCATCCGCGCGCCGCAGGAGCAGGTGCGCATCCGTGCCGACCTGCTCGACCGGCTGGTGAACTACGCCGGCGAGGTGGCGATCTACCGCGCCCGCCTGGAGCAGCAGCTGGGTGCGTTCCGCGCGGCGATGAACGAGATGGAGCAGACCAACGCGCGCCTGCGCGACCAGCTGCGTCGCCTCGACATCGAAACCGAGGCGCAGATCATCGCCCGCTACCAGCGCGAAGGCGATGCCGGCGACGTCACGTTCGACCCGCTGGAACTCGACCGCTTCTCGACCCTGCAGCAGCTTTCGCGCGCGCTGGGCGAGTCCGCGGCCGACATGACCAGCCTGCAGCAGACGCTGGACGACCTGACCCGCCAGTACGAAACCCTGCTGCTGCAGCAGTCGCGCGTCAGCTCCGAACTGCAGGAAGGCCTCATGCGCACGCGCATGGTGCCGTTCGATGCGCTGGTGCCGCGCCTGCGCCGCGTGTTGCGGCAGGCGGCCTCGGACACCGGCAAGCAGGTCCAGCTCAGGCTGGACGGCAGCCAGGGCGAACTCGACCGCAACGTGCTCGAGCGCATGACCGCGCCACTGGAACACATGCTCCGCAACGCGGTCGCCCACGGCATCGAATCGCCGGAAGCGCGCCGCAAGGCGAAGAAGCCGGAAGAGGGCACGGTCCGCATCGCGGTGCGCCGCGAAGGTTCCGAAGTCGTGCTCGAAGTGGGCGACGACGGCTCCGGCCTCGATCGCGGCGCGATCCGGCGTCGCGCCGAGGAGCGTGGGCTGATCCGCGAGGGCGTGACGCTCACGGACGGCGATCTCGATGCGCTGATCTTCGAGCCCGGCTTCTCCACCGCCGACGAGGTCAGCCGCGTGGCCGGCCGCGGCGTCGGCATGGACGTGGTCGCCAGCGAGGTCCGCCAGCTCGGCGGCTCGCTCGACATCGACACGCGTCGCCAGCAGGGCACGACGTTCACCCTGCGCCTGCCGCAGACCCTGGCGGTGACCCAGGCGGTGTTCGTGCGCATCGGCGAAACCCAGTTCGCGGTGCCGATCGCTTCGGTCCGCGGCGTCGGCCGCATCGAGCGCGATCGCCTGTCCGATCGCGAGGCGGCCTACGGTTACGGCGGCGAGGACTACGCGCTGCACGATCTCGGCCTGCTGGTCGGGCAGGGCGCGGCGCGCGCCGAAGGCCACCTGCAGATGCCGCTGCTGCTGATCCGCTCGGGCGAGCTGCGCGCCGCGGTGGCGGTCGACGAGATCATCGGCAGCCGCGAGATCGTGGTGAAGCCGGTCGGGCCGCAGGTGGCGTCGATCCCGGGCATCTTCGGCGCGACCATCATGGGCGACGGCAGCGTCGTGGTGATCCTCGACGTCGCGCCGCTGGCCCGCCGCCACGCGGTGCTGCCGCGCGAAGCCTCGCCCGCCCACGCGGCCGAGCAGCGCCCGGTGCCGCTGGTGATGGTGGTCGACGATTCGGTGACCATGCGCAAGGTCACCGGACGCGTGCTCGAACGCCACAACTTCGAAGTCATCACCGCGAAGGACGGCCTCGACGCACTGGAGCGGATGGACGAACGCGTCCCCGACCTGATGCTGCTCGACATCGAGATGCCGCGGATGGACGGCTACGAACTGGCCAAGCACATGAAGGCCGATCCGCGCCTGCGCGACGTGCTGATCATGATGATCACCTCGCGGACCGGCGAAAAGCACCGTCAGCGCGCGTTCGACCTTGGCGTGGACCGTTATCTCGGCAAGCCCTACCAGGAGCCCGAGCTGATGCGCAACGTCAACGAGCTGCTGAAGGTGCCGCATGGCCGCGACTGACGCCGCGCCACGCGTCGCCCTGCTGGCCCGCGCCGGCGAGGCCTGCGACCGCATCAGCGGCGCGCTGCGCGAGGCCGGCGCGGACGTGGTGCTGGTGGCCGACCCGCTGCTGGCCGATCCCGAGCAGGTCCGGCATGCGACGCCGCAGGCGATCCTGGTGGCGCTGGACCCGGCGATCGAGGACGCGATCGACCTGTATGCGGACGTGTTCGCCGACCCGGGCTACATGGTGATCTTCGAGGAGGCCGAACAGGCGGCGCAGCGCACAGGCTGGGACGCGGCGCGCTGGCTGCGCCATCTGTCGGCGAAGCTGCACCGCCACCACGACGTGCTCCCCGCGGGCGCGGAGTCGGAGGAAGACCTGCACCCGACGCCGGGCCCGTTGTCGCCGACCAGGCCGCCGGTGGATTTCGCGAACGCGATCGTCGCGTTCACCGACGAGGCGCAGCAGCATGCCGACGAGGTGCCGAGCGACAGCGGGCTCGAAGGCCTGTCGGGGCTCGCGGCAGTCTCCGCTTCCGGTGAGGACGCGCACGATCCGGTCGCGGCCGACGTGGCGGGCTCGTGGCGCCTGCCCGGGGAGGAACCCGGCGACGCACCCGTCGCGGCCGCGCCCCAAGGTTCCGATGATGGTGCGGCCCTCCACAGCCCGGACGACGCCGCGGCGAACGGTGACTACGGTCTGGAACCGGGGCTGGCGGTGTCCCCGGACGACGCCGGGGACGGCGGGCTCGACGAGCTGGCCTTCGATCCGGAACGCTTCAGCCGCGCGGGGCAGGCAGCGGATGCGCCGGCGGGCATCGAGGAATTCCTCGCCGCACAGGCGGCCGGAGCGGCCGGCGAATCCGCCGATGATGGCGCGGCAGAGGCCGAGGCGGTGCACGCGGCGGATCCGCCGGTGGCCGAGCCGAAGGCGCAGGGGTGGTACGGCGGCCTGAGCCTGGTGGAAGACGACGACGGCTCTCCCGCCGCGGCGGCCAGCGCCGCACCCGGACCCGCGCCGAAGTTCGACCTGGATGCGCTCGGCGCCGGCCTCTCGCTGGCAGACCCCGACAGCTACGGCCACGGCCGCGTGCGCGGCGCGATCCTCATCGAGGCCGGCCTCGGTGGGCCCGATGCCGTGCGCCAGCTGCTCGCGGCGATCCCGGCCGGGTTCGCCAAGCCGATCCTGATCCGGTTGTCGCTGGAAGGCGGGCGCTACGACCGACTGGTCAAGCAGATGACGCGCGCGACGTCCGCGTCGGTCACCGTGGCCGAAGCGGGTGTGGCCCTGCAGCCCGGCAGCGTGTACTTCGTGCCGCCGGGGCTCGGCCTCAGGCTGGCGGGATCGACCTGGACGTTCGATCCGGCGGTGCCGTTCGAACCGGCTGCCGTGCTGCCCGCCGGCGACAGCGCCGTGCTGTTCCTCAGCGGCGCGGACGCCGCGCTGGTGCCTGCGGTCACCGGCGAGGGCTGGAGCGGCGGCCTCGTGCTCGGACAGACGCCGGACGAAGGTTGCTATGAACCTGCGGCTACCCGGGCGGCGATCGCCACGGGCGTCGCGCACGGCACGCCCGCCGCGCTGGCGGCGATGCTGCTCGACCGCTGGCCCGTCGCCGTCGACCGGCCCGACCCAGATCCGAACGGGATGCTGCAGCCATGAATACGGCCACCACCGACGTCCGCGCGGTGCTGATCCAGACCGAGGCGGCGCGACTGCTGCTGCCCAACGCCACCATCTCCGAGGTGCTCTCGTATGCCGAGCCCGATCCGGTGGAGAACGCGCCCGACTGGCTGCTCGGCACCATCCGCTGGCGGGGCTGGATCCTGCCGCTGGTCGCGTTCGCGCAGTTGAGCGGACAGGGCGTGGAGCAGGGCGGGCTGGGTCACAAGGTGATCGTGCTCAAGGCCCTGGGCGGGCAGGCGACGATGCCGTACTTCGCGCTGCTGACCAAGGGTTTCCCGCGACTGGTGACGGTGTCGCGCGACCGCCTGGCGACGGCCGACGACGGGCAGGCCGTCGGCGCCGGCGTACGTGCGCACGTGGTGTTCAACGACGAGCCCGCGCTGATTCCCGACATCGACGGCATCGAACAGGCGCTGCGGCAGGCCCTGGCGGCCTAGCGCAGGTTCCGCAAGCCAGCGTCCCGCACGCGTTGCCGCAGCCCTGGAGCGATCACGCGGCCTAGCCTCGAAGATCGCCGTACAGCGCCTGCAGGGCCGCGATCGCCGCGAGGCCGGCGGTTTCGGTGCGCAGCACCCGCGGACCAAGGCGCAGGCCCTCGAACCCCGCACCGTACAGTTGCTGACGGTCGCGCGGCGACCAGCCCCCTTCGGGTCCGATCGCGATCACGACCGGGCCGGTCGGGCCTCCCGCAGCGCGTGCCGCCAGCGTCGACAGCCCGAGCGCGCCCCCCGGGTCGAGCACCAGCCTGCATGGCGCGTCGCCGGTCCGCGTCGCGGCGCCGGCGATTTCCAGCGGATCGCATACCTCGGGAAGGCGCGCCCGGCCGCACTGCGCGCAGGCCGAGGCCACGATGCCGCGCCAATGGCCGATCCGCTTCGCCATGCGCGCGCCATCGAGCCGGACCTCGGTGCGTTCCGCCTCCACCGGCACGATCCGTGCCACGCCCAGCTCGGTCGCCTTCTGCAGGATCAGGTCCATCTTCTCGCCGCGCGCGATCCCCTGCAGCAGGGTGATCCGCAGCGGCGATTCGTTGTCGACCACCTGCGCGTCGTGGATGTCCACCAGCGTCTCGCGCTTGCCACAGACGACGATGCGCGCGGCGTAGTCGTGGCCGTCGCCGTTGAACAGCACGCATTCGTCGCCCTCGCGCAGCCGCAGCACCCGTACCAGGTGCGCGGCGGCGTCTTCGGGCAGTGCGAGGCGCGCGCCGACGGCGAGGACTGCATCGACGTAGGTGCGGATCACGCGCATCGAACCGCACTCCACCGCAACCGGTCGGCGGCGGGCAGGCGCCGCGGCCGGACCGGGGCAATGCTCATGCCGTCGCCTCGACGATCGCGTCCGCGGTCACCCCGGCGAGCAGCGCGAGCTGCGGCTCGTCGATGCAGTAGGGCGGCATCCAGTACAGTACGTCGCCCAGCGGGCGCAGCAGGACCCCGCGGGCGAGCGCTGCGCGATACGCGCGCAGCCCGATGCGCGCGGATGGATCGAACGGCCTGCGCCGGTCGCCGTCGCGGGCGAGCTCGAACGCCACGATCATGCCGGTCTGGCGAACGTCGGCGACATGCGCGAGCCGGCCGATGGGCGCGGCCAGCGCCTGCATCGCCGAGGCGGTGGCGCGGTTGCGCGCGAGCACGTCGTCGCTGCCGAAGATGTCCAGCGACGCCAGCGCCGCCGCGCAGGCGAGCGGATTGCCGGTATAGCTGTGCGAGTGCAGGAACGCGCGCTCGCGCGAATCGTCGAGGAAGCCGTCGTAGATCGCCTGCGTGGCGAGCACCGCGGCCAGCGGCAGGAAGCCCCCGGTCAGGCCCTTGGACAGGCACAGCAGGTCGGGCTGGATGCCGGCCTGTTCGCAGGCGAACATCGTCCCGGTGCGGCCGAAGCCGACCGCGATCTCGTCGGCGATGAGGAAGACGCCGTGCACGTCGCACAGTTCCCGTACCCGCCGCAGGTAGGCCGGGTGGTGCATGCGCATGCCACCGGCGCACTGCACCAGCGGCTCCAGCACCAGCGCGCAGATCTCGCCGGCATGTTCGTCGAGCAGGTGCGCCAGCGCGTCCGCCGCGTCCTCGGCGCAGGCGGCCGCGCCCTGGCCGTCGCGGGCGAGGTAGGCATCGGGCGAGGGCGCGAACACCGCCTGCATCAGCAGGGGTGCGTAGATCCGCCGGTACAGCGGGATGTCGCCCACCGAGAGCGCGCCGATGGTCTCGCCGTGGTAGCCGTTCTGCAGCGCCATGAACTTCGTGCGGCGCGGTTCGTCGCCGCGGTTGCGGAACCAGTGGAACGCCATCTTCAGCGCCACCTCGACCCCGGCCGACCCGTTGTCGGCATAGAACACCTTGGCCAGCGGCGCGCGGGCCGCTTCGCGTGGCGCGATCCGCAGCAGCCTTTCGGCAAGCTCCACTGCCGGGGGATGCGAGCAGCCGGCGAGGATCACCTGCTCGAGCGTACGCGCCTGGCGGGCGATGGCCTCGGCGATGCGCGGTTCGGCATGGCCGTGCAGGTTGGTCCACCAGCTGCTGACCGCGTCCAGCGTGCGGCTGCCGTCGTGCCCCACCAGCCAGGCGCCCTCGCCGCGCGCCACCGGCAGCAACGGCAGCACGTCCGGATGCTCGCGCATCTGCGTGCAGGGATGCCAGAGCACGGCGAGATCGCGCGAACGCCAGCGTCCGGCGTCGTCTAGAATGGCGTCATCGTGAGTCGACATGCCCCCATTATCGCCCGTGGCCCGTCCGGGGCGGTGCCATGACGCGCCGCCTGCCGACGATCCACGCCATCACCGAGCACGATGCCGGTCCCTACCGCATGGAGCGGCTGGACCTGGAGTTCAGCAATGGCGAGCGGCGCCAGTTCGAACGCCTGCACGGGCGCGGCCATGGCGCCGTGGCGGTGGTGCCGATGCTCGACGCGGCCACCGTGCTGCTGGTGCGCGAGTACGCCGCCGGCCTGCACCGCTACGAACTCGGCCTGGTGAAGGGGCGCATCGACGCGGGCGAGACGCCGTTGCAGGCGGCCGACCGCGAGCTCAAGGAAGAAGCAGGCTACGGTGCGCGCCGGCTCGAGGTGGTGCGCACGCTGTCGCTTGCGCCGGTGTACATGAGCCACGAGACCACCGTGGTGCTCGCGCGCGAGCTGTATCCCGAGCGCCTGCCCGGAGACGAGCCGGAGGAACTGGAAGTCGTGCCCTGGCCGCTGGCATCGATCGGCGAACTGGCCCTGCGCGAGGATTTCTCGGAAGGCCGTTCGATCGCCGCCCTGTTCGCCGCGCGCGAGTACCTGGACCTGGAGCGGACCACCGGACTGGAGCGGGCCGCCGATGCCTGACTTCGCCACCATCCAGGCCCTGCGCGAGGACGTGCTGGCGATTGCGCAGGATGCCGCCGCCTCGATCCTGGAGGTCTACGAAGGCGACTTCGACGTCACCCGCAAGGAAGACGCGAGCCCGCTGACCGCCGCCGACCTCGCCGCCCACCACTGCATCGTCGCGGGGCTGTCGCGGCTCACGCCGGAGATCCCGGTGCTGTCGGAGGAATCCACACACGCGGTGCCGCCGGACGTTCGCCGGCGCTGGCCAAGCCTGTGGCTGGTCGACCCGCTCGACGGCACCCGCGAGTTCGTCAAGCGCAACGGAGAGTTCACCGTCAACATCGCGCTGATCGACCACGGCGTGTCGGTGTTCGGCGTGATCCAGGCGCCGGTGACCGGCGTACTGTGGCATGGCGCGCCCGGGCACGGTGCGTTCCGTCGCGACGCAGGCGGCGAGCATGCGATCCACGTGCGTCGGCCGGCGGTCGCGCCCCTGCAGGTGGCCGCGAGCCGCTCGCATCGCGATCCGCGTACCGAGGCGCTGATGGCGCGGATGGGTGCGGTCGAGCCCGTCGGCCTGGGCTCGTCGCTCAAGTTCTGCCGCCTGGCCGAGGGTGGCATGGACGTGTATCCGCGCTTCGGCCCGACCAGCGAGTGGGACACCGCGGCCGGGCAGGCGATCCTCGAAGGCGCCGGCGGCACGCTGCTCGATCCGCAGGGACGGCCGTTCCGCTACAACCAGCGCGACACCCTGCTCAACGGCGATTTCATCGCGCTGGGCGATCCCTCGCTGCCCTGGCGCGACTGGCTCTAGCCGCCGCGACCGCATGGACGGGACCGACGACCACGACATCCGGCGCCTGCTCGGGATCATGGCGCGCCTGCGCACGCCGGGCACCGGCTGCCCCTGGGACCTGGAGCAGGATTTTTCGACCATCGCGCCGTACACCATCGAGGAAGCCTACGAGGTGGCCGACGCGATCGACCGCGGCGACCTGCCGGCGCTGAAGGACGAGCTGGGCGACCTGCTGCTGCAGGTGGTGTTCCATGCGCGGATGGCGGAAGAACAGGCCGCCTTCGCGTTCGGCGACGTGGTCGTGGCGATCTGCGACAAGATGGTGCGCCGGCATCCGCACGTGTTCGGCGACGCCCGGGTCGGCGACGCGACCGCGCAGACCGCGAGCTGGGAACGGATCAAGCGCGCCGAACGCGAGGCGGCCGGCGCCGGTGACGACTCGGCGCTGGCCGGCGTGTCGCGCGGGCTGCCGGAGTGGCAGCGCGCGGTGAAACTGCAGGACCGTGCGGCGCGCGTGGGCTTCGACTGGCCGGGCCCCGCGCCGGTGATCGACAAGCTGCACGAGGAGATCGGGGAAGTCCGCGCCGAGTTCGCGGCGGTTGCCGCCGCCCCGGATGATGCCGATGCGCGGGCACGCCTGCAGGAGGAACTGGGCGACCTGCTGTTCGTCGCCGCCAACCTGGCGCGGCATGCGAAGGTCGACGTCGGTACCGCGCTGCGCGGCGCCAATGCCAAGTTCGAGCGGCGCTTCCGGGCGATGGAAGCGATGGCGCAGGACGATGGCGTGCGCCTTCAGGACCTGCCCCTGGCGGAACAGGACCGCTACTGGGAACGGGCCAAGCGCTCGACCTGACGGTGCGCCGCCGGCTTCCCGACCCTGCGGCAGGCACTCCCCCGGCGCAGCGACGCCGCATCCGCCCCGAGCGCGGCGCCGTCCGGCCCGGGCGCCCGGATCGCGGCACGGTTGTGCGCGGCCGCACGCGGCTTCATCATTCCGGCAACCGCGCCGAGGGAGGACGGACATGCGCCGCTTCGCCAGCTTCCGCGAGTTCTATCCGTTCTATCTCGAAGAGCACGGCAACCGTACTTCGCGACGGCTGCATTTCATCGGCAGTTGTGGCGCGCTCGCGTTCCTCGCGCTGGCCATCGTCCAGCGCAACGCGTGGTGGCTGCTGGCGGCGCTGGTGTGCGGCTACGCCTTCGCCTGGGTGGGGCACTTCTTCTTCGAGAAGAACCGCCCGGCGACGTTCAAGCATCCGTTCTACTCGTTCGCCGGCGACTGGGTGATGTTCAAGGACATCCTCAGCGGCAGGATCCGGTTCTGACGCCGACCGCCCCGCGGATCCGGAGCAGCGCGCGCTCGCTGCACGCGCGTAGCGCCACCAGCAATCGGTGCACGCGACATCCACGGCCGAAGAAGGCGGACTTGCGACGTCGTGCGCCGGCTACTCCAGGAAGATCAGCCACGCCGCCACCGCGATCAGCGCGAACCCCGCCCAGTGGTTCCACTTCAACGGCTGCCCCAGGTACCACGCCGAAAAACCGGCGAACACCAGCAGCGTGATCACTTCCTGCATGCCCTTGAGCTGCGGCGCGGAATAGAACGCCGACCCCAGGCGGTTGGCCGGCACCATCAGGCAGTACTCGAAGAAGGCGATACCCCAGCTGACCAGGATGACCGTCACCAGCGGGGTGGCCTTGTACCTGAGGTGCCCGTACCAGGCGAAGGTCATGAAGACGTTGGAGCCGATCAGCAGCAGGATCGGGAGCAGGCGGTCGAAGGCGGGCATGGGGGATTCGCGGATCCGGCAGGGGTGGGCGAGGCGCGACGATGCGGCATCTTCACGGCCCTTGTACAGCCGCACTGGCACGCTTTCACAAAGCTGAAGGCACCCTTAGAGGAACACACATGCGTGCAGGGCAGGAAACGGGCGGTCTGGTCCTGATCGTCGAGGACAACCGCAACATCTCGGAAATGGTGGGCGAGTACCTGGAGGGCCGCGGGTTCGAGGTCGACTACGCGTCGGACGGTCTGGACGGCTACCGGCTGGCGGTGGAGAACAGCTACGACGTGATCGTGCTGGACCTGATGCTGCCGCGGCTGGACGGGGTGGAAGTCTGCAAGCGCCTGCGCTCGGAAGCGCGCAAGTCGACCCCGGTGCTGATGCTGACCGCGCGCGACACGCTGGACGAGAAACTCACCGGGCTGTCGTCCGGTGCCGACGACTACCTGACCAAGCCGTTCGCGATCCAGGAGCTCGAGGCACGCTTGCGGGCCCTGATCCGCCGCGAACGCCGCCAGGTCGGCTCGGAAGTGCTGAAGGTCGCCGACCTCGTGCTCGACCCCGCCAGCATGCGCGCGACCCGCGGCGGTACCGAGCTGCAACTCTCGCCGATCGGGATGAAGCTGCTGACGATCCTGATGCGAGAGTCGCCGCGGGTGGTGAACCGCCAGGAGATCGAACGCGAGATCTGGGGCAACGGCCTGCCCGATTCCGACACCCTGCGCAGCCACCTGTACAACCTGCGCAAGATCATCGACAAACCGTTCGACAAGCCGCTGCTGCATACCGTGCAGAGCGCCGGGTACCGGATCGCCGACATCGACCAGTCGCCTGCCTGATCGCTGCGGAGCGCAACGATGCCGCAGGGTCTGCCCAGCAAGATCCGCTATGCGTTCGTCACCCAGGGGCTGCTGGCGGTCCTGGCGGTGGTGTTCGGCGTCAGCGTGATCACGCTGATCACCCGGGACGCACTGATCGACCAGCGCCTGGACGTGGAGGCGGCCGCGTTCTGGGAACGGCGCGCGGGCCTGCGGCCGCCCGCGCAGCTGCCGGCCACCGACACCATCCGCGGCTACTTCCAGGCCAACGGTGCGGCCGCGACGGGGATCCCGCCGGACCTGCTGGCCATGCGCGAAGGCGTCAACTATCTCTATCGCCAGCAGCGCGCCGTCCTGGTGCAGCGGCAGCCGGCCGGCGTGCTCTACCTCGTGGTCCGGACCGGGAACGTCGACCGGATCATGTGGAGCGCGGCGGGCGGGATGATCCTGCTGGGGCTGCTCGCGGTACTGGTGATCACCGGACTGACCTACCGCAAGTCGCGCAGCATCGTGCTGCCGGTCAACCGGCTGGCCGAGGAGGTCGCGCGCTGGGATCCGCTGCAGGGGGAGATGACGGCGCCGCTGGCGCTGTCGGCGGTCTCGAACGACCAGAGCCGCGAGGTCCGCGCGCTGTCCGCGGCACTGCACGGCCTGGCCGGCCGCGTCGCCGAGTTCGTGCAGCGCGAGCGCGATTTCACCCGCGACGCCAGCCACGAGCTGCGTACCCCGCTCACCGTCATCCGGGTCGCCAGCGACATGCTGCTGTCCGATCCCGCGCTGCCGAACTACGGTCGCCGTTCGCTCGAACGCATCCAGCGCGCCGGGCGCGACATGGAGGCGGTGATCGACGCATTCCTGATCCTCGCCCGCGAGGGTGGTGTGGCGCCGGTGAGCGAGGAGTTCGACGTCCGCGACGCGGTGCTCGACGAGGTCGAGAAGGCGCGTTCCCTGCTGGTCGGGAAGCCGGTGGATCTACGGGTCTCGGGCGATGCGTCGCCGCGCCTGTTCGCGCCGCCGGCGGTGCTTGGGGTGGTGGTCCGCAACCTGCTCCGCAATGCCTGCAACTTCACCGAGCACGGCGCCATCGACGTGCTGATCGGGGCGGATGCCATCGTCATCCGCGACACCGGCATCGGAATGTCGGCCGAGACGCTGCGGCATGCGTTCGAACCGTTCTACAGGGCCGATGCCTTCAATCCGATGGGCAAGGGCTTCGGCCTGACCATCGCCAGCCGCCTCGCCCGCCGCTTCGGCTGGCGACTCGAGCTCGCGAGCGTGCCCGATGCAGGGACCACCGCCACGATCCGCTTCACGCCGGCAACTGCCGCCTGAGCGATCCGCATGGGTCGGTCCATGCGCTGTCAACCGGCGCTGCCGGGCGCGGTGGCGACGATCTCGCTGATCGCGGGCGGCATCGGCATGAACATCATGCTGGTGTCGGTCACCGAACGCGTCCGCGAGATCGGCTGCGCATGGCGGTCGACGCCGGGCCCTGCGACGTGCGCCGCCGGTTCCTGGCCGAGGCGATGCTGCTCTCGCTCGGCGGCGGCGTGATCGGCATCGTGGTCGGCATTGCCGGCGCCCTGCTGGTGGACCAGTCCGACAGCGACCTTGCCGGTGCAGCCCGACGGCAAGGTGATCGCCCTGGCGGCGGGCTTCTCCATCGCCACGGGGCTGTTCTTCGGCTATTACCCGTTGAGGAAGGCCAGCCAGCTCGGCCCGATCGAGGCGCTGCGCCAGCAGTAGAGCCTCGTACGGTGATGGGCGCGACACTCGGTCACGGCGACGGCGCCGATGGGGCGCAGCCGGCGTGGTGCGGCGATCATTCTTCCCGCAGGTACGGCGCCACGATTCCGCGCCACAGTGCGTAACCGTTCGCATTCATGTGCAGGCGGTCCCCGATGAACAGGCTTGCGTCCGGCTGGCCCTTGGCATCGAGCATCGGCGTGAACACGTCGATGAAGTCGACGCCTTCGCGTGTCGCGGCCCAGTCGCGGACGAGTGCGTTGGCCTCGCGCTGGCGCGGCAGTTGCGCCGCCCGCAGCGGACTCGGCTTGATCGCGATGTAGGAGATGCGCAGGTCCGGCAGGTCGCGGCGCAGGCGCTCGACCAACGCCTGGAAGTCGGACAGCACCTGCGCCGGCGTACGCCCGGCATCGATGTCGTTGTCGCCGGCGTAGACCAGGACCTGGCGTGGCCGGTAACGCAGCGCGACCTGCTCGGCATGCCAGAACGAATCGCGCACCTGGGAACCGCCGAAGCCCCGGTTCAGCACGGGAAGACCGGCGAAATCCCGGGCCAGGGCGGGCCACAGGCGCACCGACGAACTACCGGTGAAGACGATCGGGCGCGGTGGCGGCGGAGCTGCCGCATCCTCGTCCGCGAACCGCGCCATGTCGGCCGTCCAGTCGCGCGAAACGGGATCGATCGCCGGCGCGGTGACCGACGCGGACACGGCCTGCGGGCCGCCGTGGCATCCGGGCGACAGCGGCAGCGCGACGAGCATGAAAAGAGCGAGCAACGCGCTGCAGGGCCCTGCAGCGCGCTTCACGGGGCGTTTCGGGAGGCGGGGAAAACGGGTCTGCATCGGGGCTCCGTCCGGAGTTCTTCAGAGGCCTGCGGTGGCGGGAAAGACGCGGGAATCACGCCCGACTATGGCAAAATTGCATGATTGCGGCGATGCCGCGCCCCTGAACGCTGCATGCCGTCGACGCTGTCGCAGTCTCCCCCCGGCGCCGCCGGTGGCCGCCTCGGGGATCCAGGACCGGGCGCGCGGGAACGGGCTCGATGATGGCCGACGAAACCGGCCACCTGCCGCGTCGCCCCGCGCGCATCCTGATGGCGACCATCTGGTCGCTCCAGGGGTTGCGGGCCGCGTGGCTGCATGAATCCTCGTTCCGGCTGGAAGTCTATCTGCTGGTGCTGCTGGGTCCATTGGCGCTGTGGCTGGGCGACGACGGCGTCGAGCGCGCGCTGCTGCTGGGCAGCTGCCTGCTGGTGCTCGCGGTGGAGCTGCTTAATTCCGCGATCGAGGCGGTGATCGAGCGCTACGGCCCCGAGCACCACGAACTGGCCGGTCGCGCCAAGGACATGGGATCGGCGGCGGTGTTCGTGACCATGTTGAACGTGTTGCTGGTGTGGGGGCTGGTGTTGCTCCCGCGCTGGATCTAGAAACCGGAACAGGAAATCGATAGATGCTTGAGATGTTGAGCGATCCGCAGGTGTGGATCCTGTTGCTGACCCTGAGCGCGATCGAGATCGTGCTGGGCATCGACAACCTAGTGTTCATCTCGATCGCGGTCAGCAGGCTGCCGCCGGAGCGCCGCGAGTTCGCGCGCAAGTTCGGCATCGCGGTCGCGTGCATCACCCGCATCGCGTTGCTGCTCACGCTGGCATGGCTGGCCGGCCTCACCGCGGACCTGTTCGTGCTGCTGGGCCAGGGCATTTCGGTGCGCGACCTGGTGCTGATCCTGGGCGGCGTGTTCCTGCTGGTGAAGGGCGCGCTCGAGATCCGCGAGATGATCGGCGGCGGGCACGACGACGGCAGTCCCGCGGCGAAGGCGGCGGTCTCGTTCGGCGGCGTGATCGCGCAGATCGCGGTGATCGACATCGTGTTCTCGCTCGACTCGGTCATCGCCGCGGTCGGCATGGCCGGCGAATACGTGCCGGTGATGGTGACAGCGATCCTGGTCGCGGTCAGCGTGATGCTGCTGGCGGCGCGTCCGCTCGGCCAGTTCATCGACGCCAATCCGACGGTCAAGATGCTGGCGCTGGCCTTCATCGTGCTGATCGGCGCCTACCTGCTTCTGGAAGGCTTCGACGTGCACATTCCCAAGGGCTACATCTACGGCTCGATGGGGTTCTCGGTGCTGGTCGAAGTGCTGAACCTGTGGGCGAAGCGCAACGCGCGCCGGCGGGGCGAGACGTCCTGACCCGCCTGCGGCCCGGATGGGGCCGCGACAGGGGTGGCCGGACCAGCGGCCGCAGGCCAGCGCTGGCCGCTTCGCGCGCGGTGCCGTTGCCCGCGGGCCTGCCGGCCACGCGGCGGGTCGGGCACAATAAGCCCTCGTCCGCCCCGGAACGCCCCGCTTCATGATCCATCTCCACCAGATCGACCCCGTCGCGATCCACTTCCCGGCGTTCGAAATGTTCGGCCGGACCTTCCAGCCGGCGATCCACTGGTACGGAATCATGTACCTGCTGGCGTTCTTCACCGCCTGGTGGCTGGGCAGGCGCCGGGTCGCGGCGGGGCGGTTGCCGGGCGTCGATGCCAATGCGTTCGGCGACCTGGTGTTCTACGGCATGCTCGGTGTCGTCCTCGGCGGGCGACTGGGCTACGTGCTGTTCTACGCCTTCCCCGACCTGCTGCGCGATCCGCTGATGCTGCTGCGCGTATGGGATGGCGGCATGAGCTTCCACGGCGGCCTGATCGGCGTGCTGGTCGCCGCCTGGCTGTGGTCGCGCCGGCACGGGCTGCATTTCTTCGACACGATGGATTTCGTCGCGCCGCTGGTGCCGGCCGGACTCGGTTTCGGGCGCCTGGGCAACTACATCGGCGCCGAGCTGTGGGGCAAGTACACCCAGGCGGGCTGGGGCGTGGTGTTCCCGACCGATCCGCAACTGGCGGGCCGCAGCGCGGAACAGTTGCAGGCGCAGTTCGCTTCGGGCGCGCTCGACGCGTTCGCGCGCCATCCTTCGCAGCTCTACCAGGCCTTCCTCGAGGGCCTGGTGCTGTTCGTCGTGTTGTGGGCGTACTCGTCCAAGCCGCGTCCGCGCTATGCGGTGGGTGGCCTGTTCGCGCTGCTGTACGGCCTGTTCCGCTTCGCGGTGGAGTTCGTGCGCGTGCCGGACGCGGATATCGGCTACCTGGCATTCGGCTGGCTGACGATGGGGCAGGTGCTGTCCCTGCCGCTCGTCGCGCTGGGCCTGTTCTGGCTGTGGAAGTCGCGAAGCGCGCCCACGCTGCAGCCGGGCATCGCCGGAAGCGGGGCATGAAGCAGTACCTGGACCTGTTGCGCCACGTGCTCGAGCACGGCGCGGAGAAGTCGGATCGCACCGGCACCGGCACGCGCAGCGTGTTCGGCTGGCAGATGCGTTTCGACCTGGGCGAGGGCTTCCCGCTGGTCACCACCAAGAAGCTGCATCTGCGCTCGATCATCCACGAACTGCTGTGGTTCCTGAAGGGCGAGACCAACATCGCCTATCTCAAGCAGAACGGGGTCGGCATCTGGGACGAATGGGCCGATGCGGACGGCGAACTCGGCCCGGTCTACGGCCGCCAGTGGCGGCATTGGCCGGATGGCAGGGGCGGGCACATCGACCAGATGCAGTGGCTGGTCGACGAGATCCGGCGCAATCCCGATTCGCGCCGGTTGGTGGTCAGCGCCTGGAACGTCGCCGAGCTGCCGCAGATGGCGCTGATGCCCTGCCACTCGCTGTTCCAGTTCTACGTGGTCGACGGCAGGCTCAGCTGCCAGCTCTACCAGCGCAGCGGCGACATCTTCCTCGGCGTGCCGTTCAACATCGCCAGCTATGCGCTGCTCACGCACATGGTGGCGCAGGCGACCGGGCTCGGGGTCGGCGATTTCGTGCACACGCTCGGCGATGCGCACCTGTACTCCAACCACTACGAGCAGGCGCGCGAACAGCTGGCGCGCGCGCCGCGGCCGTTGCCGCGGCTGCAGCTGAACCCCGAAGTCAGCGACCTGTTCGCCTTCACCTACGACGACATCGGGATCCACGGCTACGACCCGCATCCGGCGATCCGTGCGCCGGTGGCGGTGTGAGCGGTGGGCGCCTTGTCCGGACGCATTGATCCGTGACCACGCGGTCGACCGGAGCCGCAGGGGACAGGCTTCACGATGTGGTTCCCGGGGCCGTTCCCGGCCTGGTCCTGGTCGTCGCGTTCGATCGCAGTCGCGCCATCGGCAGGCACAACGCGTTGCCCTGGCACCTGCCCGACGACCTCAGGCGCTTCAAGGCGCTCACGCTGGGCAAGCCGCTGCTGATGGGCCGCCGCACCGCCGAGTCGTTGGGCCGGGCGCTGCCCGGACGATCGAACCTGGTGATGACCCGGGGCTCGCAGGTGCCGTTCGACGGCATGCGGGCCGTCGCCGGCCTGGACGAGGCGCTGCGGATCGCGGCAGGCGAGGGTGCGCAGGAACTGTGCGTGATCGGCGGTGCGCAGATCTACGCGCTGGCGCTGCCGCGCGCGGTGAAGCTGCACGCAACCCACGTCGACACCGTGGTCGCGGATGCGGACGCATTCTTTCCGTCCTGTGACCCCGGGCATTGGCGAGCGGTGGCGCGCGAGCGCCACGCTGCCGATGCGAAGCATGCCTTCGCATTCGAGTTCGTCGACTACGTGCGCGTGGATGCGGAAGACGCAGCCGCCCGGCCCGGCGGGGCCTGAATCGATTCGCACGCCGCGCCCCCGGATCTGCGCCGGCGGGTTTATCCGGGCGATTTCGACGGCGGTGGCGTGACCTCGCGACCCGGCACCTGCACGATCCGCAGTTCGTCGCTGTCGAGCTGCAGCGCGGTGAGCTTGCCGCCCCAGACCGCGCCGGTGTCGAGCGCGTGCACGCCGTGGCCGATGAACAGGCCCAGCGTCGACCAGTGGCCGCAGACGATCCGGAGGTCGCGCTCGGCCCGGCCAGGGACCTCGTACCAGGGATACAGGCCCGGCTGCTGGGTGCCGGGCACGCCCTTCTCCTCGAACGCGATGCGACCGCGCGGCGAGCAGTAGCGCATGCGCGTGAACACGTTGATGATCGCGCGGTCGCGCTCGGCGCCGGTCAGCCGCGGTGACCACGCCGGGCGATCGCCGTACATGTTCTTCAGCAGCTTGCGCGCGCCGCCTCCGGCGAGCCTGCGTTCCACCTCGCGCGCGTGCTGCTCGGCCAGCTGCGTGGTCCATCTCGGCGCCAGCCCGGCGTGCACCATCATCCAGCCCAGGCCGCGGTCGACATGCAGCAGCGGCTGCGTGCGCAGCCAGTCCAGCAGCACATCGCGGTCGGGCGCGAACAGCACGCCCTGCAGGTCCGCGTTGACCTTGCGTTGCTCTGGCTCGCTGCGCTCGGCGATGGCGAGCAGCGACAGGTCGTGGTTGCCGAGCACGGTCGCCACGTTGTCGCGCAGCGAGTGGACCAGCCGCAGCGTCTGCACCGACTCGCCGCCGCGGTTCACCAGGTCGCCGCAGAACCACAGGCGGTCGCGCGCCGGATCGAAGCGAAGCTTCTCCAGCAGCCGTTGCGTCGGGCCGTAGCAGCCCTGCAGGTCTCCGATCGCCCAGACGGCCATGCGCTTCCCGGGTCCGGCTCAGTGCAGCGTGCGCGGCACGGCGAGGGTGAACGGCGGGATCGGCGCGTCGAAGCGGGTGCCGTCGTCGCCGACCATGTCGTAGCTGCCTTCCATCGTGCCGACCGCCGTGGGCAGCGTGGCGCCGGAGGTGTAGGTGAACTGGTCGCCCGGCTCCAGCCGCGGCTGCTCGCCGACCACGCCGTCCCCGTGCACTTCCTCGACCCCGCCGTTGGCATCGGTGATGATCCAGTGGCGCGACACCAGCTGCGCCGGCAGCCGGCCGAGGTTGCGGATGCGGATGGTGTAGGCGAACACGTAGCGGCCGTCGTCGGGCTCCGATTCCTCGTCGAGGAACTGTGTCGCGATCTGGATTTCGAGGCTGTAGTCGGCGGTTTCGTTCATGTGTCCAGTGTATGCGCTGGCCGTGAACGGTTCGAGTAGAGCGAGCCGGTTGCGGCGGCGGCGCCGGGCCGCTGCGGCTGGTGCGCGCCGGCCGGCGCGCGTATCCAGGTGCGGCGTTCGAGCGCCCGGCCCGGCGCGACGGCGCTATGGTCGAGCCGGCGAAGGCGCGCCTACGGCGTCGAGGCAAGGTTGGCCAGGCGCACGAAATCGGCGACCGCCAGCTGTTCCGCGCGCGTCTGCGGATCGATTCCGGCCGCGCGGATGGTGGCCTCGTCGCAGAGCCTCGACAGCGCGTTGCGCAGCGTCTTGCGGCGCTGGCCGAAGGCGTCGCGGACCACGGCGGCGAAGCGTGCCGGATCGACGATGCCGACGCTCTCCGGCGCGCGCGGCACCAGCCGCACCACCGCCGAATCCACCCTCGGCGGCGGCCGGAAGGCGCCCGGGCCCACCACGAACAGCGCCGTCACTTCGCACCAGGCCTGCAGCATCACGCTCAGTCGGCCGTAGACCTTGCTGCCCGGCGGCGCGGCCATGCGGTCGACCACTTCCTTCTGCAGCATGAAATGCATGTCGCGCACGGCCGCGGCGTGGTCGAGCGCATGGAACAGGATCGGCGAGGACAGGTTGTACGGCAGGTTGCCGACCAGCCGGATCGGGGTGCCGCCGGCCAGGGCGGTGAAGTCGACGTCGAGCACGTTGGCGTGCAGCAGGGTCAGTTCGCCGTGGGCGCGCGCGGCGGCGGCCAGCGGGGCGAGCAGGTCGCGGTCGAACTCGATCGCGGTCAGGGCGCCGTGCCGTTCGAGCAGCGGGAAGGTCATCGCGCCCTGGCCGGGGCCGATCTCGACGATGCGGTCACCCGGTTTCGGATCGACCGCGAGGATGATCTTCGCGACCACGCCGCGTTCGTGCAGGAAATGCTGCCCCAGCGACTTCTTGGCCGGCTCGCTGAAGCCGCTCACAGCAGCCGGGTTCCGGGCGGGACGTCGCGGTCGGGCACGCACAGCGCGACCCGGCCCTGTTCGTCGTGGAAACCGGTGACCAGGCATTGCGACATCAGCGGGCCGATCTGCTTGTCCGGGAAATTGACCACGCCCACCACAAGCCGTCCGACCAGTTCCTCCGGCGTGTACAGCGCGGTGAGCTGGGCGCTCGACCTGCGCACGCCGACCTCCGGGCCGAAATCGATCTCCAGAACGTACGCCGGCTTGCGCGCCTCGGCGAACACGCGCGCGCGCTGCACGCGGCCGACGCGCAGCTCGACCTTCATGAAGTCGTTCCAGTCGATCGTGGACATGCTCGGAATCGATCCGTCGGGAGGGTCAGGGAGCCTAGCGCGTTGTGGTGCCTGGTGCAGCCGCAAGCCCGATCGCGGTGGGGAACACCGATGCCGCGCCTATGCGTCGTGCCTGCGCAGGGCCAGCCGCGTGCAGGTCTCGATCGCCGCGTACAGGCTCGACGGATCCGCGCGCCCGCTGCCGGCCAGGTCCAGGGCGGTGCCGTGGTCCACCGCGACGCGCGGGTAGGGCAGGCCGAGCGTGAGGTTCACCGCGCGCTCGAATCCGCTGTACTTCAGCACCGGCAGGCCCTGGTCGTGGTACATGGCCAGCACCGCATCGAGCCCGCGCAGCCTGCCCGGCAGGAACGCGGTGTCCGCGGGCAACGGTCCTTCGAGATGCATGCCTTCACCGCGCAGCCGCTGCAGCAGCGGTTCGATCACCTCGATCTCCTCGCGGCCCAGGTGGCCGCCCTCGCCCGCGTGCGGATTGAGGCCGAGCACCGCGATCCGCGGCTGCGCGATGCCGAAGTCCGCGCGCAAGGCCGCATGCAGGATCCGCAGCACCCGTTCGAGCGATCCGGGGGTGATGGCATCGGCCACCTCGCGCAGCGGCAGGTGGGTGGTGGCGAGCGCGACGCGGACGATGTCGTTGGCGAGCATCATCACCACGTCGCGGCCGGCCAGGCCGGCCAGCAGTTCGGTGGTGCCGGAGTAGGGGATGCCGCCGAGGTTGATGGTCGCCTTGTGCACCGGACCGGTGACCAGGCCGTCGCATCGGCGATCGATGCAGGCGGTCGCAGCACGCGTGAGCGCTTCGATCACGGCGCCTGCGTTGCGCGGATCGGGCGTGCCCGGGGCGGTGTCGACCGCGTTCGGCACGTCGACCAGGGGCAGTTGCCCGGGCGCCGCGGCCGACGCGTCCGCAGCGAGGATGTCCAGGGGAAGATCGAGGCGCGCGGCGGCCGCAGCCAGCGCCCGGCGGTCGCCGAAAGCGACCAGGTCGGCGTCCCACGCGCGTTGCGCCGCGCGTACGCACAGCTCCGGGCCCACGCCGGCCGGTTCTCCCGGAACCAGCGCCAGGCGCGGGCGGACCATCTCAGCCGCCGTCGCTGCCGGCCTGGGCGGCGTCGCCGCTGCGGATGTCGACGTAGGCTTCGCCGCGCATCTCGCGCAGGTAGCGGTCCCACTCGTCCTCGAGCTTGCGCTGCCCGATCGACTCGCGGACCTGGGCGCGGCGGTTCTCGTCGTCGACACTGGTCTGGCGGGTCGCCACGCGCTGCACGACGTGCCAGCCGGCCTGGGTCTTGAACGGTGCGGAGACCTGGCCGTCCTGCAACGCCGCCACCTGGCCACCGAATTCAGGTCCGAATTCGTCCTGGGTGAACCAGCCGAGGTCGCCGCCGTTGTCCTTGCTGACGGTGTCGTCGGAGCTTTCGCGCGCCACGGTCTCGAAATCCGCGCCACCGGCGATGCGCGCCCGCAGGGTGTCGATCCGCGCCTTGGCCTCGCCATCGCCGCTGGCACCCTCGGCCGGGCGGATCAGGATGTGGCGTGCGCTGTACTGGGTGACCGTGCCGCCGCCGGTGGCCTGCGCGCCCTCGCGCGTCTCCACCAGCTGCAGCAGCTGGAAGCCGCTCGGCCCGCGGATCGGCCCGATCACGTCGCCCGGCGACATCGAGCGGATCGCGTTGGCGAAGGCGACCGGGATCTCGTCGAGGCTGCGCCAGCCAAGGCTGCCGCCTTCGAGCGCGTTGGGGCTGTCGGAATAGCGCACGGCGGCGGCGGCGAAGTCCATCTCGTTGCGGTCGAGCAGGCCCTTGATGCCATCGACCTTCTGCTGGCCGGTGGCGATCTGCTCGGGCGTGGCGCCTTCGGGCAACGCCACCAGGATGTGCGCGAGGTTGTACTGCGTCGCCCCGGCCTGCGAGGTCATGGCGGCCTCGACCTCGGCGTCGCTGACGCTGACACGGCTCTGCGCGAAGCGCTGGCGCATGCGCTGGATCAGGATCTCGTCGCGCAGCGAGCTGCGGAAATCCTCGATCGACATGCCGTCGCGCGCCAGCTGCTGGCGCAACTGGTCGGGCGAGAGGTTGTTCTGCTGGGCGATGTTGTTGATCGCGGTATCGACCTCGGCGTCGCCGATGCGCACGCCGGTTTCCGCCGCACGCGCGGTCTGCAGCTTGACCAGGATCAGGCGCTCGAGCACCTGCCGCTCGAGCACCGGCCGCGGCGGCAGCTGGTTCTGGCGATCGGCGTACTGGTTGACGATGTTCTGGACGGCGCGATCGAGTTCGCTCTGCAGGATCACGTCCTCGTTGACCACCGCGGCGATGCGTTCCAGCGGCTGGGTCTGTTGCGCATGGGCGGAAGCCGCGAACAGCAATGCGGCGCACAGGAATGCGAAGAGGGTCTTCATGGCGAGAGTTCGTCTGCGGGAAGGTCGTCGTCCGCACTGCTGTGCAGTTCCGACGGCGGGACGAGGTAGAGGTCGTCGCGGTGGTATCCGAGGATAGCACGGCGCAAACGGCTCCGGTTGTCGGGTCCGGCCGAGCCCAGGCCCTTGAGTTCGATCTCGAGCTGCAGCGAATCGTTCATCTCGCCGCGGGTGTTGCGCACGTAACGACGCGCGACCAGGCGGGCCGCGACGCAGCAGCTTTCCCACTGCACGCCGGCGATGGCTTCCAGCACCTGCTTGTCCTGCAGCGAGTAGTAGTAGCGGCCGACGACGCTCCAGGTCGGGTTGATCGGGTACAGGAACGACAGGTCGACCTGCTCCAGCAGGTCGGACTGCTCGAGCACGTTGCGACGGTAGCGGTAGCCGAGGTTGACGATGCCGTCGTCGCCCACCAGGTAGCGGGTGCGGAAGCTGGCCAGGTCCTCGCGGCGGGTCGCCGGGTTCCACTGGTAGGACGCGCCCACGGTCCAGCGGTCGTTGATGGCGTAGTTCGTGTCCACCACCCAGGCCGATTCGCCTTTCTGGATCGGTGCCTCGTTGCCGAGCGTCACCCGGGCGTCCTCGAAATAGCGGATCTGGCCGACGCTGGCCGAGAGCTTCTCGCGGCCGTCGGATTCGCGGATCAGGCGCGTGGTCAGGGCCGTGGTGAGCTGGTGGGCGTCGCCCTGGCGGTCGGCGCCGGAATAGCGGTTGTCGCGGAACAGCTGGCCCCAGCTGAAGGTCATCGGCCGGGTGTCGAACAGCGGCATGCCGTCCTGCTCGCGGTAGGGCGAGTTCAGGTAGAACACCCTCGGTTCCAGGGTGTGCAGGTAGTCGTCGCCGCGCCAGCGGGTGTCGCGGTCGAAGAACAGGCCGGCGTCGATGGTCCCGATCGGATGGCTGGCCGAGGGCGCGTCGTCCGGATTGGCCGGGTCGAGGGCCAGGTCCTCGGCAAGCGCGTCGTCGAGCCGGTACTGGACGTGGCGGAACGCGAGCGTGGGCCTGACGTACCAGCTCGCGCCCTCCAGCGGCATGCTGACCCAGGGCTTGAGGAACAGGCGGCTGCCGCCGGGCTTGGCCTCGTCCACGATATGGGAGAAGCGGGTGGCTTCCGCCTCCGCGCCTGCGACCAGCCAGTGGCTGAACGGCTGCTCCCAGTGGAAGTAGGCGCGGGGCAGCCGGTTGTAGGGCAGCCGCTCCTCGGAAATCGTGTAGTCGGTCAGGTGCCGGTATTGCCCCTGGAGGCCCGCGTCCCAGTAGCGGCCGCGGCCATAGATGCCGGCGCTGCTGACCAGGGACGACACGGACAGTCCCTCGACGTTGCTGCTGGCGTCCTCGATCCAGCGCGGATCGCTGAGCCAGTACAGGTTCGCCCGCGCCTGCCAGGTGCGGTCGATGTTGTGGGAGCCGGTATAGCGGAACATGCCGCGGTCGTCCTCGCGCCGGTTCTCGACGATCGGCACCTCGTCGATTTCCTGGTCGCGCTCGCGCCAGGTCAGGTCGTCCGAGGGCAACAGCTGCAGGTCGAACGTGCCGCGGCCGCGCCGGGTGAGGTAACGGAACTCGGTGCCCAGCTGGATGCCGCGCCGGCTCATGTAGCGCGGCTCCACGGTCAGGTCGTAGTTGGGCGCGAGGTTGAAGTAGATCGGCTGGCGCCAGTCGAAGCCGTTGCGGCTCGACATGCTGATGCTGGGATAGAGCAGGCCGGTGCGGCGGCGATCGTCGATCGGGAACACCATGTACGGCACGTACAGCACCGGCACCTTGCCGATGCGCAGGGTGGCGTTGCGGGCGGTGCCGGTGCCCTCGTCGGTGTCGACGTCGATGCGCTGCGCGCGCAGTTCCCACCAGCGCTGGCTGGGCGGGCAGGTGGAATAGGTGGAAGCGAACATGCGGCCGCGCGAGTCCTGCATCTCGATGCGTTCGGCGCCGCCGTTGCCGCGCCGTTCGATGAGCTGGTAGCGGACGTTGTCGATGCGGTGCGAGTCGTTGTTCTGGTCGCCCTCGAGCCGCTCGGCCACCACGCGCATGCCCGAATCCTGGTAGCGCACGTTGCCGGTGGCGGTGTAGGTGCCGGTGTCCTGGGAATACTCGATGTTGTCGGTGCCCAGGAACTGGTCGCCGCGGCGCAGGGTGACGTTGCCGGTGACGTTGTAGATGCCGCCATCCATGCCGACGGTCTCGTCGCCCTCGATGTCGGTGGGCAGGTTCTCGCGATCGGCGATGTCGCCCACCGGCGCTTGCGCATCCGGGAACATCGGCACCGCGTCCTCGACCGGGCACAACGACCAGTCGACGGGCATGTCATCGTCCGCGTGGGCCGCCAGCGACAGGGCGATGCAGAGCGGCAGGGGCAGCAGGCGGAGCGCTGGACGCACGCGACGGGATCCCGGGGGCGGAAAGGCCGCTAGCTTGCCGGAAGCCTTGTGCAGCGGCAATGCGGCCGCCGGAGACGGTTCATGCAGGCGCCGCGGCCCGGCCACTCAGGGCGCGGGAGCGGCCTCGGGACCCGCCAGCAGCGCCGCGACATGGGCGACCGCGCCCTCGCGCAGCGCGTGCAGGTCGTATCCGCCCTCGAGCATGGACACGATGCGGCCCTGCGCATGCCGCGCGGCCAGGCGCGACAGCTCGCCGGTCAACCAGCCGAAGTCGTCCGGGCCCAGGGCCAGTTGCGCCAGGGGATCGCGGCGGTCGCCGTCGAAGCCGGCCGAGATCAGCAGCAGTTGCGGTGCGAAGCCATCCAGTGCCGGCAGCAGGATCTCGCGCCACGCGCGCCGGAAAAGTGCGCTGTCCGCGCCGGCCGGCAACAACGCATTGACGATGTTGCCCACGCCGCGTTCATTGCCGGCGCCGGTCCACGGATACAGTTCCGACTGGTGCGAGCTCAGGTACAGCACGCGCGGCTCGCGGTCGAAGATCGCCTGAGTGCCGTTGCCGTGGTGGACGTCGAAATCGACGATCGCCACCCGCGCCAGGCCGAACCGGTCCAGCGCGTGCGCCGCGGCCACCGCGATGTTGTCGAACAGGCAGAAGCCCATCGCCGCGTCGCGGGTGGCGTGGTGGCCCGGCGGGCGAACCGCGCAGAAGGCGACGTCGGTCTCGCCATGAAGCACGGCCTCGGTCGCCGCGATGCCGGCGCCCACCGCGCGCAGCGCGGCCTCCGGCGAGCCCGGCGAGACCACGGTATCGGGATCGAGCCGCGTCGTTCCCAGCAGCGGCGCGGACAGCACGCTCGCCAGCAGTTCCGGCTCGTGCACGCGCAGCAGCTGGCCACGGGTCGCGCGCGGGGCCTCGATCCACTCCAGGTCGGGGAAGGCCTCGTGCACCGCCTCGAGCAAGGCGCCCAGGCGCTCGGGGCATTCGGGGTGGCCTGCGCCGGTATCGTGCTCCAGGCAGGCGGGGTGGGTGTAGCCGAGCAGGCGCGGCATCGGCCTAGCGCCGCTCGTGCCGCCACAGCACTTCGCCGTGCCCGCTGGCGCGGGCCAGCACCCGCGAGAGCACGAACAGCAGGTCCGAGAGACGGTTGAGGTAGCGGATCGCCTGCGGGCGCACCGCCTCCTGGCGTGAGAGCGTCACCGTTTCGCGCTCGGCGCGGCGGACGATCGTGCGGGCGAGGTGGCAGCGTGCGCCGGCTTCGCCGCCGCCGGGCAGGATGAAATCCTTCAGTGCCGGCAGCGCTTCGTTGTAGCGGTCGAGGCTGGCTTCCAGCCGGTCGATGTCGGCATCGACGATCGCGGCATGGCCGGGGATGCACAGCTCGCCCCCCAGGTCGAACAACTGGTGCTGGATCGCGGTGAGCAGGTCGCGCACGTCATCCGGCAATTCGGCGGCCAGGACCAGCCCGATCGCCGAGTTCGCCTCGTCCACGGTGCCGTAGGCATCGACCCGGGCCGAATCCTTGGCCACGCGGCTGCCGTCGCCCAGCCCGGTGGTGCCGTCGTCGCCGGTACGCGTGTAGATCTTCGACAGGCGGTTGCCCATGGCGTGGCGCGCCGGCTCAGCGGCGCGCGGCGTCCTGCGGGACAACGGCACCCGTGGGCAGCAGGCGCACCAGCGCGACATGCAGCGCGGCCGCGATGCCGACATACATCGCGCTGGCGCGCAGGTAGGCCGGCAGCCAGTCGGTGTAGTTCTTCCACCAGCCGGCGAGGGTCGGCTCGGCCACGGCGCTGGCGGTCCAGTAGAAGCCGCCCTGTGCGAACAGGTGGCAGACCACCACCGCCGCCACGACACTCGCCAGCAGCAGGCCGGCCGTGCGCCACTGCAGGCGACCGCCGGTCGCGCGCTGCAGCCACCAGCCCCCGGTCCACATCGCGAGATGTGCGGGCACCAGCGCCCAGTAACCGGGAGACATGCAGTAGTGACTCCAGAAATCCAGGCCCTGGCCGCTGATGACGATCCAGTCGATCGTCACCGCCAGCGCCATCAGCAGCGGAAACGCCCAACGCGTCCAGCGCGACAGGTAGAACCCGCCGACGAAGAACACCGCCCAGGATGCGTCCGGCACCGCGCCGAAATGGTGCAGGCGCGTGGCCGCCATCGTGGCAGCCAGCAGGGTCAGGATCGCGGCGCGGCTTGCGGCGGTGGTCATGGCGGGGCGGGCTCCGTGGAGCGGTGCGAAGACGCGTCATTCTAACGGACGCCGGCTCGGGGCGTCCCGGCCGGTCGCTATCATGGCGCGATGGAACAGGTCCACGAGGTGCTGATCATCGGGGGCGGGCTGGTCGGCGCCAGCCTCGCGCTCGCGCTCGACCGCGTCGGCGTGGCCGCGGCGCTGGTGGACGCCGCGCCGCCCGCGGCCATGCCGGCCGTGTTCGACCAGCGCAACCTCAGTTTCGCGGAGGCGACGGTGAACGCGCTGACCGCGCTCGGGGTGATGCAGCGGCTGCGCGCGCCGTCCGGGGCGATCCGCCGCATCCACGCCAGCCGCAACGGCGACTTCGGCCGGGTGCTGCTCGATGCCGCGGATTACGGCCGCGACAGCTTCGGGCAGGTGGTGGTGGCGCGCGATTTCGGTGCGGCACTGGACTCGAGGCTGGCCGAACTGCCGGGGCTGGTGCGCCTGCGACCGGCGTGCTTCCTCGGATTCGGCACCCTGGTCGACGGCATCCGCGAGGTCCGCATCGAAGACGGGGATGGCGAACGCATCCTGCGCGCCCGGCTGGTGGTGGCGGCCGACGGCACCGACAGCGCGGTGCGCGACGCGCTGGGGATCGAAGTCGAACGCCACGACTACCGGCAGCGGCTGTTCGTCGCGAAGCTGCGCACGCAGCGCGGTCCGGATGGCATCGCCTACGAACGGCTGGGCGACGACGGCCCCACCGCCCTGCTGCCGCGCGGCGATGGCGCCTGGGGCCTGGTCCACGGCGTGGCCGACGCGGAGGCGGACGCGGTGGCCGGCCTGGCCGATCGCGATTTCCTCGCGCGCGTGCAGCAGGCCTTCGGATGGCGCGCGGGTCGGTTCCTCGACGTCGGGGAGCGCAGCGTGTACCCCGCGCTCCGGGTGGTGGCGCAAAGGACCACGGGACCGCGCGCGGTGCTGGTGGGGAATGCCGCCCAGACCCTGCACCCCGTCGGCGCCCAGGGCTTCAACCTCGGACTGCGCGATGCGCTGACCCTGGCCGAACTGGTCGCGGGTGCTGAGGATCCGGGCACGGACGCACTGCTCGAGACGCATGCCAGGCGCCGGCAAGAGGATCGCACGCGCACGCTGGCCTTTTCGGACGGCATGGCCCGCCTCACCGCGAGCCGCGTGCCGTTGCTGCGTCCGCTGCGCAGCCTCGGATTGCTGGCCGTGGATAGGGTGCCGTCGCTGCAGGCACTGCTTGCCGGGGGCGCCATGGGATATCGCGGCGACGTTCCGGCCCTGTGCCGGCGGGGCGCCCATTGAGCCGGCGCGACCTGCACGACGTCGCGGTGGTCGGCGGCGGCGTGGTCGGCGCGGCCTGCGCGCTGGCGCTGGCCAGGCTGGGGCTCGATGTCTGCCTGGTCGAGGCGGTGCGGCCCGCTGCCTGGTCGCCGGCCGAGCCGGACCTGCGCGTGTACGCGCTCGCGCCGGACAACGTCGCGCTGCTCGACGGGCTGGATGCATGGCAGGCCGTGCGCAGCGCGCGGGCGCAACCGTACCGGCGGATGCGGGTCTGGGACGCGGCGGGGGGCGATCCGATCGTCTTCGATGCCGATGCGCTGGCCAGGCCGGAGCTCGGCTGGATCGTCGAACACGGCCTGCTGGTGGACGTGCTCTGGCAGTCGCTGCAGCGCGGCGGCGTGCGCCTGGTCTGCCCGGCACGGGTGGAGGCGCTGGAGCAGGGTGCGGACGCGGCGACGCTGCGGCTCGACGATGGCACCCGGATCGCCGCGCGGATCGCGATCGCGGCCGACGGCGCGGCCTCTCCCCTGCGGCGGCTGGCGGGAATCGCGGCCGACGCCCACGACTACGCGCAGCAGGGCGTGGTCGCCTACGTCCAGACCGAACGGCCGCATGAGGACACCGCCTGGCAGCGCTTTCTCCCCGGCGGCCCGCTGGCGCTGCTGCCGTGGGTGGATGGGCGCTGTTCGATCGTCTGGACCCTGCCCGCCGACGAGGCCGCGCGCGTGCTCGCGCTCGACGACGAAGGCTTCGCGCGCAGCATCACCACCGCGTTCGATGCCCGCCTCGGCGGGATCCTGCCGACGACGCGGCGCCTCGCCTTCCCCCTGCAGCGCCAGCTCAGCGCGACCCAGCATCTGCAACGGGTGCTGGTGGTCGGCGACGCGGCGCACGCGGTGCATCCGCTGGCCGGGCAGGGCGTGAACCTCGGCCTGCGCGACGTGTCTGCCCTGCGTGACTCGATCGTCGAGGCGCAGCGCCGGCGCCTGCCATGGGAGGCGCCGCACCGGCTTGCGCGCTGGGCGCGCGTCCGGCGCAGCGAGAACGCGGTCGCCGCCTACGCCTTCGAGGGCATCAACCGCCTGTTCTCGAACGACGCGCTGGCCGCCACCCTGGTGCGGGGGCACCTGCTGGGTCTCGCGGGGCGGGTGCCGCCGCTGGCGGACCTGTTCTGGCGTCGCGCCGCGGGCGGCTAGGCTCCGGTCGCGGCCGGTTTGCGGCCGCGCAACCGCTGGAACAGCATCACCGCGCCCACGACGACGGCGCCCGCGGCGATGCCGACCGCGGCATTGATCAGCATCGGCGTCAGCGCGCCCAGGACCACGCCGATGCCGGGTACCTCCCCGGCTTCCATGCCCGCGTTCGCCACCCAGTCGCCGACCACGTGCACGCCATGGGTGAGGATGCCGCCGCCGACCAGGAACATCGCCGCGGTGCCGGCCACCGACAGGCCCTTCATCAGCCACGGCGCCATGCGCAGGATGCCGTTGCCGATCGAGCGGGTGGCGGCGGTGACGCTGCGACTGAGGTAGAGGCCGAAATCGTCGAGCTTGACGATGCCGGCGACCAGTCCGTACACGCCGACCGTCATCAGCACGGCGATGCCGACCAGCACGCCCAGCTGTACCGTGAACGGCTTGCCGGCGACCGTGCCCAGCGAGATCACGATGATCTCGGCGGAGAGGATGAAGTCGGTGCGGATCGCACCCTTGATCTTGCCCTTCTCCTGCGCCAGCAGCTCGGCATCGGATTTCGCCAGCGCCTGCACGTGGGCGGCATGGTGCGCGGCGGCGTCGTCCTTGCCGTGCAGGAACTTGTGCAGCAGCTTCTCCACGCCCTCGTAGCACAGGAACAGGCCGCCGGCCATCAGCAGCGGCGTCACCGCCCAGGGCAGGAACGCGCTGATCGCCAGCGCCGCCGGCACCAGGATCGCCTTGTTGAGGGTCGAACCCTTGGCGACCGCCCAGACCACCGGCAACTCGCGTGCCGCGCGCACGCCGCTGACCTGCTCGGCATTGAGCGCGAGGTCGTCGCCGAGGACGCCGGCGGTCTTCTTGGCGGCGACCTTGGTCATCACCGAGACGTCGTCGAGGATGGTGGCGATGTCGTCGAGCAGGACGAGCAGGCTGGAGGCCATGGGGGTCCGCGGAGCTGTGGGAGGGCAGGAATTGTAGGGGCGGCGGCGCTCGTACAGGCAATGCTGCCGCCGGGTTCCGCCGACGGCGACGCCGTGCGGGCGTCGGCGCGGGTGGGGCAGGTCGCGGGCGACGGCGCCCGCTCCGCACGGACGTCTTGCGCCCCGGCCTGGCGGGGTGATCGTCGTGCGACGGGCTCAGGTCGTGGACAAGCGCCGGGCGTGGACCGTGATTTCCTCGCGGTCGTGGTAGAGCTGGCGCGCGCGCAGCGCGAGCGGCACGCCGGCGGCCTCGGCGAAGGCATCCAGGCTGTGGCGGGTTTCCAGCCAGCGCTTCTTCATCGGCAGCTTGAGGTTGAAGATCGCCTGCCGGCACCAGCCCTCGCGGAACCATTCGCCCATGCGGCGCGCGACCCGGGCCGGCTGCTCGACCATGTCGCAGACCATCCAGTCCAGCGGGCGTGCGGGGTGCCAGTGGAAGCCGTCGGCGCGCAGGTGTTCGACCAGGCCGGTCTCGAGGACGTGCGGTCGCAGCGGGCCGTTGTCGATCGCGATCACGCGCAGGCCGTGGCGCGCCAGCACCCAGGTCCAGCCGCCCGGCGCGGCGCCGAGGTCGGCCGCGGTCATGCCGGGGCGCAGCCATTCGCGTCGCTGCGCCTCGTCGAGCAGGGTCAGCAGCGCTTCCTCCAGCTTCAGCGCCGAACGCGAGGGCGCGTCCGCGTGCAGCCTGAGCCGCGGCACGCCGAGCGGCCAGGGGGCGCTGTTGGCGGGATCGGAGTCTGCGAGCAATGCATGGTCGCCCGCCACGAAGCACACGTGCAGGCGCGGCAGCCGCGGGTCGTCCGACGCGGCGAGCAGGCCACGCTTGCGCAACACCGGGCGCAGCGCGTTGCCGAAGCTGCGCGCCAGTCCCGAGAGCGGCTTGCCGGCGTCGGAGTCGGGATGCTCCACCCAGAGCTCGCCGTAGCGCGTCACCTGGACCCGGTGTGCGGATGGACTCGCAGGCGCGTCGACCGCGACCCGCGACGACTCGATCGCATCGAGCATCGGCGCGATCCGGTCGCGCGGGTCGAGATCGCGCAGCTCCGCGAACAGCCGCAGCGACTGCCTCGCGAATACCAGCGTGCGCCACGGCAGGCGCGTCGCCATGGCGGGGTCGTCACCGAGGAACAGCACATGGCCGTCGCCGCGGGTGGCACGGGCATAACCGGGGATGCCCGCTTCGGCGGCGCGCTCGCCGAGCTCGGCTGCGAGATCGGGCTCGAAGCCGGCGCGGCAGTAGCACAGCAGGCCGTTCATGGCGCGGTTCGCACGCTGCGTCCGTCGCCCGGATCCAGGGGCGAAGGTGGCGCCGCGACTGCGATTGCGACGCCTGCGGAGTCAGTAGCGGCGCGCATCGGACTGCCCGTAGCGGCGCAGTACCTCGCGCGCGGCGTCGCGATGCAGGTCGCGCACCACCTCGATCCCGCGGCGCTCGAGTTCGCCGACCCAGTCGGCGGGCAGCGGGCCCTCGTCGAACTCGGTGAGCGCTTCCACGTCTTCCGAGCGCGCACCGATCAGCAGGCGGTCGATCCCGGCCCAGACGGTGGCGCCATAGCACTGGCAGCAGGGTTGCGACGAGGTCGCCAGCACGTAGCGGCCGACGATGTTGTCGTCGAGGTCGCGGTTCATGCGCGCGCGCTGCAGCCGTTGCTGCGCCAGCATGCAGGCCATCGTCTCCGCATGCGCGACCGAGCAGTGCTGCGGCAGCACGCGGTTGACGCCGACCGAGACGATGCGGTCGTTGGCGGCGTCGAACACCACCGCGCCGAACGGACCGCCGCTGCCGGCCTCGATGTTGAGGCGCGACAGCTCGATCGCCAGCGCGACCTTCGACTCGTCGCCGGGATAGGCGTGCCCGGTGTCGACCTGGGCGTGGACCCATTCGGGCAGCGAGAGGGCGACCTGGACGTGCAGGCTCATCGATCCACCCGGATCGGCCCGTCCACCGCCTGGCAGCGCCCCTGGACGCAGTCGCAGGCCTGGATGTCCTTCCATCCGCACACGGACGACATGCCGCTGCGCTCGCATTGCGCGCGCACCGCGTCGGGATCGATCGGACTGTCCTTGTTGACGCAGGCCGGGAAGTAGCCGCAGCAGTTGCCGACGTTCTTCACCGCGCAGTCGCCGGCGATGCGGCAGGAGGCGTCCGGTACGCCGGGCGTCGCGGGCAGTGCGGGCGATGTCACGGGTGGCGCGGGGTCGCCGGGCGTCCCGGACGGGACGGACGTCGCCCGCGGCGCGCAGGCGCTGGCGCCCAGCACGAGACACAGGGCGAACATGACGCTGCGAAGGCGCATCGCGGGCATCAGGCCTTCGCCGCCCAGGTGTCGCGCAGCGAGACGCTGCGGTTGAACACCGGCGCATCGGCACGATGGTCGCGGCGGTCGGCGACGAAATAACCGAGCCGCTCGAACTGGAACGCGGTTTCCGGCGCCGCGGCCGCGGCCGCGGGTTCGACGTATCCGCGCACGGTGCGCTTCGAGTCCGGGTTGAGGTGGTCGCGGTAGCTGCGGCCCTCGCCTTCGTCGTCGGGATCGGCCTCGGAGAATAGCCGGTCGTACAGGCGCACCTCGGCCTCGACCGCATGCGCCGCGCTCACCCAGTGGATGGTGCCCTTGACCTTGCGGTTGGCGCCGTCCATGCCCGGACGCGAATCGGGATCGAGCCAGCCGCGCAGTTCGACGATGTTGCCCGCTTCGTCCTTCACCACCTCGTCCACGCGCGCAATCCCGGCGCCGCGCAGCCGTACCTCGCCGCCGGGCACCAGCCGCTTCCAGCCCTTGGGCGGAACTTCGGCGAAATCCTCGCGCTCGATCCACAGCTCGCGCGAGAACGGCACCTCGCGCGTGCCGAAGGATTCGTCCTTGGGATGGTTGGAGAACGCCAGCGTCTCGGCGTGGCCCTGCGGCAGGTTCGCGAGCACCAGCTTCAGCGGATCGACCACCGCCATCCGCCGCGGCGCGCGCGCGTCGAGGTCCTCGCGCAGGGCGCCTTCCAGCACCGAGAAGTCGATCGTCGAGTTCTGCTTGCTGATCCCCACCCGGTCCACGAACAGGCGCAGCGCCGACGGCGTGTACCCGCGCCGGCGCAGGCCCTGCAGGGTCGGCATGCGCGGATCGTCCCAGCCCTCGACCAGGCCCTCGCCGACCAGGGCGACCAGCTTGCGCTTGCTCATCACCGTGTAGTTGATGTTCAGTCGCGAGAACTCGATCTGGCGCGGCTTGGCGGCCTCGTTCGGCAGGCCGCGGGCCAGCAGCGGCGCCAGCAGTTCCGGCGAGCCGGCCAGGTCCACCCGGTCCACGCACCAGTCGTACAGCGGCCGGTGGTCCTCGAACTCCAGCGTGCACAGCGAATGGGTGATGCCCTCGATGGCGTCGCCCAGGGAATGGGCGAAGTCGTACATCGGGTAGACGCACCAGCCGGCGCCGGCGATCGGGTGCGGCATGTGCTTGATCCGGTACAGGGCCGGGTCGCGCAGGTTGATGTTGCCGCTGGCCATGTCGATCTTCGCGCGCAGGGTGCGGGCGCCATCGGCGAACTCGCCGGCGCGCATCCGCGCGAACAGGTCCAGGTTCTCTTCCACCGACCTGCCGCGGAAGGGCGAATTGCGCCCAGGTTCGGTCAGGCTGCCCCGGTATTCGCGCACCTGCTCGGCGGTCAGGTCGCAGACGAAGGCGTCGCCCTGGCGGATCAGCTTCTCCGCGGCGAGTACGTAGACCTCGAAATAGTCCGAGGCGTGGCGCAGTTCGGCCCACTCGAAGCCCAGCCAGCGCACGTCGTCCTGGATCGCGCGCACGAACTCCGGATCTTCCCGGGCCGGATTGGTGTCGTCGAAGCGCAGGTTGCAGACCCCGCCGAACTCCCGGGCGATGCCGAAATCCAGGCAGATGGCCTTGGCGTGGCCGATGTGCAGGTAGCCGTTGGGCTCGGGTGGGAAGCGGGTGCGGATGGATGCGTGGCGGCCGGCCGCGAGGTCGTCGCGGACGATCTGGCGGATGAAGTCGTGGCGGGTCGCGGCCTCGGGGGGCGTCAGGGGAGCGCCGGCGGCCGGTTCGGGTGGGGTCATGGCGCACGTGGGGGGCAAAAACGACAGTGTAGCCGAGCACCCGCGGGGGCCTCTCGCAAGTCTGCATGGCTGCTGCGTGACCGATAATGTGATGTGCGGCAGAATTTGTCGGCACGGAACTTGCTCGGGAAGGCACAGGAGGGCCGGATGTCAGAGGGCAGCCACATCGCCGGGTACGCGCCCGCGCCGTCGCCGTGTCGACCGGCGCCGGAGCGGCCTGTCGCGCGCGCGACGAGGGCGCGGGGAGGGTGTCCTGAGCACTAGCCCGCGCCATGCCGAAGGCGGGCGCCACGACGGCCTGATCGCGATCTGCCTGGCGCTCCTGCTCGGGCTGGTTGCGGTGGCGGTGGCTGGCGGACTTCCCGAGACCTCCGGCGTGCAGGTCTCCGTCGTCGCGCTGCCGGACGGGTCGCCGCCTGCGGTCGCCGCGGAAGTCGTGCAGGCCCGCGACGCACACGGCGTGGCCCTGCTGCGGTTCGAACTGCCGCAGGACGGCACCGGCTCGCGCTGGGTGGTCCGGCTGCAGCGCGAGGCGGTGGAGTCGGTATGGCTGCAGCGCGACGAATGGCGCAGCCCCGCGCTCGGGTTCTTCGCGCCCGAAGCCGAGGCGGGCGCGCTGCCCAGCAGCTTCCTGTTCGCGCTGCCGGCGGACTGGGTCGGTCCGGTGGAGGTCGAACTGCACTCGCTGGGCAACGCGCGCCGTGTCCTGCACCCGCAGGTGATGCGCGAGGCGCAGGCCATGCGGCTCGAACAGCACGGGGTCGCGGCCAGCGCGATGATCTACGCAAGCCTGTTCACCATCGGCCTGCTGGCGCTGGCGCTGTTCTCGGCTGCGCGCGACCGGATGTTCCTCGCCCTGTTCGCGTTCGCCGGGATCGCGCTGCTGGCGCTTTCCGCCGTCAACGGGCATCTGTACCAGGTGCCGGGACTGCGGGCGTTCGCCTTCTGGCGGGTCCAGGGCGTGATCGCGCTGGTGATGCTGCTGTGCGCGGCGTGGCTGCAGATGCTGTTGCAGTACGCGGGCATGCACCAGGCGCGTTCGCGCTGGAAGCGGGTGGTCGACGGCGTGTCGCTCGCCCTGGTCGTGCTGGTGGCGCTGTGTCTGCTCAACGTCCCGCAGGTGGCGCGGGTGCTGGTGCAGGTGCAGGTCGTGCCGTTCGGCCTCGCGCTGTTGCTGGGGCTGCTGCTGCTGATCGACGCGGTCCGGCGCCGCACGCTGATGGCCTGGCCGCTGGCGGCGCTGGCGGTGCTGACCGTGACCGGCGTGGTGCTGCTGGAGCTTTCGACCCGCGGCCACCTGGTCGACACCATGGTGGTTCGCTACGGCTATCAGCTGGCGATCGTGGTCGGCGTGGCGATCCTCGCGGTGGGGCTGGTCGGCCGCATCGGCGAGTACCGGCACCAGCGCGACCGCGAGCTGCTGGCGCGCGCGGACACCGAACGGCGCATGCAGCGCGAGGCCGCCCGCTCGGACCTGGTCTCCGAGCTGCAGTCGCGGCTGCGCTCGCTGCCGATGGCCGAACTCCAGGCGACGGCGTTCCGCCTGCTGATCGACCGGCTCATGCCGCTGCTGCCTGCCGAACGCTGCATCGTCGCGACCCAGGGCTACCACGGCCAGGACCAGCTCGTGGTGGAACCGGCCGGCGGCCTGGATGCGCTGCGGACGCAACTGGGCCGGCGCCAGCTCGCATTGAAGCGCCAGGCGGCGAACGGCATCGCGCTGCAGCAGCCGGTGACCGAGGAGGGACAGGCGTCGATCGTGGCGATCGAGGCGGTGGTGCCGCTGCAGATCCGCGGCCCGGCGTGGGGCGCGCTGCTGCTGCACCGCAAGGGCGCCGACGGCTTCACCACCGAGGAACTGTCGCTCGCCAGCGACTTCGCGCGGCAGACCCTGCTCCACGTCGACCAGGCGGCCGCCGCGCTCCAGCTCCGGCGCTCGGCCGAACTCGACGCGCTGACCGGCAGTTTCAACCGCCGCACGATCGACCACTGGCTGTCGCGCAGCTTCATCGAAGGCGCGCGCGAGCGGCAGCCGGTGTCGGTGCTGTTCATCGACCTGGACCACTTCAAGTCGGTCAACGACCGCCACGGCCATGCCTGCGGCGACCACTGCCTGCGCGAGGTCGCCCTGGCGCTGCGCGGCGCGCTGCAGGAGGGCGACCTGTTCGGCCGCTACGGCGGCGAGGAATTCATCGTCATCCTGCCCGGCCGAGGCGGCGCGGCGGCGCGCATGGTCGCGGAACAACTGCGCATGGCGGTGGAGAACCTGCGCCCGGAGTGGAACGGACAACCGCTGCGGCTCACGGTCAGCGTCGGCGTCGCCACCCGGCTGGAGCACGAGGACAGCCCGGAGGCCACGCTCGAACGCGCCGACCGCGCGCTGTACTCGGCCAAGGCCCACGGCCGCAACTGCGTTCAGGTGGCGCCGGCGGTGTTCCGCTGAGGCGGTTTCCCGGCAGGCCCGCGCAGCGCGACGGTTGAAGTGGCGCGAGGCGGCCACAGATCAACGCCAGTCCTTCGGAGCGAACACGATGAGCGGAATCGGTGCCTGGAAACAACGGCTGCCGCAGCCTGGCGAGGCGCTGCCCGGGCGGGCGACGCCGATGCCGGTGGGCGAGCGCCACCACGTGCTGGGCACGCCGCTGCGTGACGAATTCGCCGGGTTGTCGCGCGTGCAGTTCGGCATGGGCTGCTTCTGGGGCGCCGAGCGCAAGTTCTGGTCGCTGCCGGGCGTCGTCACCACCGCGGTCGGCTACGCCGGCGGGGAAACCCCCAACCCGACCTATCGCGAAGTCTGCTCCGGCCAGACCGGCCATGCCGAGGTCGTGCTGGTGGTGTACGACGAGGCGAAGCTGCCGTTCGCGACCCTGCTGCAGACCTTCTGGGAAAACCACGATCCCACCCAGGGCATGCGCCAGGGCAATGACGTCGGCACCCAGTACCGCTCCGCGCTCTACTGCGACACGCAGGCGCAGCACGAGCAGGCGTTGCGCAGCCGCGACGCGTACCAGGCGCGGCTGCGCGACGCCGGACACGGGGCGATCACCACGGAGATCGTGTTTCCTGCGCCGGCGTTCCATTACGCCGAGGACGAGCACCAGCAGTACCTGTCGAAGAATCCCGCCGGCTACTGCGGCCTCGGCGGTACCGGCGTGAGCTGCCCGATCGGCCTGGGGTAGGACGGGCAAGCCCGCGACATCCGCCGCCGCCGCGTTCGCCTGTCAGGCAACGCGGCAGCCGGCGCACCGAAAAAAACCGCCTAGGGCACCACCTGCAGCGCGCAGACGTAGACCAGCTCGCAGGCGCCGTTGCCGCTGTCGTCGCGGGTGAGCGAGCTGCGCCAGCGCCAGCCGTCCGGCGCGTCGACCTGCACCAGCCAGCCGTCGATGCGCACGGTGTCGTCGCGGCGCACGCCGCGCAACGCGCGGGCCACCGCGGGTGTCGACGGGATCATGTGCATGTTGGCGCTGCTGCGGACGATCTCCCGCGGCGGCAGCGGCGGGCTGCCCTGCCAGCGGTACCGGTACCAGCGCGAGGACTGCGAGATGTCGAGCCGCGCCAGCACCTCGTCCTCGCGCATGCGATTCCAGCCCAGCGCGAGGTCGGTGGGCGAGAACGCGGCCTCGCGACCGATCGAATAGTCCTCCCTGCGCAGCACCCGCGCCTCGATCCTGAAACCGGCAAGCGGTGTCAGCGCGCCGGCCTCGAGGCGGAAGGGCCCGACTTCGCGCGGCACGCCGGTCTGCAAGGGGATATCGCTGGAGACCACGCCCGGCGGCAGCGGACAGGACGGGTCGGTACCGGCCGCCTGGGCCGGCGCGTCGGGCGTGCGCGGCGAATAGGGCGAAAACCACCAGCCGAGCGTTCCGAGCAGCAGCCCGGCCAGCGCCAGCTTGCGCAGCGCCATGCGCGATCAGCCCGCGGCGTGGACGCCGGTGACGCGCAGGCGCAGCGGCCTGCCCTGGGGCGTGGCCCAGTCGATCGACTGGCCGACCGACAGGCCGAGCAGCGCGCTGCCCACCGGCGCCAGCACCGAGATCCGGCCGGCGCCGGCGTCGGCTTCCTGCGGGTAGACGAGGGTGAGGGTGTGCTTCTCGCCGCTGGTCTCGTCGACGCATTCGACCCGCGAGTGCATGCCGACCACGCCGGCCGGCATGTCCGCGTCGTCGACGATGTCGGCGCGGACCAGCTCGCCGAGCAGGGCCTCCGCGGTGGCGTCGTGCTGCCATTGCGGCGCCTCGAGCATCGCTTCCAGCCGCGCGGCATCGCGGCGCGAGACGACGATCGACGGCGGCAGGCCGCTGGGGGTCTGGTGGCTCATGGTGTTTCGGCTCCGTATCCGGTGCGGGCGGGTGGCGGCCATCGCCCAAAGAAAAACGGACGGCGCGTCCGGCGCGTCGCCCGCTCGTGGTGAGGCCTACCGTAGCGCCCCGGACGCCGGGCTTCAAGGGCGCCGGCAGCCGCGGTTCAGAGCATGTCGGGCGGGGGCGCGGTTTCCGGCGCAGGCCCGGTCAGCGGATTGTCCAGCAGCCCGGGCGGCAGGGCGCGGAAGATCGCCGCAAGCTGCGTGAGGAACTCCGACATCGCCGAACTGCGGCGCCAGAACATGGCGATCTCGCGGCTGGGCTGCGAGTCGCTGAACGACAGCAGCCGGATGTTCTGCGGGTGCGCGACCGGTGGTTGCACGGCCAGCGTCGGCAACAGGGTGATGCCGACGTTCGCCGCGACCATCTGCCGCAGCGTTTCCAGGCTGGTGGCGCGGAACTCGCTCTTCTCCTGTGCGCCCGCCAGCTGGCAGACGTCGAGGGTCTGCCGGCGCAGGCAGTGGCCGTCCTCCAGCAGCAGCAGGTCTTCCCGCGCGAGGTCGTCGACGCTCAGCGCCTTCTGCTTCGCCAGCCGGTGCTGTTCCGGTACCGCGAGCAGGAACGGTTCCTCGAACAGGTATTCGTGGTGCAGCTGGTCGTCGTGCACCGGCAGCGCCAGGATCGCGGCGTCGAGACGGCCATCGCGCAGCCGCGCCAGCAGTTCGTCGCTCTTTTCCTCCACCAGGAGCATCTGCAGGTCGGGGAAGCGCCGACGGATCGGCGGGACCACGTGCGGCAGCAGGTAGGGCCCGAGCGTGGGGAAGATGCCGAGGCGGACGATCCCGGCCTCGGGCCGCTGGCTGCGGCGCGCCGCCTCCTTCATCTGCTCGACCTCGGACACCACACGCCGCGCCCGCTCGACGATCTCCACGCCGATGGGCGTCAGCATCACCTTGCGCGGCGCGCGCTCGATAAGCGACACGCCCAGTTCGTCCTCGAGCTTGCGCAACTGGGTCGAAAGCGTCGGCTGGCTGACGAAGCTGGCGGCGGCGGCGCGGCCGAAATGACGATGGTCGGCGACCGCGATCAGGTACTTGAGGTCGCGCAGGTTCATGCGTCGATGGTCCGGGGGGCGCAGCCCTTTCGAAACCGGCGCAGATCCCCCGCCTCGCGACCGATGACGGGGGCGGTCCGCACTTACGCGGCCTGGGCTTCGGCGGGCGCGACCGGCGCCGAGGCGCGGATCAGGTGGTCGAACGCGGCCAGCGCGGCCTTCGAGCCTTCGCCCATCGCGATCACGATCTGCTTGTACGGCACCGTGGTGCAGTCGCCGGCCGCGAACACGCCCGGCACGCTGGTCTGGCCACGGTCGTCGACCAGGATCTCGCCGCGCGGCGACAGCGCCACCGTGCCCTGGAGCCATTCGGTATTGGGCAGCAGCCCGATCTGCACGAACACGCCCTCCAGTTCCAGCCGGTGCGCATCGCCGCCGACGCGGTCCCTGTACACCAGGCCGGTGACCCGGTTGCCGTCGCCCAGCACTTCGGTGGTCTGCGCCGAGACGACGATACGGACGTTGTCGAGGCTGCGCAGCTTGCGCTGCAGCACCTCGTCGGCGCGCAGCCGGGCGTCGAACTCGATCAGGGTGACGTGGGAGGCGATGCCGGCGAGGTCGATCGCCGCCTCGACCCCGGAATTGCCGCCGCCCACCACCGCCACGCGCTTGCCCTTGAACAGCGGGCCGTCGCAGTGCGGGCAGTAGGCCACGCCCTTGTTGCGGTAGAGCTCCTCGCCGGGTACGCCCATCTGCCGCCAGCGCGCGCCGGTGGACAGCACCACGGTCTTCGACTTCAGCGATGCGCCGTTGGCCAGTTCCACCTCGACCAGGCCGTCGGCGCCGGCGGGCAGCAGCGCGGTGGCGCGCTGCAGGTCCATCACGTCGACGTCGTACTCGCGCACGTGCTGTTCGAGCTGGGCGGCGAGCTTCGGGCCTTCGGTGTGCTGGACCGAGATGAAGTTCTCGATCGCCATCGTGTCCAGTACCTGGCCGCCGAAGCGTTCGGCCGCGACGCCGGTGCGGATGCCCTTGCGCGCGGCGTAGATCGCCGCGGCCGCGCCGGCGGGGCCGCCGCCGACCACCAGCATGTCGAACGGCGCCTTGCCGGCGATCTTCGCGGCCTCGCGCTTTTCGGCGCCCGTGTCGAGGCGGGCGACGATCTGCTCCAGCGTCATCCGGCCCTGGTCGAACGGCGCGCCGTTGAGGTAGATGGACGGCACCGACATCACCTCGCGCGCTTCGACCTCGTCCTGGAACAGGGCGCCGTCGATGGCGACGTGGCGGATGTTGGGGTTCAGCACCGCGGCGAGGTTCAGTGCCTGGACCACGTCCGGGCAGTTCTGGCAGCTGAGCGAGTAGTAGGTCTCGAACAGGAACTCGCCTTCCAGCGCACGCACCTGCTCGATCGCCTCGGCCGTGGCCTTGGACGGGTGCCCGCCCACCTGCAGCAGCGCCAGCACCAGCGAGGTGAACTCGTGGCCCATCGGCAGGCCGGCGAAGCGCAGGTGGATTTCGTGCCCGGGGGAGGTCAGCGCGAAGGAGGGCTTGCGCTCGGCGTCGTCGCGGCGCACTTCGAGCGTGATCCGGTCGGACTGCGCGCGGATGTCCTCGAGCAGTTCGAGCATCTCCTTCGACTTCTCGCCATCGTCGACCGACGCGACGATCGCCACCGGGCGTTGCAGCCGTTCGAGATAGCCCTTGAGCTGGGCCTTGAGGTCGTTGTCGAGCATGGGGACGACTCCTGGGGGAGACAGGCGGAAGCGGATCGGAGCCGACGCGGGCCGTGGCTGGCGGGGCGCGGGGAGGGGAGGCGCCCGGGAGCTGGCTGGGCCGCGCATCGGCTCCGATCCGCTCCCGCGCCGCAGGCTGCGGCACGGGGGCGGGTTGCGACGGGCGTCGCGGGTCAGATCTTGCCGACCAGGTCCAGCGACGGCTTCAGGGTCTTCTCGCCTTCCTTCCACTTGGCCGGGCAGACCTCGTTCGGATGGGCGGCGACGTACTGCGCCGCCTTGAGCTTGCGCAGGGTTTCGGTGACGTCGCGGGCGATGGCGTTGTCGTGGATCTCGACGGTCTTGACCACGCCTTCCGGGTTGACCACGAAGGTGCCGCGCAGGGCCAGGCCCTCTTCCTCGATGTGCACGCCGAAGGCGCGCGTGAGCTGGTGGGTCGGGTCGCCGACCAGCGGGAAGCGGGCCTTGCCTACCGCCGCCGAGGTTTCGTGCCACACCTTGTGCGAGAAGTGGGTGTCGGTGGTGACGATGTAGACCTCGGCGCCCAGCTTCTGGAACTCGGCGTAATGGTCGGCGGCGTCCTCGACCTCGGTCGGGCAGTTGAAGGTGAAGGCGGCGGGCATGAAGATCAGGACCGACCACTTGCCCTTGAGGCTGGCGTCGGTGAGTTCGATGAACTCGCCGTCCTGGTAGGCGGTGGCCTTGAACGGCGGGATCTGGGTGTTGATCAGGGACATGGACGACCTCTGGTTGATGGAGGAGGGTGGCGGGACTCGATCGGCAGCGCCGGATCGACGAAGAAATGATAGATCGAGTCTATTGATAAGTGAAATTGACTGAAAGTATATTATCAATAGTTATAATCAATCGAAAAACATGGCATCCGGCGGTTCCGCCCGCGTCGATGTGCTTGCAAACGTTTTTGCGCTGCAGCATATTCAACCCATGCGCTGCAGTCTGGCGCGGTGGCCGGGAACGGCGCCGGCTGGGGCAGCGCAGGGTTTCGGACCAGGGTCGACGACTCCGGTCCAGCCGAGTTCCGTATCCGTTTCCTCCCTCCCACACGTGGTACGGAATCTTTGAAGGCGGCTTCGGCCGCCTTCATTTTTTTGCGCGTCGTACCCGCCCATGCGACCGGTACGATGCCTCCGATGAATGACGTCCCCGGTCCTGCGTCCACCGTGCGCGGCCTGCTCCACGCGGTACGCGGGAGGGTCGAGCCGGCCGAGGCGGAAATCCTGCTGGCGCACGCCCTCGCCAAGCCGCGCGGCTGGCTCTACGCCCATGCCGGCGATCCGCCCGATCCGGCGGCCGCGACCCGCTTCCAGGACCTGGTGGCGCGCAGGCAGGCGGGGGAGCCGGTCGCCTACCTGTGCGGCCGCCGTGGCTTCTGGACGCTCGATCTGGCGGTGACGCCGGACACGCTGGTGCCGCGGCCGGAGACCGAACTGCTGGTGGAACTGGCGCTGGCGCGGTTGCCTGAGGATCGCGAGCTGGAACTGGCCGACCTCGGCACCGGCAGCGGTGCGATCGCGCTGGCGCTGGCGAGCGAACGCCCGCACGCCCGGGTCGCCGCCACCGATGCCAGCGCCGCCGCGCTCGACGTCGCCCGCGGCAATGCCCGCGATGCCGGCCTGGCGAACGTCAGCTTCCACTCCGGCGACTGGTTCGGCGCGCTGCCTGACCGGCGCTTCGCGCTCGTCGCCAGCAATCCGCCGTACATCGCGCAGGGCGATCCGCACCTGTCGCAAGGCGACCTGCGCCATGAGCCGGCGATGGCCCTCGCCTCCGGCGTCGACGGGCTCGACGCGATCCGCGTCATCGCCCGCGACGCGCCCGCACACCTGCACCCGGGCGGCTGGCTGCTGCTGGAACACGGCCTGGCGCAGGGCGACGCGGTGCGAGAGTTGCTGGCTGCCGCCGGGTTCCGCGATGTCGCCACGCACCCAGACCTCGAGCAGCGCGATCGCGTGAGCCTTGGCCGCATCCCGTCGTGAGTCGTGAACCGGGGACGTGGCGAGCGCGGCTCGCGGCTCGCGCCCGATGCCGGCCCGCCCCGCGCGGGGCGCACGCCGACGCTGCGGGTGAAGGGAGCGACTAGACTGTGTCCACATTCTCTCGAGGCGAACGCATGCGCACGCTGTATCCCGAGATCGAACCGTTCGACACCGGCACGCTGGCGGTGGACGCGCGCCACACCCTTTACTACGAGCAGTGCGGCAACCCCAGGGGCAAACCCGTGGTACTGCTGCACGGCGGCCCCGGCGGCGGTTGCAACGCGAAGATGCGCCGCTTCCACGATCCGGCGAAGTACCGCATCGTGCTGTTCGACCAGCGCGGCGCCGGGCGGTCCACCCCGCACGCCGACCTGGTCGACAACACCACCTGGGACCTGGTGGCCGACATCGAGAAGCTGCGCGAACTGCTCGGCATCGAGCGCTGGCAGGTGTTCGGTGGCTCCTGGGGCTCGACCCTGGCGCTGGCCTACGCGCAATCGCATCCGCTGCGGGTGACGGAGCTGGTGCTGCGCGGGATCTTCATGCTGCGCCAGTGGGAGCTGCGCTGGTTCTACCAGGAAGGGACCTCGCGGCTGTTCCCCGAGGCCTGGGACCAGTACATCGCCGCGATCCCGGAGGACGAACGGCACGACCTGATCCAGGCCTTCCACCGGCGCCTGACCTCCGACGACGAAGCCACCCGGCTCGCGGCCGCGCGCGCGTGGAGCGTGTGGGAAGGGGCGACCTCGTTCCTGCACGTCGACCCGGATTTCGTCAGCGGCCACGAGGATCCGCGCTTCGCGCTCGCCTTCGCCCGCATCGAGAACCATTACTTCGTCAACAAGGGCTTCTTCGAGGTCGACGACCAGCTGCTGCGCGATGCGTACCGCATCGCCGGCATCCCGGGCGCGATCGTGCACGGCCGCTACGACGTGGTGTGCCCGGTGCAGAACGCCTGGGACCTGCACAAGGTGTGGCCGAAGGCGGAACTGGCGATCACGCCGGCGTCGGGGCATTCGGCGTTCGAACCGGAGAACGTCGACGCCCTGGTGCGTGCCACCGACCGCTTCGCCTGACCGCCTGCAGCGCCGCGACAGCGCCGGGCGCTGCAGCATCCCGCCGGGCCCTCAGCCCGTCAGTGCCACCGGCGCGATCGACGGCGTCGGCGCGGCGATCCTCGGCGAGAGCGTCGGATCGTCGGTTTCGTCGGTCCAGACATCGAATCCCAGCAGCTCGTTGGGCCCGAAGGTATTGCTGATGGCGACGTCCGAGGCGTCGCGACCGCGTGCGATCAGCACCCGGCCGATGCGCGGGGTGTTGTGGCGCGCATCGAAGGTGTACCAGCGCCCGCCGAGGTAGGCCTCGAACCAGGCCGAGAAATCCATCGGCGCGTCCACCGGCGGGATGCCGATGTCGCCCAGGTAACCGGTGCAGTAGCGCGCCGGGATGTTCATGCAGCGGCACAACGTCACCGCCGAATGGGCGAAGTCGCGGCACACGCCACGTCCGTCCTGCAGCGCCTGCGCCGCGGTGCGGGTGGCGTCGGCATGGAGATAGCCGAATTCGATCCGCCGATGGACGTAGTCGCAGATCGCCTGCACCCGCGCCCAGCCGGTCGGCGTGTTGCCGAAGGTGTCCCAGGCCATCTGCGACAGCCGGTCGGTCTCGCAGTAGCGGCTGCCGAGCAGGAACAGCATCGCCTCGTCCGGCAACTGGTCGACCGGGGTCTCGGGTGCGTCCCATGCGACCGGATCGGGCAGCCCGCTGTCGCGCACGATCGCATCCGCGCTCACCTTCAGGGTGCCGGCCGGCGCCACCAGGCGCACGCAGATGTTGCCGAAGCCGTCGCGATACTGCCGCAGCGGCACCTCGGGCGTGGTGCGGAACTCGCTGGCGACGACGATGTCGGTGCGGCGGGATTCGTGGATGTTGAGCGTCAGCACCATCGGCGTGGGCTGGGGAAGGCCATAGGTGATGGCATGGCCGAGGCGGATCAGCATGGCCTGATGGTCCGGACGTGGCGGCTCAGGTTATGCGCAAACGCCTCACGGCTTCGTGATGAAGCCCGGTTCCAGGCGCGCCAGCAACCGCGCCAGCCGTTCCGCCCAGGCGTCCTGCCCGTCCGCGTCCGCGATCAGGTCCTGGCGGATCTCGAGTTCGACGTGCGCCAGGCCGCGGCGCTCGCCATGCACGGGGATCGCGTAGTCGGTGGCATCGCTGACCGAGTAGGGCTCGTTGTCGCCGACCACCAGGTCGCCTTCCGCGCGCAATGCCTGCAGCAGCGCATGCGCCAGGCGGGCGTCGCGCTGGTACAGCACGCCGGCGTGCCAGGGACGCTCGCGGCCGTCCATCGACGGGGTGAAGCTGTGCATCGCGACCAGGATCGCCGGCCGGTCGGCGCCCCCGCGCTGGTCGAGTTCGGCCTCGATGCGGGCGTGGTAGGGGACGAAGATCTCCTCGACGCGCTGCCGGCGCTGCTGTGGGTCGAGGCCCGCATTGCCGGGCACGACGGTGCCGTCGCTGGCCATGGCGATGGATCCGGGCGCGTCCAGCGGACGGTTGCAGTCGATCACCAGGCGCGAATAGGCCTGCAGGATCGCGCAGGCGTCGAGCCGCTCCGCCAGGCGCGCCGTGACCCCGGCGATGCCGATGTCCCAGCCGATGTGTCGGTCGAGTTCGGCCCGCGGCAGGCCGAGATCGCGCAGGCGCGCGGGCACGGCCTGGCCTGCGTGGTCGGCGATCAGCAGCCAGGGCGAGCGGCCAGCCGCTCGCAGCACGGTGACCGGGGGCGGATCGGCGGGCCCGAGCAGCGCAGCGGTGGACGTCACGGACGGATCATCCACGCGGCGAGCCGTCCGGGTCGTGGTCGATCATCCACAGCCCGGCCCAGAGCTTGAGGTCGAGCTCATAGCCTTCGCGGTGCTTCTGCATCAGCCAGGCGGGCGCCTGCGCGCGCGGAACTGCGTGGACGATGATCGACTCGTCGTCCACGCCGCCACCGTCGCCGACCTTCCTCAGGTCGAGCGCGCGTGCGAAGGCGATGCGTTCGTTGCTCATGCCGGAGGAGGTGGGCCCGACCAGCAGCACGTCGACGCGCCCGGCCTCCCAGCCGGTCTCCTCTACCAGTTCGCGCCGCGCCGCCGATTCCAGCGTGTCGTGGCTGTGGTCGTCGCCGACCAGGCCGGCGGGCATCTCGATCGTGCGCGCGCCCAGCGGCACGCGGTACTGGTCGACGAACAGCACCTCGTCGTCGGGCGTGACCGCGATCACCAGCACCGCCAGCCCGTCGCGGCCATGGGTGCGCTCGCACGATTCCCAGTGCCCGCGCCGGACCAGCCGCAGCCATTGGCCCTGGTACAGCAGTTCCGCGTCTTCGTGTGGCTGGTCCATCGCCGGATGGTAACCCCGCTTCGTGGCGCTCATGCCTGGGGCGTGTATTCGAGCCCGGCCGCGGCGTGCAGGCGGCGTCGGGTCAGCGGACCGAAGCGCAGCTGCTCGCAGAGAGCGGCGATCGCGGCGGCATCGGCGCCGCCGCGCACGAACACCGGCGCGGCCACGCCGAGCGGCGCATCGAACGAGATCGTGGCCAGTTGCCGGCACAGCAACGCCTGCTCGCGGTGCAGGCGCAGCCTGGCGGCGGCCTGCGCGGCGCCGCGGAAGCGCAGGAAGGGAACCTCGTCGATCCGCGCCAGCAGCGCATCGAGGCTGCCGAAATGCCCCAGCAGCACCGCCGCGGTCTTGGCGCCGATGCCGGGCACGCCGGGGATGTTGTCGATCGCGTCGCCGCAGAGCGCCAGGTAGTCGGCGATCTGCCGCGCCTCCACGCCGTGTCGCGCCTTGACCCCGGCCGCGCCCCAGCGCTGGCCGCGGGCGAAATCCCATTGTTCGTCGTGCAGGTCGAGCAGTTGCGAGAGGTCCTTGTCGGCCGAGACGATCACGCCGCGATGCCCGTGCGCGCGGGCGTGGTGCAGCGCGCTGCCGATCAGGTCGTCGGCCTCGTACTCCACGTGCGCGAGCACGTTCAGGCCGAGCGCGGCCGCCAGCGCCTTGCAGTGCGCGAACTGGCGCTTGAGTTCCTCGGGCGCGGGCGGACGGTTGGCCTTGTACGCAGGGTAGAGCGTGTTGCGGAAGCAGCTGTCGAGCGCCTCGTCGAAGGCGACCGCGATGTGCCGCGGCCGTTCGCGTTCCAGCAGTTCGAGCAGGAAGCGCGCGAAGCCGTGCACGGCGTTGGTGGGCCGGCCGTCGGCGTCGCGGAACTCGTCGGGCATGGAATGCCAGGCCCGGAACACGTACAGGCTGGCGTCGACCAGGTAGAGCGGCACGGCGGCGGCGGTCGCCGTCCCCTGGACTGCGCTCACAGGACCAGCTCGGACAGCAGCGTGCGCGGATCCGGGCGCTCGCGCTCGGGCGCCTCCAGGCTCGGCGTGCCGATGTGGATGAAGCCGGCCACGCGCTCGTGCGCGGCCAGGCCCAGCAGGCCGCGGGCTTCGTCGTCGTAGGCAGGCCAACCCGTCAGCCAGCAGGCGCCGAACCCGAACGATTGCGCCGCCTGCAGCAGCGCGAAGCAGGCGCAGCCGGCGGTGAGCAGGCGTTCCTGGTCCGGGATCTGGGCGTCGTCCGGATCGAACACCGCGACCACCACCACCACCAGCGGCGCGTGGCTGAAGCGCTGCCGGTCCTTGTCGATGGCCGCCTCGCCGGCCCCCGGGTCGCGCCGCCGGGTGATCGCGGCCAGGGCCTCGCCGAGCGCCGCGCGCGCCGGCCCGGCGATGCGCAGGAACCGGAACGGGACCCGCTTGCCGTGGTCGGGCACCCGCACCGCCGATGCCAGCAGGCGGTGCAGGGTGGCGTCGTCGGGCCCGGGCTCGCCCAACTGGCGCGCGGGCACGGATCGACGAAGGTCCAAGGGAATCGACTGGGTGTCGGAGGTATTTGCGGATGCAGTCACAGACGTATGGCCCGGTTACCCTGAATCATGTGATGGCGATTCAACCTTGCGCATTGTCCCCCAAATGACCCCACGTGCCGTTCCGACAGGTTTGCCGGCGGGCCGGGCAGCCGCCCTGCACGCGCCCGCACGCGTGCTCGAGACCCTGAAGCACGACGCGGTCACCGAACTCGGCGGCGTGCTCTCGGGCTTCTGGAGCGGAATCGAGGAACAGGTGCGGCTGGCCGCGCTGGCCGGGCACGACTACGTCGCCGTGCAGGAGGACCGGGTCGCGGTGATGGCGCTCAGCCATCGCGCGCTGGAGCTGGCCACGCGCTTCCGCGAGTCGATCGAAAAGGAGTTCGCGCGCTGGGAGCATGCGTCCGACTCGCCGCAGCGCGAGCGCTCGCTGACCCTGATGTCGGAGTCGGAGCTGGAGATCCACCTCGCCGGCCAGCAGATCACCGAACTGCTCGACCACCAGTTCCTGCATCCGCTGGCCCAGCTCGACGAGCGCCTGCGTCAGCTGTCGACCGCGCTCGGCGTCGCCCGGCAGCGGCCGAACCCGCTGCGGCCGGAGGTGCCGGTGACCGCGTTCGTCGCGCTGTTCGATGCCGACGACCTCACACCCGGGCTGCGCTCGATGGTGTTCCAGCAGTTCGACAAGCGCCTGCCCAAGGTGCTGGGCGAACTCTACGAGAAGGCGAACAAGACCCTGGATGCGGCGGCGTTCAGCGCGAACGCGCCCGGACGCGTATCCGCCGGCGGCGGGTCGCGGGCTGGGCGGGCGCCGGCGGCCCACGAGACCCAGTCCGATGGCGAATGGGTGCCCGATGGCGGCATGGTCCCGCACCTGGAGGGCGCGTCCACGAGCGCGTCTCCCGCGCACGGCGGTGGCCATCCTGCGGGCGGCGCCGCGGAGCAGGCGGCTGCGGCAGGCGGGGAAGCGGCCGCGACCGGCCGGGTCCGCGAACAGGTGCTGGCCGAGGCGCTCGCGTCCGGAAAGCCGCTGCGCTACCGCGACCTGGTCCGCGACCAGCTGCGCGCCTGGCGCGAGCGCGCACCGGGCGGCGTCGAGCGTGATGACGGGCCGGCATCCGCATCGGCGCAGGCCATGGCGGCGAACGAGGGCATCCCCGCGGGCGGCCACGTGCTCGACACGACCGAACTGCTCAACCTGGCATCGCTGCTGCAGGGCGACGACCCGGAGCCGTTCGAGAAGGTCCTGGCCGGCGAGGACGGGCGGCCGCTTGCCGACGTGCTGCGCCATGCCCTGCTCAGCGGCGTGCGCCAGATCGGGTTCGATCCGGCCCATACCCACTTCAGCGGCGACGAGGAGGATGCGATCGACCTGGTCGGCATCCTGTTCCAGTCGCTGTTCGACGCCAACGACCTGGTCGGCGATGCGCGCCAGCTCTACGGCAAGCTGGTCGTGCCCTACCTCAAGGTCGCGCTGACCGACGATTCGCTGTTCAACCGCCGCAGCCATCCCGCGCGCCGGTTGCTGGACGCGGTCACCGAGGCCTGCGACGGCAACGAGGGCAAGACCCCGCAGGACCAGGAGACGCTCAACCAGGCCGGGCACGCGGTCGATCGCGTGGTCGGCGAGTTCCAGGACGACCAGGCGATCTTCGAGCTGGCCGCAGCCGAGTTGCGCGACCACCTCGACCAGCAGCGCCGCCGCGCGGAGCTGACCGAGAAGCGTGCCGCCGAGGCGATCCACGGGCGCGAGCGGCTGCAGCAGGCCCGCCGCAGCGCCGCCGACCTGGTCGCGTCGCGGCTTTCGGGCCGCGCGATGACCGCCGCGGTCGCGCATTTCCTCGACCGCCACTGGCGCCACCATCTCACCCAGACCTGGCTGCGCGACGGTCCCGATTCTCCGCGCCACCTCGCCGCCGTCAACGTCGGCGATGCGATGGTGCAGGTCGATGCCGATGCCGCCGAGGTCCGCGGCGCGGTGGTCGCCAAGCAGTTGCTGGCACTGCAGGTGCCGCTCGGCGAGTGCTACGCCAGTTGCGGCATGGAGGCCACCGCCGCCCGCGACGCGATGGCGAGAATCATTTCGGCGCTGGCGCTGCCGGATACGGCGCGTACCGTGCACCAGCCGCAGCTCGACGAGGCCACCGACCCGGCCGACCCGGCGGACGACGGCGTGCTGCGCGTGGCCGGCGGCAGCGCGCAACTGGCGTTCGATCCGGCGATCGCGGCGCGCATGCGGCGCCTGCGCGTCGGCCAGGGGCTGCGCCTGGTGGACCAGGACGGCCACGAAAGCGCCGGCCGCATCGCCTGGATCAGCCCGCTGACCGGCCGCTTCCTGATCGTCAACCGCCGTGGCGTGCGCAAGACCGTGGTCTCGCCCGAGGAACTGGCGGTGATGGTGGCCGAGGGCCGCGCCCAGGTGCGCTCGGTCGACGCCCCCTTCGACGAGGCGATGAAGCAGCTCTGGCAGCGGCTCAACGCCAATGCCGCGGCGTTCGACCCCACCGCCCCCACCCGCGCCGCTTCCTGAACCGTTCGGCGGGACCATGGCCCGCGGTGCGGGTCTTCGATCTTCGTGAACGAGGCGTGCGCACTCCGTGACCGTCGCGCCACTATCCTATCGGGATTGCGGGTTCGCGGGATCGAGGGTGAACGAACGTCAGGTTGCGGCAGGCACGCGGGCGCCAGCGGAGGTGCTGGCCGGGCTGCGCGCGGGATTCGGCGATCGCGTGGTGCCGTGGATGCGCGATGCGCTGCTCGCCACCCTTCAGGATCTCGATGCCAGGGCCGAAGCCGCCCCGCCTTCCCCGGCGCTGGTGGAGGACCGGGCCGACGTTTCGCTGCTGCTGCGGGAGGCGCTTGTCTACGAAGCGCGCTGGCAGGCGCAGATCGATGCGCTGCTGCAGGGGTGGCCGCGGATGCAGGCGATCGGCGGCGGCGAGCTCACGCTGATGGGCGAGAACGACCTGCGCGCGCAACTGGTCGGGGCGCCCGTGATCGACGCGCTCGAGCATCGCTTCGAGAACATCGTCGACCTGGTCGACCGCCGCCTGTACACGCTCGCCGCGCGGATGGGCAGCCATTCGCATCCGCGCAATCCGTTCGCCCCTCGCGCGCTTGCCGAAACCTTCCTGCGTGCGTTCACCGCGCTCGATGCGAGCGTGCGCGTGCATGCGCTGGTGCTGCGGCACTTCTCGAAGCTGGCTTCCGACCGACTGGCGGCGGTCTACCAGTGGTGCAACGGATACCTGGCCGACGCGGGTTGCGAACTGTCGTCCGGCCACGAGGGCGCGTTCCTCACCGGCCTGTCCGTCGCCGCGGGCCAGGCGGTGGCCACCCCCGACGGGGGCGCGGGGGCGCAGCGCGACCGCCTGCGCAGCCGCCTCGCGGAACGGCGCAAGGAGGCCGGGGAAGACGCTCCCCGGCGGATCCGCGAGGAGGAACTGCTCTCGCTGCTGTCCCTGCTCCGGTCCGAGCGCGAACCGGCGCCGGACCCGTCGGCCGACACCCAGTCGACGTCCGCACGCCTGCGCGCGGGACTGGACCGTACCGGCGTCGGCATCGGCATCGGGCTGGGCAGTGCGGCGCGCACGCCATGGCAGGATGCGACGATCGAGGTCGTCGGCCGGCTGGTGGACACCCTGGCGGAGCATGCCGCGCTGTCGGCGGAGCAGACGCGCGCGCTGCGGCGACTGTCGCTGCCGCTGCTGCGCTTCGCGCTGGAGGACGACGCCCTGTTCGAGCATGCCGAACGTCCTGTCCTGCGCGTGCTGTCGGCGATCGTGCGCCTGTGGGATGGCAATGCGCGACGCAGCGCGGTCGAACGCGACCTGCACCGGATCGCCGACGAGGCCGCCGCCGCGCTGATGCTCGACCAGGGTGCCAACGTGGCGCAGGCCGGGGCGCTGGCGGCGCGGATCGAAGCGGAGGTCGAACCGGTCCGGCGACGGGCCGAAGCGGCATCGACGCGGCTGTGGCAGTCCATGCAGGGACGCGAGCGCCTGGAGGCCGCGCGCGCCGAGGCGGACCGCGAACTCGCCCAGGTGTACGCCTCGGCCCCGCTTCCGGCGACGCTGGCGGAATTCCTGGCACGCCACTGGCGGCAATGGCTGGTGCAACTGTGGCTGAGGGACGGGAGCGATTCCGTCCGCTACCGCGAAGCGGCGGCACTGGGCAGGGCGCTGGTCGCCCTGGACGAAGAGTCCGACGGGCGTGCCCTAGCGGGCCGTCTGCTGCAGCTAGAACCGGCGCTGCGCGAATGCCTGGCCATCAGCGGCCTGCACGACGATGCCGCGACCCTCGAACTGTCGAAGCTGGTCGCCGAGTACGCCGATCCCGACGTCCCGGTCGCCAACTCCACGTACACGCCGCTGGCCAGCGGAAGCGACCCGGTCGTGTACGGGGCGCCGGTGGACGGCTTCGCGATCGGCGACCGCTTCGCGCGCGTGCTCGACGATGGTGCGCAGCAGGCGCTGACCCTGGCCTGGCTGAGTCCGCTGAGCGGCACTGCGCTGCTGGTCGACGTCCAGGGCGCGCGGCAGGCGGTGGTGGATGCGGCGTCGCTGCGCACGCGGGTCGAGCAGGGGGAGTGGCGGCGCTTGCCGGCCGGCGATCCGGTGGAACACGCGCTCGCGCTCATCGCCACCGCCGTGGCCATGGGCGACGCCGTCGCCTGAGCCGCATCGCGCCTGCCGCGCCGATTCGCTAGGATGGCGCGGACTGTCGCGGGGAGCGGATGCATGGCGGTGACCATCGGGGTGGCGCGCGAACACGCACCGGGCGAGCGTCGCGTCGCGCTGACGCCGGAAACGGCGAAGAAGCTGGTGGCCGCGGGCGCGCGCGTATGCGTGCAGCGCGGGCTGGGCGGGTTGGCGCGCTTTCCCGACCAGGCCTACGCCGACGCCGGCGCCGAACTCGTCGACGGCGACGTGCTGGCCGGTGCCGACCTGGTGCTGTGCGTGCAGTCGCCGCCCGCCGCGGCGATCGCCGGGATGAAACCGGGCGCGGTGCTGGTCGGTGCGCTGCAGCCGCAGGCCGACGAGGCGCGGGCGGAGGCGATCCGTTCGGGTGGCATCGTCGCGTTCCCGCTCGAGCGCCTGCCGCGCACCACCCGCGCCCAGGCGATGGACATCCTGAGCTCGCAGGCGGGCATGGCCGGCTACAAGGCGGTGCTGATCGCAGCGCAGCTCGCGCCGCGTTTCTTCCCGATGCTCACCACGGCCGCGGGCACGATCCGGCCGTCGAAGGTGCTGATCGTGGGCGCGGGCGTCGCCGGCCTGCAGGCCGTGGCCACGGCGCGCCGCCTGGGCGCGCAGGTGGAATGCTTCGACGTGCGCCCGGAAACGCGCGAGCAGATCGAATCGCTCGGTGGCAGGTTCCTCGACCTCGGGGTCAGCGCCGCGGGCGAGGGCGGTTACGCACGCCAGCTCACCGACGAGGAGCGCGCGCTGCAGCAGCGCAGGCTCGCCGAGCACCTCAAGGGCATCGATGTCATCGTCTGCACCGCCGCGGTGCCGGGCCGGCCGGCGCCGAAGATCATCAGCGCGGCGATGGTGGAGGGCATGAAGCCCGGCAGCGTGGTGGTCGACCTCGCCGCGGAGACCGGCGGCAACTGCGAGCTCACCGAGCGCGGGCAGACCATCGAGACCGGCAACGGCGTGACCGTCGCCGGACCGCTCGATCTCGCCAGCATGGGGGCGCTGCACGCCAGCGAGATGTTCGCGCGCAATCTCTACAACTTCGTATCGCTGTTGCTGCGCGAAGGCACGCTCGCGTTCGACTGGAACGACGAACTGCTGGCGAAGACGGTGTGGCCGGAGCGCGAACCGGCGACCTGACCCGCAGCGCCTGCGGCGATCGCCGGGACCGGCCCCGGCATCGCCTCAGGGCGAGCGCGGCTGTGGCGGATCCCCGGGCGGATGCGCCTCCACCCAGGCCTTGCGCTGTTCCGGTGTCATCGCCTTCCAGCGCGCGATCATCGCCTTGCGCTCGGCCTCGGGCAGCCCGCGGGTGTGCTCGAACAGCGCGCGCGCCTGTTCGCGCTTCTCCGGTGGCATGTCGCGCCAGCGCTTCATGCCGTGGCGAGCGTGCCTGCGCTGTTCGGGGGTCATGGCCTGCCAGCGCTGCGCATGCTCGAGCATGTGCTGGCGCTTGCCGGGCGGACTGTCGTTCCAGCGCTCGCGCACGGGGGCGAGCAGCAGTTCGCGCTGCGCGGGCGTGAGCTGTTCCCAGGACGGGAGCGGCGCGGCGGGCGCGGAAGACTGTGCGAACGCGGCCAGCGGGGCCGTGGCGAGGACGAGGACCAGCAGCAGGGTGCGGGACGACATGGCTTACTCCATCGCGAGCAGGTCGGCGTCGCCGGAGGCGAGCCAGACGTAGAAATCGGGATTCTGGTCGAGCTCGTCGAGCGCGCCCTCGATGCCGGTTGCATCGGCGGCGACCGCGACCGGCGATTCCACGGCGGCGGGTGGCGCGTCGCCGGAGAGATGCAGGCCGATGCCGAGGGCGCCTGCCACCACCATCAGAGACGCGAATGCCGCGGCGGGCAGCCGCCAGCGCGATCCGCGCGCGGGCGCGTCGGCCAGCGCCGCGTGGCGGCGGCGATGCAGCTGGGCCATGGTCGCGCCGGACACCTGCGACACCGCCTCGGCATAGCGGGCGCGAAGCGCCTGGTCGAGACGGTCCTGGTCGCGGTCGTCGTTGTTCATCGGAACTCCTCCAGTTGCTTCTGCAAGGCCTCGCGTGCGCGGAACAGGTGGGTTTTCACCGATCCCTCGCCGCAGCCCATGATCTTCGCGGTCGCCGCCACGTCCATGTCTTCCAGCACCCGCAGGGTGAAGGCCTCGCGCTGGCGCGCCGGCAGCGCGCGCAACGCCTGCGCCAGCCGGTGCCAGGCCTCGCGGCCGTCATGGGCGCGCGACGGGTCCGGCGTGGCCTCGTCGGCCCAGTCGATCTCCCCGCCCTCGGCATCGCGCGCATCGGTGAGCCACGACAGGCGGAACGTGCGCCGGCGCTGCACGTCGATGATCCGGCTGCGCAGCACCGACCAGAACAGCGGCGTCCACTCCTCCGCCGGACGATCGCGGTAACCGAGCATCTTCGCCATCGCGTCCTGGACCGCGTCCAGCGCGTCCTCGCGGTGGCGCAGGCCGAGCTCGGCGAAGCGGAACGCACGCGCCGAGATCCCGGCCAGGAACGCTTCCAGCGTCGGCGGGCGGGTCGGCCGCGGCGCGGCATCGGGGGCGTTGGCATCCACGGCCGCCAGCGTACCCGCTGTGCCGGACACGGGTGCCCGCGCGCCCTCGGCGCCGGCCAGCCTCATGTCGATTCCGCCGTCCATCCGCCTGGTCGCACCCGGAACTCCCGCAGTCCCCGACGTCAACGCCCGGCAGCGCCTGCGGTTGACCGCCGCTGGCACGGTTCAGCCCCGGTTATGATGCGGGTGTCCGCAGCGCAGCCGGGAGTGGGGGATGATCGACGGGTTCGTGGCCTTGTACATCTTCATGCTGGCGGCCATCGCCGGCCACGTGATCATCTCGCGGGTGCCGGTGATCCTGCACACGCCGCTGATGTCGGGCAGCAACTTCATCCACGGCATCGTGCTGATCGGGGCGATGGTGGTGCTGGGCCATGCCGACACCACGCTGGAGAAGGCGATCGGCTTCGTCGCGGTGCTGATGGGCGCGGGCAACGCCGCCGGCGGCTACGTGGTGACCGAGCGGATGCTGGAGATGTTCAAGTCGTCCCGGCCGGCCCCGTCGAAGCAGGCGGAGCCCGGCGCATGAGCGGCGCCGGCATCCTCGACCTGCTGGTCAAGACCAGCTACCTGGTCGCGGCCACGCTGTTCCTGCTGGGCCTGCAGCGCATGGCCTCGCCGAAGACCGCGCGCAGCGGCATCCGCTGGGCCGGGCTGGGCATGGTGATCGCCACTCTCGCCACCTTCTTCCTGCCCGACCTGCACAACATCCCGCTGATCCTCGCCGCGACCGCGATCGGTACGGCGATCGCCTGGATTTCCGGAAAGCGCGTGGCGATCACCGACATGCCGCAGATGGTGGCGCTGTACAACGGCCTCGGCGGCGGTTCGGCGGCGGCCATCGGCGGCGTCGAGCTGCTGCGCTGGTCGGCGGCCGGACAGGCGGCCGGACCGGTGCCGCTGGTGCTGGCGGTGCTGGGCGGGCTGATCGGATCGGTGGCGCTTTCGGGTTCGGTCATCGCCTGGGCCAAGCTCGACGGGCGCATGGACAAGCGCTACGCGTTCCCGGGCATGCAGGCGTTCAACTTCCTGGTGTTCGCCGCGGCCATCGTGCTCGGCGCGCTGGTGGTGTGGTCGCTGGGCCTGCACTGGATCGTCGCGTTCTTCCTGGTGGCGCTGGCGCTGGGCGTGCTGATGACGCTGCCGATCGGCGGCGCCGACATGCCGGTGGTGATCTCGCTGTACAACGCGCTCACCGGACTTGCGGTGGCGTTCGAAGGCTATGTGCTGGGCAACGAGGCGCTGATCATCGCCGGCATGATGGTCGGCGCCGCCGGCATCCTGCTGACGCGCCTGATGGCCAAGGCGATGAACCGCTCGATCAAGAGCGTGCTGTTCTCCAACTTCGGCGGTGGCGGGGCATCGGCCGCCGAGATCAGCGGTTCGCAGAAACCCATCGAAGCCGCCGACGTCGCGGCGATGATGGCCTTCGCCGAACGCGTGGTGATCGTCCCCGGCTACGGCATGGCCGTGGCCCAGGCGCAGCACAAGATCTGGGAGCTGACCCAGCGGCTGATCGAGCGCGGGGTCAAGGTGAAGTTCGCGATCCACCCGGTCGCCGGGCGCATGCCGGGGCACATGAACGTGCTGCTGGCCGAGGCCGGCGTGCCCTACGACCTGATCGCCGATATGGACGACATCAACCCGGAGTTCGCCAACACCGACGTCTCGCTCGTGATCGGCGCGAACGACGTGGTCAACCCGGTGGCGAAGACCGATCCGGCCAGCCCGATCTACGGCATGCCGATCCTCGACGTGGTGAACTCGAAGAACACGATCGTGATCAAGCGCGGCAAGGGGACGGGGTTCGCCGGGATCGAGAATGCGCTGTTCTACGCCGACAACACGCGCATGTTGTACGGCGACGGCAGCGAGATGGCGAATGCGCTGGTGAGCGAACTCAAGGCGCTCGACGGCGGGCATTGAGTCCACATTCGAGTACCTGGTCCTTGCTCACGGCCGCGAGGCGCGCACGGGTCAGGCGGCGAGGCTGCGTTCCTGCTGGCGCCGCGCCTGGCCGGTGGTGGTGCCGTAGGCGTTCTTGAATGCCCGGCAGAACGCGCTCTGGCTCTCGAAGCCCAGCATCCCGGTGATCTCGCAGACCGGCATGTCGGTTTCGACGACGAGCCGCCATGCACGCTCCAGGCGCAGGCGCGAGACGTGCTCGGATGGCGTTTCCCCGAACACGCTGCGATAGCTGCGGATCAGGTGGCAGGGCGAGTAGCTGGCGCTGGCGGCGAGGTAGGCCAGGTCCAGGCGCCGGTCGTCGTGCTTGTGGATCAGGTGCCGTACCCGTAGCAGCCGCAGCAGGGTCTGCTGGCGACGCTGCAGCGTCCGTCCGCTGCAGCGGCCCAGCAGGGGGAACAGGGACTTCTGGTGTTCGATGATCGCCGCCCCCAGCATGTCCGCGGCGGTTTCCGCACCGCTCGCGTCCGCGCCGCCGTCGCCTGCGCGCCGCGCAAGCTGCACGATCGGGCGACGCAGTTCCCGAGGACATGCGCCCTCCCACGGGAAGACCTCCACGACGGGCTCGCCGGGGCGCGGGAGCAGGTGCCTGGCCCATGCGGCCGGGCTCCCGCAGACCGCCAGCCACCAGCCATTCTTGCGGCTGGACGCCTGGACACCGTCCTCGCGGCAGATCAGCAGCTCGCCCTGCTTCAGGAGCCAGCGGCATTGCGCGGTCTGCATCTCCAGCTCTCCGGCCAGCGGCAGCCAGACGGTGATCCACCTGGCGGGCGCGTTCACGCGCAGGTTGCGCCCGTTCGCATGCAGTACGTGCAGGGTCTGCGCGCGCTCCTGGGGGAGTTCGAGCAGCGTGTTCGAGTGAGGGTTGTGGAGGATGGGGGACATTGCGAATCGGGAAGGGAGACTTCTCGGCGGTGCTGACAGGTTGCAGCGTGCGAGTCGTGGCGCAAGCGGGTTGTGAGCAAAGATACGGATCGCGTGATCAACGACCCCGACGACGTGTCGAACGCCCGGTGATTCCTCGAGGTGCACATGTTCGGACCGTATCCGGCACATCGTCGGCGCTCTGTCAGACTAGCGCTCGCAGGGGCTCCGCAAAGCGCCAGTTCTTGCGTTGTGGGAGGGGCCAATTGCGCTGGAAGAGAGCTGGACGCATTGGTTCACGCGACCGAACGCCGGTGGCCGAACGCAGCGACCAGGCAAGCACGCGGGTGCGCAAGCGGGGCGTGGGGCTGCGTCGGCGTGGGAAAGACGTGGCGCGACCACGCACATGTCCGCAGCGCCCGGTTATCGATGCAGTGCCTCTTGCCCCGCAAGGGGTTCGACCAGGTTGCCTGATGCCATCCACGAGACCCTGGCGTATGGCGAGGTTGCATCATGCGATCGCCGGCCGACGATCGGGGTCGGGAACGCATGGCGCCCGAACGCTCGCAAGATGAGGCGGTTTCCGGTCCGGCAGCGGAAGCGCATTCGGCAGGAGAGCCCGACACCTTGCGTGGCGACTCCCAGGGCCCCCGTCGCGTGAGACGGGGGCCCCCGGAAGCACCGGGCTCAGAACCGGAAGGTCACTCCCATGGTGTAGTAGCGGCCGATCGAGTCGTAGAACGTGGGGAACGTGTTGCCGCTGTTTTCGGACGTGGTGCCCGTGTCTGCGCCGATGATGGGAGGCTTCCTGTCGGTCAGGTTGTTCACCGCCAGGCTGATCTCGCCATTGAACGGTGCCTTGTACTTCATCGCGAGGTCCAGGTAGTTGGCCGACGGGATGTGCCTGAATGCTTCGAGGATGGGCTCGGCGATCGGCTCGTAGTCGATTCCGCTCAGATGCCGCCACACGAGCGACAGCGCCACGTCGTCGATGCTCCAGGTGGCGCGGAACGCGGACTTCAGCTCGTGACTCGGCGTGCAGCTCTTGCTGTAGTAGCCGAGGCAGTCGCGCACGTCCGAGGCCGGGGTCGCCTGGAAGTCGTCGCTGAGGTATCTGGTGATGTCGACGCCAAGGTCGAGCGAGCCGTAGGACCCGGGCAGGTCGCGGGAATAGCGGAGGCCGAGATCGACGCCTTCCCGCTTGATCCTGCCCAGATTGGACGTGAGCAGTGCGATGCCCGGGGCCTCCGAGCCGTTGAAGGTACCGTTGGCCGGGGAACGGCCGATCAGTGCGCAGTCCTCGTTGAAGCCCAGGTCGGCGTTTGCCTCGCGGGAGTAGCAGCCCTCGATCACGTCGGCGACGCTCTTGGCCGAAACCGCTTCCTCGATCTCGATGTTCCAGTAGTCGATCGTGAGTGCGAGCGCGTTCGATGGCGTCCACACGAACCCGAGCGTCCGCGTGTCCGCGAGTTCGGGCGAGAGCGTCGGATTCCCGCCGATCAGGACGTTGATCTGGCCCGAGGACGGCTGTTCCACCGAGCCGATGAAGGGAACTGGCACGCCGGTCAGGCGGCACAGGTTGGACAGGGTGCCCGGGGTGTTGGCTTCCGCCAGGGTGATGGCGTTGCCGGCGCAGGGATCGGACGACAGGTTGTTCAGCGCGGTGAGTTGCGGGGTGAACAGCTCGGCGACGTTGGGGGCGCGGGTCGCGCGCTGGAACATGCCGCGGAAGCGAAGGCTGTCGACCGGTGCCCATTCCAGTCCGTATTTCCAGCTGCCATAGTCCGTACCCCCGCCTGCTCCGGGCTTGAAGTCGGACCGGCGGTAACCCAGCTCCAGCGACAGCTCGCTCGCGCCGGGTACCCCGCTGACCAGGGGAACGATGGCTTCCGCGAATCCTTCGAGCAGGCTGAAGCTGCCGTCCGTATCCGGTGAGGGCGCGCCCGTTCCCATCACCTCCCCGAGGATCTGCGAGGCTGCGTCCGAGCGCGTGGACGCGCGCATCTTGCGGTATTCCGCACCTGCGGCGAGGCCGATCGGATAGTCCGACCACGGACTCGTGAGCTCGCCGAGGTCGCCCGAGAATGTGAAGGCGGCGTTGTCCTGTTCCACATCCTGGGTCAGGTACGCATTGAGGTTGATGAAATCCACCATGTCCGGCGTGATGGAGCCTTCCTGTCCCCAGACGTTCAACGGCACGCACCCGTTGCTGCTGTCGACGCACTCGCTGGTGGTGAGTGCGTTCAGTGCCTGTCGCACCTTCGACAGCGAGCCCCAGTTCACCCGGGTCTGCAACTGGCTCGATTCCCCGTGCGACCAGAACGTGTCGTAGCGCCAGTGCTCGTTGAGGTCGCCACGCAGACCGACGGTGACCTGGAAGGTTTTGGTGTTGAAGTCGTTGATGCGCGGGCCGAACTCCTCGATGCGGCGGAAGACGCTCATCGGCACCAGCGTCGAACCCTGCGGGCCGGACACGCATTCCGCCGCCGCGATGCCGCGCACCTCGCAGACCTGCTGGCGCATCGCCTCCGGCATGTAGGGGTTGCCGATCGGAACGTCGATCACCTCGCCGAAGATCCCGGAAGCCGCGACATTGGAGTCGACCGCGGAACGGGTGTAACCCAGGTCGGCGTAGACTTCGGCGTGGTCGTTCAGCTCGAAACGCCCCAGCGCCGTCGCCTGGTAGCGGTCCATGCCCGTCTGGTAGTAATTCGCCGGGTTGTAGTTGTAGGGACTGAAGGTAGGCACCAGTGCCCCGGTCGCGGGATCGATCTGAAGACCGCTGATGCTGGAAATGTTCTCGGGGTCGACGCTGGCGACGGAGAAGCGGGCGGGGATCGCGGTGCCGGAGCCGCCCGGTTGGCCGGTTTCCGAGTCCAGCGCGAACACGCTCCAGGGGCGATCGCCCTGCAGGACCGGGTCGACCTTGGAATGGCTCAGGCTCAGGACCACGTTGCCGCGGCCCTCTTCGCTGTTGGCGCCGACGGTCAGTTCCATGCGCTGGCGGGCGCCATCGCCGTACTTCGACTGGCCGTAGGTCGAGGTGAACTCGGCACCTTCGAAATTGCGGCGCAGGATGAAATTGACGACGCCCGCCACCGCATCGGCCCCGTACACCACCGACGCACCGCCGGTCAGGACGTCGACGCTCTGCAGCAGCGAGAGCGGAATGGTGTTGGTATCGACGATGCTCGACAGGTTGAAGGGCACTGGCCGGCGGCCGTCCACCAGCACCAGCGTCCGGTTCGCACCGTCGATGTTGCCGCGCAGCCCGCGCAGGTCGAGCGTTGCCGCGCCGGCCGTTCCGTTGTTCATTCCCGGCCCCATGGCGGGTGTCATCGCCGGGATGTTCTTGATGAAGTCTTCGACGGCGACGGGCTGGGATGTCATGAACTCGTCCCGATCGACCGTGGTGACGGGACTGCTCGAGGTCACCCCGGGGATGGTGATGCGGCTGCCGGTGACGGTCACGGTGTCGAGCGTCGCCGGATCGGTCCGGGAGGCGGCTTCGTCGGCAACCTCCTGTGCGTGCGCGCCGGCTGAGGCCGCGCCAAGGCCGGCGACGATGGCGGTCACGATCGCATCGCGCAATCGATGGGTCTTCGGGGTCATCATTCTCTCCAGTCGGGATTCGCATCGGAAGGACATCGGGGTGCGTTCGAGTCGTACCCGCGACGGATCTGAATTTACGAACCCTTAACTCCGCGGGTTGCGCAGCGCGAGACCGGATCGATGTGCGCGATTCGCTGTTATGGGGTTGCCCGATGCCTGGCAGGGCAACGCACTCTCGAGGTCAAGGATTGTGCGCATCGCTGCACAAGGGGCGCGGCGTGTTTCGGCTAGGCTGACTGTTGCAGTTGCCCGAAAGGAGCGCAGGCGTGAAGCGCGCTGCCACGTTGTCGATGTTCCCGATGCTGCTGTCGCCGTTGCTGGCGTCGGCCACCGTGTGCACTACGGCGAGCGGGAGCAGGACCATTCCCCTCGTCGAGCTGTATACCTCGGAAGGGTGCAGCGACTGCCCGCCAGCGGATCGCTGGCTGTCGGAGATCGCGGTTCGAGAGGAAGGCGAGGCGAACTTCCTCGCGTTCCACGTCGACTACTGGGACGAGATCGGATGGCCGGACCGGTTCGCGAGCAGGCTGCACACGCAGCGTCAGCAGCTTCGCGTTTCCAGGGCCGGCGAGCGCGTCATCTACACGCCGCAGGTGATGGTCGGCGAAGAAGTCACGGTGAGCTGGCGAGGCGGGACTTCGACCGACGGCAACGTGAACCGCGTGCTGCAAGCCGCAAGGACCGGGGCGGCGCCTGTAACGCTGCGCATGAGCCATCGCATGGTCGGCAGGGAGGCGCAGGTCACCCTTGGCGTGGAGGGTCGCCTGCGTGATGGCGACGATGCGTGGGTTTGGCTCGCGGTCTACGAGGACGCACTGTTCAGCACGGTCCAGGCGGGCGAGAACGCAGGCAAGAGGTTGCGGCACGACCGGGTGGTGCGCGTGCTGCAGGGCCCGTGGAAATTCTCACGGGCGCGGTTGGCCCTGGACGTGCGGCTCGCGCTGCCGCAGGAACTGGACCCGGAGCGTGCGGGCCTGGTGGCGTTCGTCGAATCCGTGTCGAACGGAGCTCCGCTGCAATCACTCGGATCGCGGCTGACGGAGTGCGCCGGCACAGCGCAATCCTGAGCCCGGTTGCATCGGCAAGGGGCAGCGCGGTCGCGTTCTTCCAGGAGCCGGGCTTGCTGCAGCCATTCTGGGAGACGGCGTACCGTAGCGTCGTGAAGCCGTCATCGCCATCGCTGCAAGTCACCGATCCGGCGTCCGGAACGGAAGGGGAGTGATCGAACGTCGCCCGGGGGTCTACGCCGGACTTTCGCGCAACGCGCGTGCGGATGCGAGCGCACAGGGCAGCCCGACCAGCCACATGTGCGCGGCCAGGTGCGCGAGCTGGGTCCAGTGCCACTGCCACGTCCCGGTGCCGGCCGCCGAAAGCGGAACGATCACGAAGGTCATGGCCAGATACAGGGCGATGCCATAGACCGGTCCGAACAGAAGCGGGCGACGAGCGAGCGGTTTCATGCGCTTCGCGGCCTGGTAGTACACGGATGCCATGGCGATCGCGATGGCGTAGTGGCTTGCGGCGCCGAGCAGGGCGACGCCGGTGCCTCCGGCGAACGCGGTTTCGCGTCCCAGCCAGCCGGCCGCGATGCTGCGCATGATCCACCCGGGACCCAGGCCATGCAGCGCGTAGACCAGGGTGCAGATGTACGCCAGGTCGAGTGTGGCGGCGATGATTCCACCGGTGAGGACCAGGCCGGTCGGGTTGGTGGAAATCCGGGGGAGGATGCCGGGTGCGGACATGTCGCTTCCGGTGGAGGGATCCGGCTTATTGCAAGGCACCTGTCGGCCATCGGCGAGAACCTGTTCGCGCCGCGACGATGGAGCCAATCCGGACCGCCCATGGCGCAGCCGCCGCCGGGCGCCGCGGGAATTGGCGCAGGGAATGGCTCCATCTGATCGGGCCGTATTGGTACTATCAGGGGCCAATCACCCGCGCTCGAATGGAACCATTCCGGTCCGAAAAAGTGGTCGCCGTGGTGCTAGATGGTCAGGGGTCGCTGCACGCGCAGCTCACCCGTGCGCTCAGGGGAGGAATCCTGCAGGGACAGTTCCCGCCCGGCAGCCGGCTGCCGGCGACCCGCTGGCTGGCCTCCGAACTGGGCGTCTCGCGCAACACCGTGCTCGCGGCCTACGAGCAGCTTCGCGCCGAAGGTTTCGTCGACGGGCTGGTCGGCTCCGGTACCTACGTCGCGCCGCCGATGCACGATGGCCCGGCGCCGCCGCCGCCCCGGACCGACGCGCCGCCGCAGTCCGCGTATGCGCGACGCGCCCGCGCAACCTACGAGGGCAGCAGGATCCCCGGCCTGCGGATTCCGGGCATGCGCTTCTCCTTCCAGTACGGCGTGCCGCTGACCAATCCGGCCCTGACCACCGCGTGGGCGCGCGCGCTTTCGCGGGCCGCGAGGTATACGCGGCCGGATTATCCGGGTCGCCAGGGCCTGCCCGAGTTGCGGGAAGCGATCTGCGACTACCTGGCGCGGCGTCGTGGCATCCGGGCGTCGCCCGACGATGTGCTCGTCGTCGCCGGCACCCAACAGGCGCTGGCACTCACCGCGCGCGTGCTGCTGGATCCCGGCGACGCCGCCGCGATCGAGGAACCGCATTACTTCGCCATCCGCATGGTGCTGGCGATCCACGGCGCGCGCGTGCGCACGGTGCCGGTGGACGCGCAGGGAATCCGGTGCGACGCGCTGCCCGTGCCGCCGGCGAGACTGGTCTGCGTCACGCCATCGCACCAGTTCCCCACCGGCTCGGTCATGTCCCTTGCGCGGCGCCTGCAACTGCTCGATTACGCGCGCCGCCACGACAGCTGGGTGTTCGAGGACGACTACGACGGCGAGTTCCGCTACGACAGCAAGCCGCTGGCGGCGCTGCGCTCGCTCGACGAACAGGGCAGGGTGGTCTATGTCGGCACCTTCTCCAAGGCGATCTTCCCGGCGCTGCGCATGGGGTATCTGCTGATGCCACCGGCGCTGCGCGCGGATTTCCTGGCCGCGAAATGGGCGGAGGACCTGGGTTCGCCGGCGATCGAGCAGGTCGCGCTGGCGAACTTCATGCGCGACGGGGGATTCGAGCGCCACCTGCGACGCACGGCCAAGACCCTGAAGGAACGGCGGGCGGCATTGATCGCCGGCCTGCAGGCCTGTGGGAGGGGACGGCTGGACATCGCCGACTCCCGGGCGGGCATGCATCTGGTGGTGTGGTTGCGTGGCCGCTCGCGTGCGGACGGCGAGACGCTGATCGCGCTGGCGCGCGGACGCGGACTGGGGCTCTATCCGATCGACCCGCTGTATGCCGATCCGCCGGATCGCGCCGGTCTGCTGATGGGTTATTGCGGGCTGTCGACGCGCGAGATCGGACAGGCGATGCAGGTGTTCGGCGCCTGCCTCGACGAGCTGTTCCCCGCCGGTTGAGCGGGCCTCAGCGCGAGGCGATGGCCGCCGCGACCAGGGCGGCCGCGATCCACGCCAGGTCGGCGGTGGAGTTCGACAGGCGCGCCAGCAGCAGTGCGAATCCCGAACCGAGCTTGAGCATCGATTCCCAGGGCAGCAGCCCCATGTGGGCGCCGAGCCAGGCCGCGACGATCCCCCAGTTCGCGACCAGGATGGCGAGAAGCGTCGACAGCACGCCGAGAACCGCGCGCGAAACACCCGGTCGCAGCCGGGTCAGGCGCACGATCAGCGCCGCGTCCGCGGCCGCGACCAGCGCCATCCAGCTGCTCTGCGCATCGAGCGCCATCGCCACCAGCACCCAGGCCGCGGCGACGCCGAGGCTGCCCAGCAGCAGCATCGCCATGGCGAAGGCGGACGAAGCGGGGCGGCGCGATGGCGTCATGCGGAAGGCTGCGTTGCGTGGGGCCGCTCAGGATACCGGGCGCGCGGCGATACAATGGGCGGCTTGCACCACGGGCCATCGTCCCCATCCACTTCCCATGTACTCCCGCAGCAGTGAGCCGGTGCGCTTCGAGCGCGATTGCGAGGCCGTCCTGGTCCCCCAGGGCGAGGGTGTGACCCTGCCTGCCGGCAGCGTCGGCTACATCACCCAGGCGCTGGGCGGCAGCTGGACGGTGTTCGTGGAAGGCAACCTGTTCCGGATCGCCGGCAAGGACGCCGACGCGATCGGCAAGGAACCGCCGGAGCCGCTGGCGCTGCCGGACGGCGCCGACGATGCCGCGGTCGAGCAGCTGGTGTGGAAGCAACTGCGGACCTGCTTCGACCCCGAAATCCCGATCAACGTGGTCGACCTGGGCCTGGTCTACGAGGCCGTGGTCCGGTCCCTCGCCCCCGGGCAGCGCGCGGTGGACGTGAAGATGACCCTGACCGCGCCCGGTTGCGGGATGGGCGAAATCCTGGTCGAGGACGTACGCAGCAAGCTCGAACTGATCCCCACCGTCGACGAAGCCGACGTCGAGCTCGTATTCGATCCGCCGTGGAACCGGATGATGATGTCCGAGGCCGCGCGCCTCGAAACCGGAATGCTGTAGAGCAACAGACAGCGCTCGACATGTTGAAATCGTGACACATGTCTCGATTTCACATGCAACTGATTCCCATGTGCCCGTTGCGGCACGGTTCAGGTGTCGTGTAGCGTCAGTTTGCGGACGGTTGTGTCAGTTCGCATTCATGTCGAGTGACGCGAGACACAGGGATGTTCCACGCCGATTCCACCCCTCTGGTCCCGTGCCGGCCGGCCGATCGCCGCCCAGGCGGCTTTTCTTTTTTCCGGGGGTAGCTTCCGATGTCCAGAGTCTCAAAGCATCCTGCACGCCTGCATGCGCTTGCAGCCGCGACTGCCGTTGCCCTGTCCTCGCTGGTCGCCGCACCGGCCCTGGCGGGCCGCGCAGACCTCGATGGCCTGCAGTCGGCCACCGCGTTCGACCAGTTCATCGTCAAGTACAAGGCGGGGGCCCCGGCACGGACCGACGCCGCGATCCGCGCGCGCGGGCTGGATGCCGCCGCGCAGGCGCTGGTCGGCGCCTCGCCGGCGATGCGGACCACGGGTGCGCCGCGGATCGCCCACCAGCGGCGCCTGGTGATCGGCGCGGACGTGATCCGGGTCGATCGCAAGCTCGACCGCGTGGATGCCGAGACGCTGATGCGCCAGCTCGCGGCCGACCCGGCCGTTGAATACGTCGAAGTCGACAAGATCAACAAGCCGCTGCTGACCCCGAACGATCCTCGCTACGCCTCGCAGTGGCATTACCACGAGGCCACCGGCGGCCTCAACCTGCCGTCTGCCTGGGACAAGTCCACCGGCACAGGCGTGGTGGTGGCGGTGCTCGACACCGGCATCGTCAGCCACAGCGACCTCAACGCCAATCGCCTGGCGGGCTACGACTTCATCTCCAACACATCGGTCGCCGGCGACGGCAACGGCCGCGACAGCGATCCCAGCGACCCGGGCGACTACTACGGCGGCTACGCCTCGAGCTGGCACGGCAGCCACGTGGCGGGCACCGTCGCCGCGGTCACCAACAACAACAACGGCGGTGCGGGCGTCGCATTCAACGCGAAGATCGTGCCGGTGCGCGTGCTCGGTCGCGGAGGCGGCTACGATTCGGACATCATCGACGCGATCGCCTGGGCTTCGGGCGGAAGTGTGTCCGGAGTGCCGGCCAACGCCAATCCGGCCGAGGTGATCAACCTCAGCCTGGGCGGCTCCGGCGCGTGTTCGACCTCGTGGCAGAACGCGATCAACGCGGCGGTCAACCGCGGCAGCACGATCGTCATCGCCGCCGGCAACGACAACGCCAACGTCTCCGGCTTCTCGCCCGGCAACTGCGCCAACATCGTCTCGGTGGCGGCCAACGACCGCCAGGGCAACCGCGCCTGGTATTCCAACTACGGCAGCCTGATCGACGTCACCGCGCCCGGCGGCGAAACCTGCGTGCCCAATGCCAGCAACACCGGCTGCACCTCGACCGCCACGCCGAACGAGGGCGTGTGGTCGACGGTGAACGCCGGCAGCACCACCCCGACCACCGAGTCCTACGCCTCGTTCCAGGGCACCTCGATGGCGGCGCCGCACGTGGCGGGCGTGGTCGCGCTGATGCAGGCGGTGGCACCGACGCCGCTCACGCCGGCGCAGGTCGAGACCATCCTCAAGGACACCGCGCGCTCGCTGCCAGGCAACTGCAGCGGCGGCTGCGGCGCCGGCATCGTCGATGCGAATGCCGCGGTGGTCGCGGCGATGGGCGGCACGCCGCCGGTGAACAATCCGCCGACCGCGAACTTCACCTCGTCCGCGAGCGGCCTCACGGTGCAGTTCACCGACACCTCCACCGACAGCGACGGCAGCATCGCCTCGCGCAGCTGGAATTTCGGCGACGGCACCACGTCGACCGCGGCCAATCCCAGCAAGACGTACTCGGCGGCGGGTACCTACACCGTGTCGCTGACGGTCACCGACGACGACGGCGCCAGCAACACCCGCACGCAATCGGTGACGGTGAGCAGCGGCGGTGGCGGCAGCGTGCTGCAGAACGGGGTGCCGGTCACGGGGATCTCGGGCGCATCGGGAAGCACGCAGTTCTGGACGATCAATGTCCCGGCCGGCGCCAGCAACCTGGTGATCGCCACCTCCGGCGGCAGCGGCGATGCCGACCTGTACGTGCGCTTCGGCTCGGCTCCGACCACGTCGGCCTACGACTGCCGCCCCTACCGCAACGGCAACAGCGAGTCGTGTTCGTTCGCCTCGCCGCAGGCAGGCACCTACCACGTCATGCTGCGCGGTTACTCGGCGTATTCGGGCGTCACCCTCACCGGCTCCTACTCGGCCGGCGGTGGCGGCGGCTCGCAGACCTACAGCAACGGCACCGACTATCCGATCAGCGACAACAGCACCGTCGAAAGCCCGATCGCGGTTTCCGGTCGCAGCGGCAACGCACCGAGCAACACGCCGGTGGCGGTCGACATCCGCCACACCTACCGCGCCGACCTGAAGGTCGACCTGGTGGCGCCGGACGGCAGCGTGTACGTGCTGCACAACCGCAGCGGCGGCAGCGCCGACAACATCATCGGCACGTACACCGTCAACCTGTCCAGCGAGCCGCGCAACGGCACCTGGCGGCTGCGGGTCAACGACAACGCGGGTGGCGACACCGGCTACATCAACAGCTGGAGCATCACGTTCTGATGCACCAAGCGAGGATCACCGCAAGATGAGGTGAAAGGGGCGGCACCCCGGGCAACCGGCGTGCCGCCTTTCTTTTTGATGGCGAAAGCCGATCGCAAGAGGAGTCGACGGAATGAAACTGATCACCGGTTGGATCATCGCGGGCATGCTGGCGGCGGGAGCGGCGCAGGCCGCGCCCGGCGACGCGCGACCTGCGGCTTTCAGCGAGCGGCTGCCCGCGGAACACACCGTGGAAGTACGCAGCATGCCCGGCGTCGATGTCGCCAGGCTGCGGGCGGAGGACGCGCGGCGCTCGGCGAAGCTGACCAATGCGCCGGTGCGGTTCGCCGCCCCGCTCGCGGTCGACATCACGCCCGCCACCGCGGGCGACTGGGATGCGGTAGGCGACCGGCTGGTCTGGCGCCTGCGCGTGCAGTCGAAGGACGCGCTGTCGCTGAACTTCGGCTTCAGCGAGTACGTCATGCCCGAGGGCGGGCACATGCTGGTCTATCCGGCCGGGCTGTCGCGCAATGCCAGCCAGGAGCTGATCCGCACCTTCACCAGCGACGACAACAAGCCGCACCGCAAGCTCTGGACGCCGGTGGTGTCGGGCGACCATGCGGTGATCGAGGTGGTGGTGCCGAAGGAGCGGGCGGGTGAGCTCAGGCTGCGCCTGACCAGCGTCAACCACGACTACGTCGGCTTCGACCGGCTGGCGCGCGTCGGCATGGTGCAGCCCGCGGGCGTGTCCGGCAGCTGCAACATCGACGTGGTCTGTCCCGAGGGCGACGAGTGGCGCGACCAGATCCGCTCGGTCGGCGCGTACTCGCGCTTCGGCACCTTCTACTGCAGCGGCTCGCTGGTGAACAACACCGCCAACGACCAGTCGATGTACTTCCTGACCGCGAACCACTGCGGCATGGGCACCGCCGACGCCGCGGCCAGCATCGTGGTGTACTGGAATTACCAGAACTCGGTCTGCCGCACGCCCGGCAGCGCGGAGAGCGGCGCCGACGGCGACGGCAGCCTCGACCAGAACCAGACCGGTGCGACGCCGCTGGCCAGCTACTCGGCCTCCGACTTCACCCTGCTCGAGCTCGACGAACCTGCGGACGAGGAATTCAACCTCTACTGGTCCGGCTGGGACCGTCGCGACATGATCTTCCCCGGCGCGACCGGCATCCATCACCCGCGCGTGGCCGAGAAGCGCATCACCCATTCGTCCAACCCGCTGCTGATCAGCGGTTACTTCGCCACCGGCACCGACCACCTGCACGTGTTCTGGAACCAGCCCGGCACCACCGAGGGCGGCTCGTCGGGGTCGCCGCTGTACAGCCCGGACGGCCGCGTGATCGGCCAGCTGCATGGCGGACTGGCGTCGTGCTCCACCAGCGGCGACGACCACAGCGACTACTACGGCCGCGTCTTCACTTCCTGGACCGGCGGTGGCACCGACGCGTCGCGCCTGAGCACCTGGCTCGACCCGGCGGGCACGGGCGCGGAGTTCATCGACGGCCTGGATTCGACCCCGACCGATCCGACCCTGCCGGTCGCCGGCTTCACCTGGACGGCCGAGGAGCTGAGCGTCACCTTCACCAGCACCTCGACCGATGACGGCGCGACGCTGGACCATGCCTGGGACTTCGGCGACGGCAACACCTCGACCGAAGAGAACCCCGTGCATACCTATGCGGCGGACGGCAGCTACGAGGTGACCCTGACGGTCACCGACGCCGATGCGAACACCGACGCGTATTCGGCCACGGTGGACGTGGCGGCCATCCCCGATGCCATCGACCTGGTGAATGGCGAAACGGTAAGCGGGCTCTCCGGCGCCGCCGGCAGTGCCACGCTGTACCGTCTGGTGGTGCCGGAGAACGGAACCGGGCCGCTGAGCTTCCGCACCTACGCCGGCACCGGCAACGTCTCGTTGTACGTCAGCCATGAGGAAGTGCCGACCGCCGAGGCCTACGACTGGCGTTCGACCCGCCCGGGCAACAACGAGGCCATCGTCATCGCCGATCCGGAGCCGGGCACCTACTACGTGCTGCTGCAGGGCGTCGCCGCGTATTCGGGCGTGCGCCTGGTCGCGACCCATGGCCTGAGCGAGACCTACGGCAACGACACGCCGTTCCCGATCCCGGACAACACCCCCGCCGGCATCGAGAGCCCGATCACCGTCTCCGGCGCCAGCGGCAATGCCTCGGCCGAGACCGAGGTGTACGTCGACATCACCCACACCTGGATCGGCGACCTCATCGTCACCCTGGTGGCGCCGGATGGCAGCAGCTACGTGCTGCACAACCGGAGCGGTGGCAGCGCCGACGACATCGACGCCACCTACACCGTCGACCTGTCCAGCGAACCCAAGAACGGCACCTGGCTGCTGCAGGTGTCGGACAACGCCGGGGCGGATACCGGCACGCTCAACCGCTGGAGCATCACGTTCTGACCGAAGTGGCTTGCGCCACGTCGCGATTGCAGTCCTGCGGCCCCGGTTTCCGGGGCCGCTCTTGTTTCCGCCCGCTTCACGGGCCCGGCGGGCATCGCCCGGCAACGTTCATCCGGTTGGAACGGCAGCTGCGGCACGATGCGGTTTTGCTGTCTTCCGCTTGCCCGGGGAAGATGGAGCCCGGACCCGATAGTCCGGTCCCACACGTTTCGCGGAGGCCGCTCATGCAGGCAACACGCTGGAGATTGCGCCGATGGTTCGCCTGGTGCCTGCTGCCGCCCTGCCTGCTGCTTGCCGCCTGCGCGACCGCAACCGGAGATCCTCCCGTGGCCCCAGCTTCCTTCGAACTGACCGGTGAAGGGCCATTCCAGCGCTTCATCGTCCGCTATCGCGCCGACAGCGAACCCGGACGGGACAAGGCCGCCGTGCCGGCGCGGCTCGAACGCACCGCGGCCGCGGCAGCGGTCTCGCCGCCGCCGCAACTGAGCTGGCAGCGGCGACTGGCGGTGGACGCGGACCTGTTCACTGCGGAGCGTCCGCTCGATCGCCAGGCCGCCATTTCCCTGATGCGGGCGTTCGACGACGACCCGGACGTCGAATACATCGAGGTCGACCGGATGAAGGGCATCGACCCGATCCGGCCGATGCCAATGCGCGGCGACTGACCCGCCGGGCCTTCAGTCGATCGGTTCGAAGCGGTTGGCGTCCACGTTCTTGCGCACCTTCGCCGGATCCCAGATGCGGCCGTTCATCGCGATGTAGACCCCGGGCGGCAGCGACTGCACTGCGCCGACCGCGGTGCCGATGTTGAACTCCGCATCCGAGCCGCGGAAGCGCGCCGGGCTCAGCGCGCCGGTCAGCACGATGGTCTTGCCCGGGATCGAGGCCAGCACCTGCGCCGTCGCCACCATCGAATCGGTGCCGTGGGTCACCAGCACGTGCCGCGCCGGCTGCGCGGCGATCGTCGCGCGCACCAGTTCGCGGTCGGCGTCGCCCAGGTGCAGCGAATCCTTGCGCAGGATCGGGATCACGCGATAGCGGAAGGCCACGCCCAGTTCCTCGAGCATGCGCCCGATCTGCGGGTCGCCGATCTGGTAGTCCGACTTGTCGTCGAAGTAGATCTTGTCGATGGTGCCACCGGTGGTGACGATCAGCAGTTCTTCCATTGCGGTCCTCCCTGCCGGCGCGGGGGCGCGCCGGTGCTGGATGTCGCGGCGGCGCGTCCGCGGTGATTCAACGCCTGCGGCCGAAGCGCGCCCGCAAGCCGGGCCAGCTGGAGGCGAACACCAGCAGCACGGACAACGCGGTCGCGGCCAGCGCGAACGGTCTTTGCCCCGGCTCCGACCATGCGGTCATCACGCCGTGGCAGAACAGCAGCAGCCCCAGCACGCCGGCCCAGAACGCGGCCTTCGGGCTGCCGAGCAGGGCGCCGCCAAGCAGCAGCACGAGTGGCAGCACGAACACCATCATCGCCGCGACGAAATGCGGATCGCCGTGGAACCATGCCAGGTACAGCGCGGCCAGCGCGGCCAGCGTCGCCGACAGCAGCAGGCGCGGTGGGCGTTCGACGCGCAGCATCAGGCGAGCTTCGCGGCGAGCGTGGCGATGCGTCGCCCCAGTGCGCGGGCGAGCGTGGCTTCCTCGTCGCTCGGCACCGGGTCGTCCGCCTGGCCGGCGACGTGGCTGGCGCCATAGGGCGTGCCGCCGCTGCGGGTGCTGCTCAACAGCGGTTCGGTGTAGGGGATGCCGGCGATCACGCAGCCGTGGTGCAGCAGCGGCACCAGCATGGTCAGCAGGGTCGCCTCCTGGCCGCCGTGCAGGGTCGCGGTCGAGGTGAACACCGCGGCCGGCTTGCCGACCAGGGTGCCGCTGGCCCATTCCGCGCCCAGGTCGTCGATGAAGTGCTTCAGCGGCGCGGCCATGTTGCCGAAGCGCGTCGGACTGCCCAGCAACAGGCCGGCGCATTCGGCCAGGTCCGCGTGCTCGACGTAGGGCGCGCCTTCCTCCGGGACGGGCGGGGCGGCGACCCGGGTCACCGGCGCCACCGGCGGCACGGTGCGCAGGCGCGCGGCCATGCCCGGGACTTCGCCGACGCCGCGCGCGACCTGCCGCGCCAGCTGCGCGACCGAGCCGTTGCGGCTGTAGTACAGCACCAGGATGTCGGGCATGCGCGGCTCCAGGGACGAGACGTCATTTTGACAGGCTTTCGGCGCGGCGCTCACCGATGCGCGCCGCCGGCTTTGCTACGCTTCGCCGATGCAGCCGATGGCCATGCTCGATCTGTGGAAGTCCCGCATGCGCGACCGCGCGCGGGCCGGCACGTTCGCGCGCTTCCTCGCCAGGCGCTTCCTCGACGACCGCCTGTTCCAGGCGGCGGCCGCGCTGGCCTACACCACCATCTTCGCGCTGGTGCCGCTGGCGATCGTGGTGCTGGGCGTGCTTTCGGCATTCCCGGTGTTCGGGGAATGGCGCGACCAGCTGACCGAGTACATCTTCTCGAACTTCGTGCCGAGCGCGGCCAGCACGGTCAAGGACACCCTGTTGCGGCTGGTCGGCGACGCCACCACGATCACCGTGGCCGGCGCGATCGGCCTGATCGTCTCGCTGCTGATCACGCTCAACAGCATCGAGGCGACCTTCAACCACATCTGGCGGGTGCCGTCCTCGCGCCCGCAGCTGGGCCGGTTCCTGGTCTACTGGACGGTGCTGACGCTGGGCGCGCTGCTGGCGGCGGCGTCGCTGGCGATGTCGGCCTGGGTGTTCGCGCTGCCGGTGTTCTCCACCAGCGAGGGCAAGCTGCTGTCCGGGCTGGCGCTGCGCGTCGCCCCGGTCCTGATCGAACTGATGGTGATCACCGCGCTCTACCGGGTGGTGCCGCACCGGTCGGTGGCGTTGCGCCACGCCTTCGCCGGAGCGCTGCTGGCGACGATCCTGCTGGAACTGATCAAGTGGGCGCTCGGCGTCTACCTCGGCACCTTCACCAGCTACCAGCGGATCTACGGCGCGCTCGCGGCGCTGCCGATCCTGATGCTGTGGATCTACCTGGGGTGGGTCGCGATCCTGCTCGGTGCCTCGTTCGCCTCGGCGATCTCCGCGTTCCGCTACCAGCCGGCGGCGATGCGCCTGCCGGAGGGCTACGAGCTTTACGGCCTGCTGCGCCTGCTCGGCCGGTTCGCCGAGGCGCGGCGTGGCGGCCGCGGCCTGCATACCGAACAGATGCTGGACATCGAGCCGATGCTCACCGACAACCAGCTCAAACAGTTCCTGGCGCAGTTGTCGGAGATCGACCTGCTCAAGCGCGCCGAGAGCGGGGAATGGCTGCTCGCGCGCGACCTCGACACGCTGACGCTCGCAGACCTGTACGAGGCCTGCCAGTTGCGCATCCCGGTGTCGGAAGCCTGGCTGCCGTGTCGCGACGACGCGCTCGGTGCCGCCGCGATCGCCGCCCTGGACGAGTTGCGCCTGCCGCTGCGCGCGCTGCTCAAGCGAAACGTCGCCCATCTCTATCCTTGCAAAGGGGAAGCCGCATGAAACGCCGTGTCTCTGGTGTCATCCTCATCGCCCTGCTGCTGGCGGCCTGCCAGCCGGCCGCGGACCAGCCCGCCGAACCCGCCTCGCCACCCGCGGACGGAACGCCGGCCACGACCGGCGCCGATCCTGCGCAACCGGATGCGGCGGAGGATGCCGAGCAGGCGCCAAGGCCCGAGGAGCCGGGCCTGCAGGTGGCCACCATCGACGGCGGCCAGTACGACCTCGCCGAACACCGCGGCAAGTGGGTGGTCGTCAACTTCTGGGCGACCTGGTGCTCGCCCTGCCTGAAGGAGATGCCGGAGCTGTCGGCGCTGCACACCATGCGCGAGCACATCACCGTCGTCGGCCTGGCCTACGAGGAGATCGACGTGCCCTCGATGCAGTCGTTCCTCGCCGAGCATCCGGTGGCGTACCCGATCGCGATCATCGACGTGTACGCGCCGCCGGCCGATTTCGAGACGCCGCGCGGGCTGCCGATGACTTACCTGATCGCTCCGGACGGCAAGGTCGCCCGCCAGTTCCTCGGACCGGTCACCGCGAAGGAGATCGAGACCGCGATCGCCAGCAATGGCGGGCCCGCGCTCGATCCGCCGGCGGCCGAGGAGCCGGAGAAGGAGGCGGGGAAGGCGTGATGCCGGCCGCGCGCTTCCTCGTCGACGGTCGCGTGCAGGGCGTGTGCTTCCGGGCCGCTACGCGCACGCAGGCACTTGCGCTGGGGCTGCGGGGGCATGCGCAGAACCTGGCCGACGGTCGCGTCGAGGTGCTGGCGGTGGGGGAGGCGCAGGCGCTCGAGGCGCTGGCGCAATGGCTCGAGGACGGTCCGCCGCTGGCGAGGGTGGACGGCGTTTCGCGCGAGGATCTCGCCCACGCGCCATCCGTGGGCACCGGTTTCGAGGTGAGCTGATCCCGGTTACGGCGTGCCGGCAGTACGCAGTCGCGCTGCACGCGCGGCCTGGACTTCGTCGAGCGGCGGTGGGCGCGCGACCGCCGCACGCACCTGGTTGCGCCAGCCCGGCAGCTTGCGGATGCCGGCGGCGGTCGCCTCCAGTCCCTTGTTGATGGCGATCTGCACGATGCCGCCGCGCATGCCGATTTCCTCCATGCTCGGCGGCTCGTCCCAGTGTCGCGAGAACACCGTGCCGTCCACGTCCACCGGGTTGCGGAAGGCGAAAGGATCGACCGGTGGGCGCTCGCCGACGACGCGCACGGTATCCATCTCGGTGACGGGGTCCGATCCGGGTGTCGGCACCGGCGTCGCGGCGCCGGCGTCTTCCTGTGCGGCCGATTCGGCACAGGCGCAGCAGAGCAGGGCCAGCAGCAGCGCCCGCACCGGTCCTCAGGCCCGGAACGGCTTCAGCGGTCGCAGCATGCCGTAGCGTTCGCGCAGGGGCTTGCCTTCGAGCGGCGGCAGGTCGATGTCGGGCGGCGGCACGCGGGTATCGGGCAGGCGGTCGAGCAGGTCGCGGATCAGGGTCAGGCGCCCGCGCTTCTGGTCGTTGAAATCCACCAGCGTCCACGGCGCGTATGCCGTGTGCGTGGCCTTGAGCATCGCCTCGCGCGCGCGGGTGTAGTCGTCGTAGCGCCGGCGCGCCTCGACGTCGACCGGCGAAAGCTTCCAGCGCTTGAGCGGGTCGCACAGGCGTTCCTGGAAGCGTTCCTCCTGCTGTTCCTGGTCGCAGCACAGCCAGTACTTGAACAGCAGGATGCCGTCCTCCACCAGTTGCTTCTCGAAGACCGGTGCCTGCCTGAGGAACGCCTTGACCTGGGCATCCGTGGCGAAGCCCATCACCTTCTCCACGCCGGCGCGGTTGTACCAGCTGCGGTCGAACAGCGCGATCTCGCCGGCGGCAGGCAGGTGCGGCACGTAGCGCTGGAAGTACCACTGCGTGCTCTCGCGCTCGGTCGGCTTGGGCAGGGCCACCGTATGGCACTGGCGCGGGTTGAGCTGGTCGGCGATGGCGCCGATCGAGCCGCCCTTGCCGGCGGTGTCGCGACCCTCGAACAACACCAGCAGGCGCTGGCCGGTGTGCTGCAGCCAGCGCGACAGGGCCACCAGTTCGACCTGCATCGGTTCGAGCGCGGCTTCGTACTCCTTGCGCTTGAGCGGCTTCATTTCGCCTTGCCCTTGCGCATGCCGGCCATGCTCCGCGCCACTTCGAGCAGGGCGCCCTGGCGGCGGGTGTCGAGTGCGCGGTAGGCGACGAGCAGGTCGTGCTCGCCACGGGTGCGGGCCGGGTCGAAGGTGCTGGCCAGTTCCGCGAGCAGGGCGCCGGCAGGCACCCCGAAGGCCTTCGCGAGTGCGTCGAGCTGGTCCTTGCCCGGCTGCCGTTCGCCGCGCATCCAGGCCGAGACCGTGGCCACGCCGGCGCGCGGGATGGCGGTGGCGAGGTCGGCGACGCTCAGGCCGCGCGCCTTCGCCAGCAGGCGCAGGGTCTGGTCGATGCTCACGCCGTCTCCCCGAGCCGCGGGCGCAGCGTGGCCAGGTTGCAGGGGCGCGTACGCGCGTCGAGCTGGGCGCGGATGATCTTCTCCCAGGCGGTGCGGCAGGCCGAGGTCGAGCCGGGCAGGGCGAACAGGAAGGTGCCGTTGGCGAGGCCGGCGAATGCGCGCGACTGCAGCGCGGACGTGCCGATCTCCTCGAACGAGACCGCGCGGAACAGTTCGCCGAAACCGGGCATCTGCTTGTCCAGCAGGGGCAGCAGCGCCTCGGGGGTGGAATCGCGGCCGGTGAACCCGGTGCCGCCGGTGACCAGCACGCCGTCCACGGCCGGATCGGCGATCCATTTCGACACCAGGGCGCGCATGGCGTAGCGGTCGTCGGGCAGCAATGCGCGCTCGTGCAGGTGGTGGCCCTGCTCCGCGAGCGCGGCAGCGAGGTAATCGCCGGATGCATCCTCGGCCGGCGTGCGCGAGTCGGACACGGTCAGCACGCACAGGCGCAGTGGGGTATGGATGTCGGAAGCGGTCATGCCGGCAGCCTACCGCAGTCCGGCGGCGGTGGTCTGGGGACGGACGGGGCGCGGCCGGTGCCGCGAGGCATCCGCCGCGCGGGCGGCAGGCTTCAGCGGCGCTGCGGGCGGATGCCCCGGCCGTGCGAATCGCAGGCATTCCACTGGTCGATGAGAGCGGCAGCTGCGAAAAGGCGGTCCGCCCGGGTGCCTGGCAACGATCAGTCGAGCGACCGCGAATACCACTGCGTGTCGTCTTCCTGCCAGCCCGCGGCGCGATAGGCCGCACGGGCGGGGCCGTTGTCGCGATGCGTTTCGAGCGAGATCGCGGCGGCGCCATCGGCGCGCGCGAACGCCTCCGATGCTTCGAGCAACGCCGTCGCGATGCCGAGCCGGCGCGCGGACTGCGCCACGAACAGGTCGTTGAGGATCCATGTCCGCGCGGTGCGCACCGAGGAGTACATCGGGTAGAGCTGGGCGAAGCCGACCGCCGCGTCGCCATGCCGCGCGACGAAGACGACCGACTCGCCGAAGCGCAGGCGGGCGCGCAACCAGTCGCGCGCGCGGGCCGGATCCGGCGGCTGGCCGTAGAACTGCCGGTAGGCGTCGAACAGGACGGCCAGCGCCTCGAGGTCGGCAGGCACCGCGCGGGCGATCGTCGTGTCCATGCTCAGTCTTCTTCCGTCAGCCGCGCCAGCGCGTCGGCCTGGTGCTCGCGCGACAGGCGCTCGACCAGCGCGTCGAGGGCGCCCTCGAGCACGTTCGGCAGGTCGTACAGGGTCAGGCCCTCGACGCGGTGGTCGGTGATCCGGCCCTGCGGGTAGTTGTAGGTGCGGATGCGCTGGCTGCGGTCGCCGCTGCCGACCTGCAGCTTGCGGCTGGCGGCTGTGGCGGCGGCGCGGCGCTCGGCCTCGGCTTCGGCCAGCGTGGCGCGCAGGCGCTTCATCGCCTTGTCGCGGTTGGCGTGCTGCGAGCGCTCGGTCTGCGACTCGACCACGATGCCGCTGGGCAGGTGGGTGATGCGGATGGCCGAGTCCGTCTTGTTGACGTGCTGGCCGCCGGCGCCGGAGGAGCGGAAGGTGTCGACCCGCAGGTCGGCGGGATTGATCTCGACCGGCTCGCCGTCCTCTTCCACCGGGATGATGGCCACGGTGGCGGCCGAGGTGTGGATGCGTCCCTGCGATTCGGTCTCGGGCACGCGTTGCACGCGGTGGGTGCCGGATTCGAACTTGAGCCGGGCGTAGGCGCCTTCGCCGTCGACACGGGCGATGACCTCGCGGAAGCCGCCGTGCTCGCCCGGGCTGGCCGATTCGACCTCCACCCGCCAGCCCTGGCGCTCGGCGTAGCGCGAATACATGCGCAGCAGGTCGCCGGCGAAGATCGCGGCCTCGTCGCCGCCGGTGCCGGCGCGGATCTCGAGGTAGAGGCCGCCGTCGTCGCGGGCGTCGCGCGGCACCAGCAGCGCCATCAGGGTGTCGTCGAGCGCGGACAGGCGCGCGTTGGCGGCCTCGATTTCCTCGGCCGCGAGTTCGCGCAGCTCGGGATCGGAGCGCATCGCCTCGGCGGCGGCCAGGTCCTCGCGCGCGCGGCGTTCGTCGGCGAGCGCGGTGGCCAGCGGCGCGAGCCGCGAGAATTCGCGCGACAGGGCGCGGAAGCGCGACTGGTCGCCGGCGATGCCGGGATCGGCGAGCAGGCGTTCGAGTTCGTCGCGGCGTTCGGCCAGCGCTTCCAGCTTACGGCGCAGGGTCGGCAGCATCGGCGTCGCGTGGGGCAGGGGGCAGCAGGTCGTCGAACGAACGCAGGAAGTCGAGGTTGCCGCTGGCCACCGCCTCGCGCATCGCCGCGGTGGGGGCGTGCAGCAGGCGGTTGGTGAGGGTGTGGGCGAGCTGTTCGAGCACCGCCGCCGGATCCTGCCCGGTCGCGATCTGCTGCTTCGCGCGCGCCACCAGTTCGGCGCGGGTGGCATCGCCGTGCGCGCGCAGGCGCTTGAGCGGTTCGTTGCGGGCGCCGAACGCCAGCGCCTCGACGTAGCGCGACACCTGCAGGTCGATGATCGCCTCGGCATCCTGCGCCGCGTCGCTGCGGCTGCGGCGGTTGTGCTCGACCACCCGGTCGAGGTCGTCGACGGTGTAGACGAAGGCGTCGTCCAGTTCGGCGACGTCGGCGGCAATGTCGCGCGGCACCGCCAGGTCCATCAGCAGCATCGGCCGCCGCTTGCGCAGCGACAGCGCCTGCGAGATCTGCGGCCGGGTCAGGATCGGCGACTGGCTGGCGGTGGCGGAGAACACGATGTCGGCGAGGAACAGGTGCCGCTCCAGCTCGTCCAGCGGCAGCGCCACCGCGCCGTGGCGCGCCGCCAGTTCCTGCGCATGCTGGTAGGTGCGGTTGGCGACCAGCAGCCGCTTCACCTTCGCCTGCGCCAGGTGGCGGGCGGTCAGTTCGATGGTTTCGCCGGCCCCGACCAGCAGCACCACCGAGTCGGCCGGCCGCGCGAACGACTGCTGCGCCAGGCGTACCGCCAGCGATGCCACGGACACCGGACTGGTGCCGATCCGGGTCTCGGTGCGCGCGCGCTTGGCGGTGACGAACGCATGCTGGAACAACCGGTCGAGTTCGCCGCCGAGGGTGCCGGCGCCGCGCGCCATCGCCCACGCCTGCTTCACCTGGCCCAGGATCTGCGGTTCGCCGAGCACCAGCGAGTCCAGCCCGCAGGCGACCCGGAACAGGTGCCGCACGGCGTCGTCGCCGGCGTGGCGGTAGAGGTAGGCGTGGAGGTCGCCCTGTCCGGGATGGGTGGCCAGCCAGTCGGCGAGCCGTCGCCCGTCGCCGTCGGCCAGCGCATACAGTTCGGTGCGGTTGCAGGTCGACAGCAGCGCCACCTCGCGCACGCCCGGCAGCTCGCGCAGTTGCGCCAGCGCCGCCGGCACGGCGGCGTCTGCGAACGCCACGCGCTCGCGCAAGGCGACCGGCGCGGTCTGGTGGTTGATGCCGAGGGCGTAGAGGGTCATGCGCTTGGCTGGCGGGCCCGCCGGCGTTTGCCGTTCAGGCGCTTGCGATAAGCTTTCGGGTCGAGAAGCCACCATTTTAAGGCCCGGCCGACGTCGATGCCCGTTTTTCCGAACTCCGCATGCCGGATCGCCCTGTCGGCCCTGTTGCTGGCGCTGCCGGTCCTGTCGATCGCGGCTCCCGATTCCGCTCGGGATGCGCTGCGCGACGACGTGCTCGGCGCGACCCTGGCGGGCGAGTATGCCCTGCAGGCCGGGCGCCTTGACGAAGCCGCCGGCTGGTACCTCGACGCCGCGCGCGCCGCCGGCGACGGCGATGCCGGCCTGGCCGAACGCGCGACCCGCATCGCCCTGCTGGGCCAGGACGACCGCGCCGCCGCGGCCGCCCTCGCACTCTGGCGCCAGCGCGCACCGGCCTCGATGTCGATGCGCGCGGCCGAGGCCACGCTGGCATTGCGCGCGGGGAAGGAGCGGCTGGCGGCCCGCCAGTTGCGGGCGCTGATGCTGGATCCGGATCCCGCCGGCTGGCGGCACGCGCTGTCGGTGATCGCCACCGGTCCGCGCGAGCCGGAGACCTCGGCGAAGATGATGCGCCGTCTGTTCGAGGCCGGCGCGGTGCCCGACGCGCTGCCGGTGTGGCTCGCGTTCGGCGACCTGGCGCAGCGGCTCGACCAGGACGACCTCGCGCGCCAGGTGATCGCGCACATCGTGGAGCGCTACCCCGGCGAGCCGCGCGTGGCCCTGCTGCGTGCCTCCCGGCTGCGGGAGACCGGAGACCTCGCCGGAGCGCGCGCCGCGTTGCAGGATGCAGGCGACGCGGCCCTGATCGTGCCCGAACTGCGCCTGGCCATGGCCGCCGAATACGACGCCCTGGGCGATCCCGCGGTTGCGGAACAGCTGCTGGCCAGGGGCCCCCAGGACCGCCGCATCCAGGCCCTGCGTGCGTCGCTGCTGGCCAAGGCCGAAGACGAGGACGCGCTGACGCGTCTGTATGACGAACTGCGCCGCGACGCCGGCGATCCCGATCCCTCGCTGCGACTGCTGCTGGGGCAGGTCGCCGGGTTCCTCGATCGCCACGCCGAGGCGCTGGAGTGGTACGAGAGCGTTCCCGGCGGCGAGGCGCGGCTGCAGGCGCGACTGCAGGCGACCAACGCCCTGCACGATCTGGGACGCCGCGAGGAGGCCTTCGAAGCGCTGCGGCAGTTGCAGGCGGATGGCGCGATCAACGAGGACGCGCGTCGCGCCGCCTACCTGGTCGAGGGTGAACTGCGCGCCAGGGACGAGGACTTCGACGCCGAGAACGACGCCTATACGCGCGGCCTGGCCGACTGGCCGGACGAACCCTCGCTGCTGTATGCGCGTGCGCTCATGTGGGAACGCCGCGACGACATCCCGCGCGCCGAGGCCGACCTGCGCACGATCCTGGTCGCCGACCCCGAGAACGTCGCCGCGCTCAACGCGCTGGGCTACACCCTGGCCGATCGCACCGAACGCTACCGGGAAGCGCTGGAACTGATCGACCGCGCACGCGTCGCCGAGCCGGGCAATGCCGCGATCATCGACAGCTACGGCTGGGTGCTGTACCGCCTAGGCCGCCTCGACGAGGCGCTGGTGGAACTGCGCCGCGCCTACACCCTGCAGAAGGACGCCGAGATCGCCGCGCACATCGCCGAGGTGCTGTGGGTGATGGACCGCAGGGACGAGGCGCGCAGGTACTTCGACGACGCGCGCCGGCTCGACCCCGAGAACCGCTCGCTGCAGCGGGCGCTCGAGAAGACCGGCGCATGAGCCGGCTGCGCCTCCATGCGCTGGCGGCGGTGGCCGCGGCATTGCTCGCTGCCTGCGCCTCGCAGCCGACCCGGGCGCCGGTGCCGGTCGATCGCGAGCAGGCGGCGCGTGCGGACGCGCAGCGTGCCGCGATCGGGGACTGGGCGCTGGAAGGGCGGGTCGCGATCTCCAGTGGGCGCCAAGGCGGCAGTGGGCGGCTCGACTGGACCCAGCGCGGCGGGCACTACGACATCGCGCTGGCCGCACCGGTGACCCGACAGGGCTGGCGGCTGAGCGGCGATGCCGGCGCGGCACGGCTGGAGGGCATCGAGGGCGGCCCCCGCGAGGGCAGGGAGGTGGAAGCGCTGCTGTTCGAGGCGACCGGCTGGGACATCCCGGTGCGTGCGATGGTCGACTGGGTCCGCGGCGTCCCCGCGCCGGCCGGGGCCCATGGCCCGGCGCGGCTGGAACATGGAGCGGGTGACCTTCCCATCCGCCTGGAACAGGGTGGTTGGCGGATCGAGTACCGCGACTGGTACGAGGCCGGAGCCGGCCAGCCTGCGCTGCCGAAGCGGATCGAGGCGAGCCGGGACGAGGCGCGGGTGAAGCTGGTGGTCGATGGCTGGACCGTGGTGCCGCGGCAGGCCGGTTCCTCGCCGACCGACGATGCGGCGGCACCGGACGTGCAGCTCGAGCTTGGCCTGCAGGCGCTGCGGCTCGACGATCCCGCGGCCGACATGGTGGCATGGGTCGAGGCCGGCGACCTGCGCCCGGTCGGCGTCTGCGGCTTCGCCTGCCTGGCCCCCGGCTACGGCCACGGGCGCGGGGACGCGGCCGCGCACGGGATCGACATGCGGATCATCGACGGCACCGGCGACGTGGTGCTCGGCGAGCGCCACCTGCAACTCAAACGCCAGGCCGAGGCCTATGCGCAGGCCTACGACGCCGCGCTCGCGGCCTGGCGTGCCGCGCATCCAGGCGAGGGTGGCGAGGGCGGCGCGGCGGCCGCGGACTGAGCCGTGGCGGCCGTTCCCGATCCGGACGGCTGGTCGTCCTGGCCGGCCCCGGCCAAGCTGAACCTGTTCCTGCGCATCCCGCGCCGGCGCGCAGACGGCTACCACGAGCTGCAGACCGTGTTCCGGATGCTGGACTGGGGCGACACCCTACGCATCCGGACACGCGATGAGCCGGCCATCCGCCGCCAGGGCAGCTCACTGGCCGGCGTCGCGGAGGCGGACGATCTCGTCGTGCGGGCGGCAAAATTGCTGCAAACGGAATCGAACTGCGGGAAAGGTGCGGAGATCTCCGTCGAAAAGCGTATTCCGGCAGGCGCCGGCTTCGGTGGCGGCTCTTCCGACGCTGCGACCGTCCTGCGCGCCCTGGACCTGCTCTGGGGACTGGAGATGGGCGTGGACCGGCTCGCCGCGCTGGGCCTGCAGCTGGGCGCCGATGTGCCTGTCTTCGTGCATGGCGCGAACGCCTGGGCCGAGGGGGTGGGCGAACGGCTCACGCCGGTCGAGCTTCCGCCGGCCTGGTACGTGCTCGTGGATCCGGGCGTCCATGTCGCGACCGCGGCCCTGTTCCAAAGCCCTGAATTGACGAGGAATGCCGCACCCGCGACAATATCCGACTTCGTTTCGGGAACTGGGCTCGGCAATGCGTTCGAGCCGGTGCTGCGCCGCCGCGAACCCGCCGTCGAGGCGGCGTTCGTCGCGCTGGCGCGGATCGGCACGCCGCGATTGACCGGGTCGGGTAGTGGCTGTTTCGTCGAGTTCGCCACGCGCGAATCCGCCGAGGCCGCGCTGGCCGCGCTGCCGCCGGGCCTCAGGGCCTGGGTGGTGGCGGGCGCGGCGCGCTCGCCGTTGCTGGATGCGCTCGAACAAGCCGTGATTGGTGATTGGTGATTGGTGATTGGGAAGAACAGAAGGCGCGTGCGGTTGCTTTTCCCAGTCGCGAATCACCAGTCACGAGTCACGTCCCAGCAACAGGGGCGTCGCCAAGCGGTTAAGGCACCGGGTTTTGATCCCGGCATGCGCAGGTTCGAATCCTGCCGCCCCTGCCAGAAGAGCCGTGATCGGTGATTCGTGATTGGTGATTCGTCAGGACGGGAAGTCCCGGCCCTGCTGTTCTTTCCAATCACGAATCACCAATCGCCAATGACGTTCCCCCACCCGCGCGGTCAGAGCGAAGCGGAGTAGCAAGGAAATGAAGGAAGATCGGAACCTGTTGATCTTCTCGGGCAACGCGAACAGGCCGCTGGCCAAGGCGGTCTGTCGCGAGCTCGGGGTCCGCCCCGGCAAGGCGCTGGTCTCGACGTTTTCAGACGGCGAGGTGCAGGTCGAGATCGAGGAGAACGTGCGCCGGCAGGACGTGTTCGTCATCCAGCCGACCAATGCGCCCTCGGCCGAGCACCTGATGGAGCTGCTGGCGCTGATCGACGCGCTCAAGCGCGCATCGGCGACCTCGGTGACCGCGGTAGTGCCGTACTTCGGCTACGCGCGGCAGGACCGGCGGATGCGCTCCTCGCGCGTGCCGATCACCGCCAAGCTGGCGGCGCGGATGTTCACCGCGGCCGGCGCCGACGGACTGCTGACGGTCGATCTCCACGCCGACCAGATCCAGGGCTTCTTCGACATCCCGGTGGACAACGTGTACGCCTCGCCGCTGCTGCTGGCCGACATCTGGCGCGCGCACGGCACCGACAACCTGATCGTGGTTTCGCCCGACGTCGGCGGCGTGGTGCGGGCCCGGGCCATCGCCAAGCGCCTCGACGACGCGGACCTCGCGATCATCGACAAGCGCCGGCCGAAGGCCAACGTCGCCACGGTGATGAACATCATCGGCGACGTCGAGGGCAAGACCTGCGTGCTGGTCGACGACATCGTCGACACCGCGGGCACGCTGTGCGCGGCGGCGGGGGCCCTCAAGGCCAGCGGTGCCAACAAGGTCGTCGCCTACTGCACCCATCCGGTGCTGTCGGGTGCGGCGATCGACAACATCACCCGTTCCCAGCTGGACGAACTGGTGGTGACCGACACCATCCCGCTGTCGGAGGCTGCCCGCGGCTGCGGTCGCATCCGCCAGCTCAGCGTCGCCGAGATGCTGGCCGAGACGATCCGCCGGGTCGCCTTCGGGGAGTCGGTGAGTTCGCTGTATCTGGATTGAGAGCGGTGATTGGTGACTGGTAATTGGTAATTCGTGATTGGTGATTCGAAAGAGCAGCTGCTTTTACCAATCACCAATCACCAATTACGAATCACGAATCACGAATCACCAGGTTCCACCGGCTCTTCTGGTCGCGGAAGAGTCGCCAAACCGCCGCGAGGCGGATCATTGCAACAACACTAGAGAGAAACAACATGGCAACGACGCACGAAATCAGGGTCGAACGCCGCGAAGACGAAGGGAAGGGTGCGAGCCGCCGCCTTCGTCGCGCCGGCAAGACTCCCGCCATCGTCTACGGTGGCGACCTCAAGCCCGTCAACATCCAGCTCGACCACGAGCCGTTGTGGGTGGCCAGCCAGAACGAGTGGTTCTATTCCTCGATCCTCGACCTCAGCCTGGGCGGGGACATCCAGAAGGTGCTGCTGCGCGACATCCAGCGCCATCCGTACAAGCAGCTGATCATGCACCTGGACTTCCAGCGCGTGAACGAAAAGGAGACGCTGCGCACCGCGGTGCCTCTGCACTTCCTCGGCGAGGACACTTCGCCGGCCGGCAAGTCCGTCGAGGTCGTGGTGCTCCACGAGCTCAACGAAGTCGTGGTGGAGTGCCTGCCCAAGGACCTGCCGGAGTTCATCGAGGTCGACCTGTCGGCCCTCGAGCTCGGCGCCACCGTGCACCTGTCCGACCTCAAGCTGCCGGAAGGCGTCGAGATTCCCGAGCTCAAGCTGGGCAAGGAGCACGATGTGGCGGTGGTCGTGGCGCGGCACGCCCGGGTCGAAGCTGCCGAGGAAACCGCCGAGGGCGACGAGGCTGGCGCTGACGTGCCGGCCAGCAAGGTGGCCAAGGACGACGAGAAGTGATCTTCGCCTAGGCGAAGATCACCCCGAGCCGCAGGCGAGGGGTCTCCTGATGGACGCGACCGGGATCCGGTGCGTCCAACGGGGGCCCATTGTCGCGCGGTCCGGACGACCCCCTGATGGAAGGACTGCGTCTCATCGTCGGCCTCGGCAATCCGGGGCGGGAATACGCGCGGACCCGGCACAATGCCGGGTTCCGCTTCGTCGACGCGCTCGCCGGCAAGGCCGGCGGCCGCTTCGGCATCGAGGGCAAGCTGTTCGGCGAGACCGCGAAGATCGACTTCGCCGGTCACCCGCTGTGGCTGCTGAAACCCGCGACCTTCATGAATCTCAGCGGCAAGTCGGTGGCCGCTGCGCTGCGCTACTGGAAGATCGAGCCGGAGCAGGCGCTGCTGGCTCACGACGAGCTCGACCTGCCGCCCGGCGCCGCCCGGTTGAAGTTCGACGGCGGACACGGCGGCCAGAACGGATTGCGCGACACGATGAAGCTGCTCGGCCACGGCCGGTTCCACCGCCTGCGCATCGGGATCGGACATCCGGGGCACAAGGACCGCGTCACCTCGTGGGTACTGGGACGGCCCGGCGCCGACGACGACATCCTGATCGATCGCGCCGTCGACGACGCGCTCGATGTCCTGCCGCTCGCGGTCCGCGGCGATTTCAACGAGGCGATGAAGCGGTTGCATACGAGCAGGGATTAGGGGATTGGGGATTCGGGATTCGGGAAGGCACGCGCTTTTTCGAATCCCGAATCCCGAATTCCCACTCCCGGATTCTCATGGGCATCCAATGCGGCATCGTCGGCCTGCCGAACGTCGGCAAGTCGACCCTTTTCAACGCGTTGACCAAGGCGGGCATCGCCGCGGCCAACTTTCCGTTCTGCACGATCGAGCCGAACGTCGGCGTGGTCCCGGTGCCGGATCCGCGGCTGGGCGCGCTGGCGGAGATCGTCAAGCCCGAGAAGGTGGTGCCGACCGCGGTCGAGTTCGTCGACATCGCCGGCCTGGTCGCCGGCGCGGCCAGCGGCGAGGGCCTGGGCAACAAGTTCCTGGCGCACATCCGCGAGGTCGACGCGATCACGCACGTGGTGCGCTGCTTCGATGATCCCGACGTGATCCATGTCGCCAACCGGGTCGACCCGATCGCGGACATCGAGACCATCGACACCGAACTGGCGCTGGCCGACCTGGATTCGGTCGACAAGGCGATCGCCCGTTACGAACGCGTGGCCAAGAGCGGCGACAAGGACGCCAAGGCACGGATCGAGGTGCTGCAGAAGCTCCGGGCGGCGCTGGACGACGGCAGGCCCGCGCGCTCGGTGGCGCTGGCGGACGAGGAACGCCCGCTGGTGCGCGAACTGTTCCTGCTGACCATGAAGCCGGTGCTGTACATCGCCAACGTGCTCGAGGACGGCTTCGAGGGCAATCCGCACCTGGATGCGGTGCGCGCCCGTGCGGCCGGCGAGGGCGCCGAGGTGGTGCCGGTGTCGGCCGCGATCGAGGAGGAGCTGAGCCAGCTCGAGGACGCCGACCGCGACGAGATGCTGTCCAGCTACGGGCTGGAGGAGCCGGGCCTGAACCGCGTGATCCGCGCCGCCTACCGCCTGCTGGGCCTGCAGACCTATTTCACCGCCGGAGTGAAGGAGGTCCGGGCCTGGACCGTGAAGGCCGGCGCCACCGCCCCACAGGCGGCAGCGGTCATCCACACCGATTTCGAGAAGGGCTTCATCCGCGCCGAGACCATCGGCTACGACGACTTCATCCGCTACCGCGGCGAGGCAGGGGCCCGCGAGGCCGGCCGGCTGCGGCTGGAGGGCAAGGATTACCGGGTGCAGGAAGGCGACGTGCTGCACTTCCGCTTCAACGTCTGAGCAGCGCGCTGCCCGCGCCAGGCCTGCCAAGGCGCCGGGGCGGGAGGCGTCCGGCCCGCGTGCGTATCCGGCGGACGGCGCGACAGGCGCGTTGACAGCGACCCGGCGCGTGGTCAAAATAACGGGCTGTTTCACGGGTTTGCGCGACGACCGGAGGGATACCCAAGCGGCCAACGGGGGCAGACTGTAAATCTGCTGGCTTACGCCTTCGGTGGTTCGAATCCACCTCCCTCCACCAGTCCCGTCACGCAGCACCAGGTTCCAACGCGGCGCGGGAGTAGTTCAACGGTAGAACCTCAGCCTTCCAAGCTGATGGTGCGGGTTCGATTCCCGTCTCCCGCTCCATTGCGCTGTTGCCCGGTTCCCGTGCCAAGGTTCCACAGATTCACGCTCACGTAGCTCAGTCGGTAGAGCACCTCCTTGGTAAGGAGGAGGTCGATGGTTCGATTCCATTCGTGAGCACCATCCATGCGGGGCAGCCCCGCAAGAGCCCGGCCGTTGCAGGCCGGACGTCTACACCAGCAGTCAAACCAACCGTCAGCGAGAGTCACAGTCATGGCAAAGGGTAAGTTCGAGCGCACCAAGCCCCACGTGAACGTGGGCACGATCGGCCACGTGGACCACGGCAAGACGACGCTGACGGCGGCGCTGACGAAGATCGGTGCCGAGCGTTTCGGTGGCGAGTTCAAGGCCTACGACGCGATCGACGCGGCGCCGGAGGAGAAGGCGCGCGGGATCACGATCTCGACCGCGCACGTGGAATACGAGTCCCCGAACCGGCATTACGCGCACGTGGATTGCCCGGGCCACGCCGACTACGTGAAGAACATGATCACGGGTGCGGCGCAGATGGACGGCGCGATCCTGGTGTGCTCGGCCGCGGACGGCCCGATGCCGCAGACGCGCGAGCACATCCTGCTGGCGCGGCAGGTGGGCGTGCCGTACATCGTGGTCTTCCTGAACAAGGCGGACATGGTGGACGACGCCGAGCTGCTGGAACTGGTGGAGATGGAAGTCCGCGAGCTGCTGAGCAAGTACGAGTTCCCGGGCGACGACACCCCGATCATCCACGGTTCGGCGCTCAAGGCGCTGGAAGGCGACCAGTCGGAGATCGGCGTGCCTGCGATCATCAAGCTGGTGGAGGCGCTGGACACCTGGATCCCGCAGCCCGAGCGCGACATCGACAAGCCGTTCCTGATGCCGGTCGAGGATGTGTTCTCGATCTCGGGCCGCGGCACGGTGGTGACGGGGCGGATCGAGCGTGGCGTGATCAAGGTGGGCGAGGAGATCGAGATCGTCGGTATCCGCGCGACCCAGAAGACGACGGTGACGGGCGTGGAGATGTTCCGCAAGCTGCTCGACCAGGGCCAGGCGGGCGACAACGCGGGCCTGCTGCTGCGCGGCACCAAGCGCGACGAGGTCGAGCGCGGCCAGGTGCTGTGCAAGCCCGGTTCGATCAAGCCGCACACCGAGTTCGAGGCCGAGGTGTACGTGCTGTCGAAGGACGAGGGCGGCCGTCA
>NZ_VTFT01000004.1 GCF_008244685.1 Luteimonas viscosa
CGCCACCGAAACGCTCGGCACCGATCTTCGTCAGCGCCGCCGTCAGCGTCGTCTTGCCGTGGTCCACGTGGCCGATCGTGCCCACGTTCACGTGGGGCTTGGTGCGCTCGAACTTACCCTTTGCCATTTCGGAACTCCGTGATTCGAAAATTCGTGATTCGTTGATCGTGATTCGTAGATTCGTGATTCGTGAACTGGTGATCCGCGAGATGCTCGCTGTCGCGAATCACCGATCACGGCTTATTTCTTCTTGACCACCGACTCGGCGATGTTGGTCGGCGCCTCGGCGTAGTGGTCGAACTCCATCGTGAAGGTGGCGCGGCCCTGCGACATCGAACGCAGCTGGGTGGCGTAACCGAACATCTCGCCCAGCGGAATCATCGCGTTGATGATCTTGCCCGCGGGGCTGTCGTCCTGGCCCTGCAGGATGCCGCGGCGACGGCTGACGTCGCCCATCACGTCGCCGAGGTAATCCTCGGGCGTGACCACCTCGACCTTCATGATCGGCTCGAGCAGCACCGGCGAGGCCTTGGAGAAGCCTTCCTTGAAGCCCATCGAGCCGGCGATCTTGAACGCCATTTCCGACGAGTCGACCTCGTGATAGGAGCCGTCGAACAGCTTGACCTTGACGTCCACGATCGGGAAGCCGGCGAGGATGCCGTTCGCCAGCGCCTCCTGGATGCCCTTGTCCACCGCCGGGATGTACTCCTTCGGCACGACGCCGCCCACGATCGCATTCTCGAACTCGTAGCCGGTGCCCGGCTCCTGCGGCGAGATCTCCAGCCACACGTGGCCGAACTGGCCCTTGCCGCCCGACTGGCGGACGAACTTGCCCTCCTGCTTCACCGTCTTGCGGATCGTCTCGCGATACGCCACCTGCGGCTTGCCGACGTTGGCCTCGACGTTGAACTCACGCTTCATGCGATCGACGATGATGTCCAGGTGCAGCTCGCCCATGCCGGAGATGATCGTCTGGCCGGACTCCTCGTCGGTGCGTACGCGGAAGGACGGATCCTCCTGCGCGAGCCGGCCCAGCGCCAGGCCCATCTTCTCCTGGTCGGACTTGGTCTTCGGCTCCACGGCCATCGAGATGACCGGCTCCGGGAAGGTCATGCGTTCGAGCACGATCGGCGAATCCTGCGAGCACAGGGTGTCACCGGTGGTGACGTCCTTCAGGCCCACCGCGGCGGCGATGTCGCCGGCCAGCACTTCCTTGATTTCCTCGCGGTTGTTCGAATGCATCTGCAGCAGGCGGCCGATGCGCTCCTTCTTGCCCTTGACCGAGTTCAGCACCTGGTCGCCGGCGTTGAGCGTGCCCGAGTAGACGCGGAAGAACGTCAGCGAGCCGACGAACGGGTCGGTCATGATCTTGAAGGCGAGCGCGGAGAACGGCGCCTTGTCGCTGGATTCGCGGCTCAGCTCCTTGGTCTCGTCGTCGACGTCCAGGCCCTTCACCGCCGGCACGTCGACCGGCGACGGCAGCAGGTGGACCACGCCATCGAGCATCGCCTGCACGCCCTTGTTCTTGAACGCCGAGCCGCAGAACATCGGCACGATCTCGGTCTTCAGGGTGCGCTCGCGCAGGCCGTTGATGATCTCCGCCTCGGTGAGCTCGCCGCCCTCGAGGTACTTGTTCATCAACTCCTCGCTGGCCTCGGCCGCGGCCTCGATCATGAACGCGCGCGCTTCCTCGGCCTGCTCCTTGAGGTCGGCCGGGATCTCGCGGTACTCGAAGTTCAGGCCCTGCGAGGCGACGTCCCAGTGGATCGCCTTCATCTTGATCAGGTCGACCACGCCCTCGAATCCTTCCTCCGCGCCGATCGGCACCTGCATCGGCACCGGGTAGGCGCCCAGGCGCGACTTCAGCTGGTCGCGGACCTTGACGAAGTTGGCGCCGGTACGGTCCATCTTGTTGACGAACGCGACGCGCGGGACATGGTACTTGTTGGCCTGGCGCCACACCGTCTCGGACTGCGGCTGCACGCCGCCGACCGCGCACAGCACGAACACCGCGCCGTCGAGCACGCGCAGCGAACGCTCGACCTCGATCGTGAAGTCGACGTGCCCGGGGGTGTCGATGATGTTGAAGCGGTGCTCCTGCATGGACTTGTCCATGCCCTTCCAGAACGCGGTGGTGGCCGCCGACTGGATCGTGATGCCGCGTTCCTGCTCCTGCTCCATCCAGTCCATCGTCGCGGCGCCGTCGTGCACCTCGCCGATCTTGTGGCTCTTGCCGGTGTAGAACAGGATGCGCTCCGACGTCGTCGTCTTGCCGGCGTCGATGTGCGCCATGATGCCGAAGTTGCGGTAGCGTTCGATGGGGGTCGTGCGGGCCACGGGATTGCCTCAGATTCGATGCGGTGGGAAGTCCGCGCAATGGATCGCGGGACTGTCGCGAAGGACTCGCTTCAATGGCCGAATGCCGCCTGGCGGCGGCATCTGGGCATCGCTTGCGGCAGGGCCGCGAAGTGGCACCTGAGATGGTGCCGCGGGGGCCGAAGCTCAAGCCCCCATGGTGGGGATTACCAGCGGTAGTGCGCGAACGCCTTGTTCGCATCCGCCATGCGGTGCGTTTCCTCGCGCTTCTTGATCGCGCCGCCACGGTTCTCGGACGCGTCGATCAGCTCGGCGGCCAGCTTGCGCGGCATGGTGTTCTCGCCGCGCTTGCGCGCCGACTCGATCAGCCAGCGCATCGCCAGCGCCATGCGGCGCGACTGGCGCACTTCGACCGGCACCTGGTAGGTCGCGCCGCCGACGCGGCGGGACTTGACCTCGACCGATGGCGAGATGTTGCCGAGTGCCTTCTCGACGAGATCGAGCGGGTTGTCGTTCTTCTCGCCGATCACGTCCATGGCGCCATACACGATCTTCTCGGCCACCGACTTCTTGCCGCTCTTCATGACCATGTTGATGAAGCGCGCGATCGTATCGCTGTGGTGCTTGGGATCGGGCAGCACTGCACGCTGCGGGGTGTTTCCTTTACGCGACATTGTCTAGTCCTCAGGCTTTCGGGCGCTTGGCGCCGTACTTGGAACGCGCCTGCTTGCGCTTGGCGACGCCGGCGGCGTCGAGCGAGCCGCGCACGGTGTGGTAGCGCACGCCCGGGAGGTCCTTGACGCGACCGCCGCGGATCAGCACCACGCTGTGCTCCTGCAGGTTGTGCCCTTCGCCGCCGATGTACGAGATCACCTCGTAGCCGTTGGTCAGGCGCACCTTGGCGACCTTGCGCAGGGCCGAGTTCGGCTTCTTGGGGGTGGTGGTGTACACGCGGGTGCACACGCCGCGCCGCTGCGGGCAGTTTGCCAGCGCGGGCGAGGTGCTCTTGTAGACTTCCGGGCTGCGCGGCTTGCGCACCAGCTGGTTGATCGTTGCCATCGGTCGAAGGTTCTTCGGTTTCGGGGCGAATGCCCTCGTGAAAACATCGGCAGGCGGGAACACCCGACCTGCCGAGACGAAAAAGTATAGCCCGCGCGGACGGAGACCGTCAACGCAAGCCATGCTTCCGGTCCCGTCGCCGCGGTTGCCCGCCGCCGGACCAAATGCTGCTCCGCCCGTCCTGGGCCGAAAACGAGGCGCTCCCTGCGCCTCATTTCGAGATCTGGGCGGGTCCGGTCAGGACCCGCCGGGGGTATCGCATCAGCTCGCGCTGGACTCCTCGCCCTGCCCTTCGGCGGACGCGGTGTCCTCGAGCATGACCGCCGAGGCATCCGCCACGGCCGCTTCCGTCGGGGCGGCGCTGAGCGTCTCCAGCTCGGAGTCGGTCAGGCCGGTCGCCCGGTTCCGGCGGCGGGTGTGGTAGGCCAGGCCGGTGCCGGCGGGGATCAGGCGACCGACGATCACGTTCTCCTTGAGGCCGCGCAGCGTGTCGCGGGTGCCGCGGACGGCCGCCTCGGTCAGCACGCGGGTGGTCTCCTGGAACGAGGCCGCGGACAGGAACGACTCGGTCGCCAGCGAAGCCTTGGTGATGCCCAGCAGGACCGGATCGGCCTTGATCGGCAGCTCGTTCTTCGAGGCCAGCCGGACGTTGTCCTCGATGACGCGCTGGCGCTCGGCCTGCTCGCCAGCCAAGTAACGGCTGTCGCCCGGGTCGGTGATCTCGACCTTGCGCAGCATCTGGCGAATGATCACCTCGATGTGCTTGTCGTTGATCTTCACGCCCTGCAGGCGGTAGACGTCCTGGATTTCCTTGGTCAGGTAGGACGCCAGCGGCTCGACGCCCAGCAGGCGCAGGATGTCCTGCGGGCTCGGCTCGCCGTCCACCACGGTCTCGCCCTTCTCCACGTGCTCGCCCTCGAACACGATGATCTGGCGATACTTCGGGATCAGCTCCTCGTGTTCCTCGCCATCGGGTCCCTTGATGATCAGGCGCTGCTTGCCCTTGGTGTCCTTGCCGAAGCTGACCACGCCCGACTTCTCCGCCAGGACGGCCGGATCCTTGGGCTTGCGCGCCTCGAACAGGTCGGCCACGCGCGGCAGGCCGCCGGTGATGTCGCGGGTCTTGGACGCCTCCTGCGGGATCTTGGCGACCACGTCGCCCACGCCCACCGGCGCGCCGTCCTGCAGGTTCACGATCGAGCGCGGCGGCAACAGGTACTGCGCCGGCAGGTCGGTGCCGGGGATGTTGAGGTCGTTGCCGTCCTTGTCGACGATGCGCACGATCGGGCGCAGGTCCTTGCCCTGCGAACCGCGACGCTTGGGATCGGTGATCTCGCGCGACGCCAGGCCGGTCAGTTCGTCGGTCTTCTCGATCACGGTGACGCCGTCGACGAAGTCGACGAAGCGCATCGAGCCCGCCACTTCCGACACGATCGGGTGGTTATGCGGATCCCAGTTGGCCACGGTCTGGCCGGCCTTGATCTCCGCGCCGTCCTTGACCGTGATGGTCGCGCCGTAAGGCAGCTTGTAGCGCTCGCGCTCGCGACCGTGGCCGTCGAGCACCGAGAGCTCGCCCGAACGCGACACCACCGTCAGGTTGCCGCTGGCGTGCTGCACGGTCTTGAGGTTGTTGAACTTGATCGAGCCGGTGGTCTTGACCGTGACGTTGTCGATCGCCGCCGCACGCGAGGCCGCGCCGCCGATGTGGAACGTGCGCATCGTCAGCTGGGTGCCGGGCTCGCCGATCGACTGCGCGGCGACCACGCCGACCGCCTCGCCGTGATTGACCAGGTGGCCGCGGCCGAGGTCGCGGCCGTAGCACATCGCGCACACGCCGAAGCCGCTCTGGCAGGTGATCGTCGACCGTACCTTGATCGACTGAACGCTGGCGTCTTCCAGCTTCTGTACCCAGGCCTCGTCGAGCAGGGTGTTGCGGGTGACGATCGGATCCTCGTCGTTGCCCGGCAGGAACACGTCCTCGACCACCACCCGGCCCAGCACGCGGTCGCGCAGCGGCTCGACCACGTCGCCGCCTTCCACGATCGGGGTCATGGTCAGGCCGGCCATCGTGCCGCAGTCGGCCTCGGTGATCACCACGTCCTGGGCCACGTCGACCAGGCGACGGGTCAGGTAACCGGAGTTGGCGGTCTTCAGCGCGGTGTCCGCGAGGCCCTTTCGCGCGCCGTGGGTCGAGATGAAGTACTGCTGGACGTTCAGGCCCTCTCGGAAGTTCGAGGTGATCGGGGTCTCGATGATCGAACCGTCCGGCTTGGCCATCAGGCCGCGCATGCCGGCCAGCTGGCGGATCTGCGCCTGCGAACCACGGGCGCCGGAGTCGGCCATGATGTAGATCGAGTTCATCGACTTCTGCGGCACCCGCTCGCCCTTGGCGTTGGTGACGGTGTCGGTGCCGATCGCTTCCATCATCGCCTTGGCGACGCGCTCGTTGGTACGCGACCAGATGTCGACGACCTTGTTGTAGCGCTCGCCGGCGGTGACCAGGCCCGACTGGTACTGCTGCTGGATCTCCAGCACCTCGGTCTCGGCCTCGGCCAGGATGCCCTTCTTCTCCGGCGGGATCAGCATGTCGTCGATGCCGATCGACACGCCGGCGCGGGTCGCGAACGCGAAGCCGGTGTACATCAGCTTGTCGGCGAACACGACCGTGTCCTTCAGGCCGAGCTGGCGGTAGCAGCTGTTGATCAGGCGCGAGATGTTCTTCTTGGTCAGCTCGGTGTTGGCCAGCGCGAACGGCAGGCCGTCCGGCAGGATCTCGGCCAGCAGCGCGCGTCCGATCGTGGTGTCCACGATCGCGGTCTTCCTCTCGCGGTTGCCTTCCTCGTCGATCACCGTCTCGGTGATACGCACCTTCACCTTGGCGTGCAGGCCGGCGACCTTGTGGTCGTAGGCGCGCTTGACCTCGGCGATGTTGGCGAACGCCATGCCCTCGCCCGGGGTGTTCTCCAGGGCGCGGGTCATGTAGTACAGGCCGAGCACCACGTCCTGCGACGGCACGATGATCGGCTCGCCGTTCGCCGGCGAGAGGATGTTGTTGGTCGACATCATCAGCGCGCGCGCTTCCAGCTGGGCTTCCAGCGAAAGCGGCACGTGCACGGCCATCTGGTCACCGTCGAAGTCGGCGTTGAACGCGGTGCAGACCAGCGGATGCAACTGGATGGCCTTGCCCTCGATCAGCACCGGCTCGAAAGCCTGGATGCCCAGGCGGTGCAGGGTCGGGGCGCGGTTGAGCAGCACCGGGTGCTCGCGGATCACCTCTTCCAGGATGTCCCACACCTCGGCCTCTTCGCGCTCGACCAGCTTCTTGGCGGCCTTGATCGTCGTGGCCAGGCCACGACGCTGCAGCTTGGCGAAGATGAAGGGCTTGAACAGCTCCAGCGCCATCTTCTTCGGCAGGCCGCACTCGTGCAGGCGCAGGGTCGGGCCGACCACGATGACCGAACGGCCCGAGTAGTCGACGCGCTTGCCGAGCAGGTTCTGGCGGAAGCGGCCCTGCTTGCCCTTGATCATGTCGGCGAGCGACTTGAGCGGGCGCTTGTTGGTGCCGGTGATGGCGCGGCCGCGACGGCCGTTGTCCATCAGCGCGTCGACCGACTCCTGCAGCATGCGCTTCTCGTTGCGCACGATGATGTCGGGCGCGTTGAGTTCGAGCAGGCGGCGCAGTCGGTTGTTGCGGTTGATGACGCGGCGGTACAGGTCGTTGAGATCGGAGGTGGCGAAACGGCCACCGTCCAGCGGCACCAGCGGACGCAGGTCCGGCGGCAGCACCGGCAGCACCGTCATCACCATCCACTCGGGACGGTTGCCGGATTCGACGAAGGCCTCGATCAGCTTGATGCGCTTGGTCAGCCGCTTGAGCTTGGTTTCGGAGCCGGTCGCGGCGATCTCTTCCTTCAGCTTGACCGTCTCGGCCTGCAGGTCGATCGTGCGCAGCAGGTCGTAGACGGCCTCGGCGCCCATCGCGGCGTCGAAGTCGTCGCCGTGTTCCTGGCGCGCCTGCATGTACTGCTCTTCCGTCAGCAGCTGGCCGCGCTCCATCGGCGTCAGGCCGGGCTCTGTGACCACGAACGCCTCGAAGTAGAGGATCCGCTCGATGTCGCGCAGGGTCATGTCGAGCATCAGGCCGATGCGCGAGGGCAGCGACTTGAGGAACCAGATGTGCGCGACCGGCGAAGCCAGGTCGATGTGGCCCATGCGCTCGCGGCGCACCTTGGCCAGGGTCACTTCCGTGCCGCACTTCTCGCAGACCACGCCGCGGTGCTTCATGCGCTTGTACTTGCCGCACAGGCACTCGTAGTCCTTGATCGGACCGAAGATCGCTGCGCAGAACAGGCCGTCGCGCTCGGGCTTGAAGGTGCGGTAGTTGATGGTCTCGGGCTTCTTGACCTCGCCGAACGACCACGAACGGATCAGGTCGGGCGAGGCCAGCGCGATCTTGATCGCGTCGAAGTCGAGCGCCGGGCGCTGCTGGTTGAACAGGTTGAGCAGGTCTTTCATGTCTGTGTCTCCGATGGAGCGTGATTCGTGATTGGTGATTGGTGATTCGTCAAAGCGGATTCGCGACACGGATTCGAGACACTTGGCCTTTCGAATCACGAATCACGAATCCTCCAATCACGAGCTTCAGTGCTCTTCCAACTCCATGTTGATCGCCAGCGAGCGGATTTCCTTGACCAGGACGTTGAAGGACTCCGGCATGCCGGCGACCATCTCGTACTCGCCGTCGACGATGTTCTTGTACATCTGGTTGCGGCCCTGCACGTCGTCGGACTTCACCGTCAGCATCTCCTGCATGGTGTAGGCGGCGCCGTAGGCTTCCAGCGCCCACATTTCCATCTCACCGAAGCGCTGGCCGCCGAACTGCGCCTTGCCGCCCAGCGGCTGCTGGGTGACCAGCGAGTACGGACCGGTGGAACGCGCGTGCATCTTGTCGTCGACCAGGTGGTTGAGCTTGAGCATGTGCATGTAGCCCACCGTGACCTTGCGCTCGAACGCATCGCCGGTGCGGCCGTCGAACAGTTGGGTCTGGCCGCTGGTCGGCAGATCGGCGAGCTCGAGCATCTTCTTGATCTCGCTCTCGGCCGCACCGTCGAACACCGGGGTCGCCATCGGCACGCCGTCGACCAGGTTCTTCGCCAGCGCGATCAGCTCCTCGTCGCTGAACTGCTTCAGGTCGACACGCTGCGCCTGCAGGTCCTTGTCGTGGTTGTAGATCTCGTCGAGGAACTTGCGCAGGTCGGCGACCTTGGCCTGTGCCTGCAGCATCGCGTCGATCTTGCGGCCGAGACCCTTGGCCGCCCACCCGAGGTGGGTTTCGAGGATCTGGCCGATGTTCATGCGGCTCGGCACGCCCAGCGGGTTGAGCACGATGTCGACGGTCTCGCCGTTGGCCATGTGCGGCATGTCCTCGACCGGGACGATCGTCGACACGACGCCCTTGTTGCCGTGGCGGCCGGCCATCTTGTCGCCCGGCTGGATGCGGCGCTTCACCGCGAGGTAGACCTTGACCATCTTCAGCACGCCCGGGGCGAGGTCGTCGCCCTGGGTGATCTTGCCGCGCTTGTCGGCGAAGCGCTTCTCGAATTCCTTCTCGTGCGCCTCGATCTGCTTCTGCGCGCGCTCGATCGCCTCGGCCGCGTCCTCGTCCTTCATCCGCAGCTGGAACCAGTCGGACTTCTTCAGGCCGTCGAGCACCAGCGAGGTGACGGTGTCGCCCTTCTTCAGGCCCGGCCCGCCATTGGCGACCTTGCCCTGGATCTGCGAACGCAGGCGCGCGTAGATCGCGGACTCGAGGATCCGGAACTGGTCGTCGAAGTCCTTCTTCACGCGCTTGATCTCGGACTCCTCGATCTGGCGTGCGCGCTTGTCCTTCTCGATGCCGTCGCGGGTGAACACCTGCACGTCGATCACGGTGCCGTCCATGCCCGGCGGCACGCGCAGCGAGCTGTCCTTCACGTCGGACGCCTTCTCGCCGAAGATCGCACGCAGCAGCTTCTCCTCCGGGGTCAGCTGGCTCTCGCCCTTGGGCGTGACCTTGCCGACCATGATGTCGCCGGCGCGCACCTCGGCGCCGATGTACACCACGCCGCTCTCGTCGAGGCGGTTGAGCGCCTGCTCGGAGACGTTCGGGATGTCGGCCGAGATCTCCTCCGGCCCCAGCTTGGTGTCGCGGGCGACGCAGGTCAGCTCCTCGATGTGGATCGTGGTGTAACGATCCTCCTCGACCACCCGCTCGGAGAGCAGGATCGAGTCCTCGAAGTTGTAGCCGTTCCAGGGCATGAACGCGACCAGCATGTTCTGGCCCAGCGCGAGCTCGCCGATGTCGGTCGAAGGGCCGTCGGCCAGCACGTCGCCGCGCGCGATCACGTCGCCCACGTTCACCAGCGGACGCTGGTTGATGCAGGTGTTCTGGTTCGAACGCGTGTACTTGATCAGGTTGTAGATGTCGACGCCGGCGTCGTGCTCGCCCGAGATCTCCGCTTCGTTGACCTTGACCACGATGCGGCCGGCATCGATCTGCTCGACCGTGCCGCCGCGGCGCGCGTTCACCGTCACGCCCGAGTCGCGCGCCACCGCACGCTCGATGCCGGTGCCGACCAGCGGCTTCTGCGCACGCAGCGTCGGTACCGCCTGGCGCTGCATGTTGGCGCCCATCAGCGCGCGGTTGGCGTCGTCGTGCTCGAGGAACGGCACCAGCGCCGCCGCCACCGACACGGTCTGCATCGGCGAGACGTCCATGTAGTGGATCTCGCTCGGCGGCTTGAGCAGGTTCTCGCCCTGGAAGCGGCACGCGACGAACTGCGCGTCGAGGTTGCCCTTGGCGTCCTGGGTCGCGTTGGCCTGGGCGATGACGAACTCGTTCTCCTCGATCGCCGAGAGGAACTCGATCTCGTCGGTGACCTTGCCTTCCACGACCTTGCGGTACGGGGTTTCGAGGAAGCCGTAGCGGTTGGTGCGCGCGAACACGGCGAGCGAGTTGATCAGGCCGATGTTCGGACCTTCCGGGGTCTCGATGGTGCAGACGCGGCCGTAATGGGTCGGGTGCACGTCGCGCACCTCGAAGCCCGCTCGCTCGCGGGTCAGGCCGCCCGGACCGAGCGCGGACACGCGGCGCTTGTGCGTCACTTCCGACAGCGGGTTGTTCTGGTCCATGAACTGCGACAGCTGCGAGGAGCCGAAGAACTCCTTGACCGCGGCCGCGACCGGCTTGGCGTTGATCAGTTCCTGCGGGGTCAGCCCGTCGGCCTCCGCCATGGTCAGGCGCTCGCGCACCGCGCGCTCGACGCGCACCAGGCCCACGCGGAACACGTTCTCGGCCATCTCGCCGACGGAACGCACGCGACGATTACCGAGGTGGTCGATGTCGTCGACCACGCCGCGGCCGTTGCGGATCTCGGTCAGCACCTTGATGACATCGAGGATGTCGGACATCGCGCCGCACTGTTCGCGCAGGCGTGCGGACTCTTCGTCCTTGCGCTCGGCGAAGTACTTGGCGTCGTACAGCACCGGGGCGCCGGTCACCTCGCGGCGGCCGATGCGGCGGTTGAACTTCATCCGGCCCACGGCCGACAGGTCGTAGCGCTCGAAGGCGAAGAACAGGTTGTGGAACAGGTTCTGCGCGGCGTCCTTGGTCGGCGGCTCGCCGGGACGCATCATGCGGTAGATCTCGACCAGCGCGTCGAGCTGGGTCTTGGTCGCATCCACGCGCAGGGTATTGGACAGGTACGGGCCACGGTCGAGGTCGTTGGTCCAGATCGTGCCGACGGCATGGACACCGGCCTTGCGCAGCGCCTGCAGGGTGTCGTCGTTGATCTCGTCGTTGGCCGAGGCGATCAGCTCGCCGGTCGAAGCGTCGACCACGTCGTGCGACAGCACGCGGCCCACCAGGTACTCGTCCGGCACGGCCAACGCGGCGACGCCGGCGGCCTCAAGCTGCTTGACGTGGCGCGCGGTGATGCGCTTGCCGGCCTCGACGATCACCTTCTCGCCGTCGGCGAGGTCGAAGTTCAGCGTCTCGCCGCGCAGCCGCTCCGGGATCAGCTCCAGCTGCACGCCCTCGCCCTCGGGCAGGATGTGGAAGGTGTTGATCTCGAAGAACTCGTTGAGCATCTCTTCGTTGTTGTAGCCCAGCGCGCGCAGCAGCACCGAGACCGGCAGTTTGCGGCGGCGGTCGATGCGGGTGAACAGCGCGTCCTTGGGGTCGAACTCGAAGTCCAGCCAGGAACCGCGGTAGGGGATCACGCGCGCGGAGAACAGCAGCTTGCCCGAGCTGTGGGTCTTGCCGCGGTCGTGGTCGAAGAACACGCCAGGCGACCGGTGCAGCTGCGAGACGATGACGCGCTCGGTGCCGTTGACGATGAAGGTGCCGTTGTCGGTCATGAGCGGGATCTCGCCCATGTAGACTTCCTGCTCCTTGACGTACTTGATCGCCTTGTTCGACGACTCGCGGTCGTAGATGACCAGGCGCACGGTCACGCGCAGCGGTGCGCCGTAGCTCATGCCACGCTGGCGGCACTCGCGCTCGTCGAACACCGGGTCGCCGAGCTTGTAGCCGACGTATTCCAGCGCCGCATAGCCGTTGTAGCTGACGATCGGGAACACCGACTTGAGTGCGGCATGCAGGCCCTTGTCGTCGCGCTTGTTCGGATCCTTGTCGGCCTGCAGGAACTCGCGGTAGGAATCCACCTGGATCGCGAGCAGGAACGGCACCTCGAGGATCGAGCGGCGCTTGCCGAAGTTCTTGCGGACGCGCTTCTTCTCGGTGAACGAGTAATTCTGCTGGTGCTGGGACGTCGTCATGGGGAGCTGATGCCTCGGTCTTGGGATCGCGCAAGCGCGATTCCGGGAAAACGAAAAGTTGTCACTGGGCAGTCGCTGGTATTGCCGGCACCAGCACGCCTTCTCCCGCTACTGTCCACTGACAACTGTGTGGAGCCGTGATTCGTGGATTCGTAATGGGTGATTCGCGAAGCCGGGAACAGCGCCGTTTTCGAATCACGAATCACGAATGACCAATCACCGCCTACAACGACCGAAGGCCGGGGACATTCGTCCCCAGCCCCGGCTTCCGTCCTCATGCCCGCGGATGCGGGATTCGGACGTGCTTTGCTTCGATGTGCACTCGATTGAGGGCCAATCTCTACCTCTTTGGATCCCCGCCTGCGCGGGGACGACGTTCGGCCAGCCACGCGCCCGGGCGCGTGGGGCCTTACGTCACTTGACTTCGACGGTGGCGCCGGCCGCTTCCAGATCCTTCTTGATCTTCGCGGCGTCGTCCTTCGAAGCACCTTCCTTCACCGTACCGCCGGCTTCGGTCAGGTCCTTGGCTTCCTTCAGGCCCAGGCCGGTGATGGCGCGGACCACCTTGATGACCTCGACCTTCTTCTCGCCAGCCGACTTCAGCACGACGTTGAACTCGGTCTGCTCTTCGGCCGGGGCGGCAGCGGCAGCGGCCGGACCGGCGGCCATCGCGACCGGGGCGGCGGCGGAGACGCCGAACTTCTCTTCGAAAGCCTTGACCAGCTCCATCACCTCGACGAGGGTCTTGCTGCCGATGGCTTCCAGGATTTCTTCGTTGGAAAGGGACATTGTCGTTACCTTGATTGATTGATTCGAAAACGTTTCGTTGGATCGAGTTCGTTGCGAACAGCGCTCAACTCAGGACTTCAGGCTGCCTTCTGCTGACCGACCGCGTTGATCACGCGGCCGGTCTGCACGGCGGGCTCCGACAGCACGCGGGCCAGCATGGTGGCCGGCTGTGCGATCAGGCCCACCAGCATCGCCAGGGCCTGTTCACGGGTCGGCAGAGACGCCAGGACATCCACGTGGGAGCCCGGGTACTTCTGCCCACCCAGCGAAACCAGGCGCGGCTTCAGCTTGTCGGCGGTCTTGGCGAAGTCCTTGATGAGGCGGCCGGCGGCGCCGGGGTCTTCCTGCGAGAAGGCATACAGCAGCGGGCCGGTCAGGTCGTCCTGGATGACGGCGTAATCGGTACCCTCCACCGCGCGCGAGACCAGCGTGTTCTTGGCTACCTTCAGGAACACGCCCGCTTCGCGGGCCTTCTTGCGCAAGCCGGTCAACTGCTCGACCGTCAGACCCGCGTACTCCGCGGCGACCAGCGAGTGCGCCTTGCCGGCGACCTCGGCCAGTTCGGCAACGACTTCCTTCTTCTGGTTCAGATTCAGAGCCATTGCGCTTCCTCTCTTGCTTCGATTCCATCCCTGCGCATCTACGCGGGGACAGGCCATGGGCCGCACCGGTCCGTCGATGCGGGGAACGCCTCGCGGCGTTCCGTTTGGCGGCCGTTTCCAAAAATCAATCGAACGATCTTCGGAGGGTCGGCGACCATCTACGCAGGCCCTTTCGTGCTTTCGCAGTCCGGGATTAAGCGGTCTTGTCTACAACGACGGCGATTCCGTGCCATTCCGAGCTTCCATGCCCGTCGCCGTTGCATCGAAGACCGCGCCTGCGGTCTTTGACGGCGCCGTGTCGTGCTTTCGCCTTCGACGGTGCCCTCAAAACTTGTCCCGAGCGAAGCGAGGGATCTCGTTCCATTCGGGCGTACAACTATCCGTTTGTCATCCGACCCAACACCTTCGGATGTCATTCCGACCGGAGGGAGGAATCTGCTTTCGTCCTGCCTTCTGGAGAGCGGATCCCTCGCTACGCTCGGGATGACGTTCCGGCAGCCGCGCGCCTGTGGCGCGCGGGCCGTCACGTCACTTCAAGCTCAACGACGACTGGTCCACGACGACGCCGGGGCCCATCGTCGAGCTGACCGAGATCTTCTGCAGGTACTGGCCCTTCGAGGTCGCCGGCTTGGCCTTGACCAGGTCCGCCAGCAGCGCCGTCAGGTTCTCCTTCAGGCGATCGGACTCGAAGTCGGCCTTGCCGATCGTGCAGTGGATGATGCCGGCCTTGTCGGTGCGGTAGCGGACCTGGCCGCCCTTGGCGTTCTTCACCGCATCGCCCGGGTTCGGGGACACGGTGCCGACCTTGGGGTTCGGCATCAGGCCGCGCGGCCCGAGCAGGGTGCCGAGCTTGCCGACCACGCGCATCGCGTCCGGCGTGGCGATGACCACGTCGTAGTTCAGCTCGCCGCCCTGCATGCGCTCGGCCAGGTCGTCCATGCCCACGGCATCGGCGCCGGCGGCGAGGGCTTCGTCGGCCTTGACGCCCGCGGGCGCGAACACCGCCACGCGCACGCTCTTGCCGGTGCCCTGCGGCAGCACGGTCGAACCGCGGACCTGCTGGTCGGACTTCTTGGCATCGACGCCGAGGCGGACGGCAACGTCCACGGCCTCGACGAACTTGGCCTTGCTGTGGTCCTTGACGATCTTCAGGGCTTCGTCGATCGCATACGCCTTGCCCGGCTGCACTGCGGCCTGGATCGCCTTCTGTCGCTTGTTCAATGCCATGTCCTCAGCCCTCCACCGTCAGGCCCATCGAACGGGCCGAGCCCGCGATGGTGCGCACCGCCGCGTCCAGGTCGGCCGCGGTCAGGTCGGGTTCCTTCGCCTTGGCGATGTCCTCGAGCTGGGCGCGGGTGACCTTGCCCACCTTCTCGGTGTTCGGGCGCTTGGAACCGGAGGTGACGCCGGCCGCCTTCTTCAGCAGCACCGTGGCCGGCGTGCTCTTGGTGATGAAGGTGAAGGTGCGGTCCGAGTACGCGGTGATGATCACCGGGGTCGGCAGACCGGGCTCGAGCTTGGAGGTCGCGGCGTTGAACGCCTTGCAGAACTCCATGATGTTCAGGCCGCGCTGGCCGAGCGCAGGACCCACCGGCGGCGAGGGGTTCGCCTGCCCGGCCTTGACCTGCAGTTTGATGTAACCGACGACTTTCTTAGCCATTTTCCTGCTCTCTCCGGGTACAAGCGCCGTTCAGGCTCCCCATCGGGCCGGGAGAATCACGCGTCCCGGCATCGCGTTGCCCCTTCCACGCGAAAGGCCGCGCGTTCGGCGGCCAGCGGGCGACCCGGCTTCCCGGGGCGGGGAGCCGGCTAGTATAGCGGGTTTTCGGGGCCGATGGCAGCCCCGCGGACTCAGGCCTTCTCGACCTGCCCGAACTCGAGTTCGACCGGGGTCGAGCGGCCGAAGATCAGCACGGCCACGCGCAGGCGGCTCTTCTCGTAGTTGACTTCCTCGACCACGCCGTTGAAGTCGTTGAACGGGCCGTCGACCACGCGGACCATCTGTCCCGGCTCGAACAGCACCTTGGGACGGGGTTTTTCCACGCCTTCCTGGACCCGGTCCAGGATCGCGGCGGCTTCCTCGTCGCGGATCGGCAGCGGGCGGTCGGCGGTGCCGCCGATGAAGCCCATGACCTTCGGGGTTTCCTTGACCAGGTGCCAGCTCTCGCTGTCCATGCGCGGAATGCCGCCGTCGTCGTGGGTGGTGATCTGCACCAGCACGTAGCCGGGGAAGAACTTGCGCTCGGAACGGCGCTTCTGGCCGGAGCGCATCTCCACCACTTCCTCGGTCGGCACCAGCACGTCGCCGAACTTGTCCTGCATCTCCGCGCGGGCGATGCGGTCGCGCAGCGCCTGCGCCACCGACTTCTCGAAGCCGGAATAGGCGTGCACCACATACCAACGCTTGACGCCTTGCGCTTCCATCAGGTCCGTACTCTCCGTCATTGAGCGAGGAACAACTTCACCAGCCACTGGATGACCGTGTCGAACCCCGCCAGCATCAGCGCGATGAGGATCACCACGACGATCACCACCCAGGTCATGCGCATCGCTTCCTGGCGCGTCGGCCAGACCACCTTGCGCAGCTCGAAGCGCGACTCGGACAGGAACTCGCGCGTCTGGTGGCCCTTGGCGGTGGCCATGAACACGGCCACGCCCGCCACGACGCCTGTGAGCACCGCCGCGACCCGCGCCGGACCGGGCCACTGTCCTTCGAACCAGTAGAACGCGAACACGCCCGCGGCGACCAGCAGCAACGCCAGTGCGTACTTGACCATGTCACCGGCGGACGCGCTTCCGGGTTGCTCGACTCTGCTGTTCACTCGACTCGCTACTCTACGATGGCACGCCAGGAGGGACTCGAACCCCCAACCTGCGGTTTTGGAGACCGCTGCTCTGCCAATTGAGCTACTGGCGTAATGCTTCGATCCGACCGTCGGCCCGACCACTGGTTCCGTAAAAGGCGACGGCGGCTTGCGCCGCCTCGCCCTTGCCTGTCCGGTTCCGGTGGGGACCGGGCCGGTTAGTTGGATCCCTCGCTTGCGCTCGGGATGATGTTCCGGCAGCCACGCGCTTGCGCGCGTGGGCCGTCACATCACTTGATGATCTTCGCCACCACGCCGGCGCCGACCGTACGGCCACC
>NZ_VTFT01000005.1 GCF_008244685.1 Luteimonas viscosa
GGCCAGCCTGCCTGCCGAGACGCAGTTGCTGCTCCTGGTCGCCGCGGCCGACCCGACCGGTGACGTGGCGTTGCTCTGGCGGGCCGCCGCGCACCTGGGAATTGCTCGCGAGACCGTGGCGCCCGCGGAGTCGGCCGGCCTGGTGGAGATCGACACCCGGGTGCGGTTCCGTCATCCGCTCGTGCGCTCAGCGGTCTACGCGGCCGCGACCCCGCCCGACCAGCGCCGCGCACATAGGGTGTTGGCTGCTGTTACCGACGCCGTGATCGATCCCGATCGGCATGCCTGGCATCGGGCCCAGGCAGTACCGGGCACCGACGAGGAAGCCGCTGCGGAACTGGCGCACACGGCCACACGCGCCCGTGCCCGCGGTGGGCTGGCAGCCGCGGCCGCGTTCATGGAACAAGCGGCCATGATGACGCCTGAACCAGGCCGCCGTGCGACCCGCGCGCTCGAAGCCGCGTACGCCAAGCACGACGCAGGCGCGCCCGAGGCCGCCACGGCGCTGCTGGCGGCCGCTGAGGCAGGGCCGCTGGATGCGCTGCAACGCGCCCGCCTCCAGTTGCTGCGCGCCCAGATCGCGTTCCACCTGACGCGCGGCCGCGAGACGCCGGGAATGCTGCTCGATGCCGCCAGGACGCTCGCTCCGCTGGACGGCGCGCTCTCGCGCGAAACCTACCTGCAGGCACTGGAGGCGTCCTTCCACGCCGGTCGCCTGGCACCCGGCCACGGGTTGCTGGAGGCGGCCGAGGCTGCCCGGAATGCGCCTCCACCGCCCAGGCCGCCGCGGCCGACCGATCTCCTGCTGGATGGATTGGTCACGAGATTCACGCAAGGGTACGAAGCGAGCGTGCCCCAACTGCAACGCGTCCTCGCTTCGCTGCGCGATGACGATGACGGTACCGATGACAGTAACCGACGCTCGCTGTGGCTCGCCTGCCATGTCGGAGCGATGCTGTGGGACGACGAGACGATCTACGTGCTGGCCGACCGCGCGGTCCGACTCGCACGCGAAGCTGGCGCGCTGACCACGCTCCCCGCTGCGCTCAATGCCCTGGCCTCGGTGCTCGTGCTCACCGGCGAGCTCACCAGCGCCGCTGAGCTGCTGGCGGAGGAGGGCGCGATCACACGGGCGACAGGTGCTCCGCCGCTCCCGAACGCCAGACTCGTACTGGCTGCCTGGCGCGGCCGGCAGCCGGAAACGTCGGAGCTCTACGCGACCATGGTCGAGGACGCGACGAGGCGAGGTGAGGGCGCCACGGTCGGTCTTGCCCAGGTCTCGCTGGCATACCTGCACAACGGCCTGGGCAACTACGAAGCCGCGTTGGCCGCCGCGACGCCGCCGTGTGAGCATGACGAACTGGCGCACAGCAGCGTTGCGCTGCCCGAGCTGGTCGAAGCGGCCGTTCGTGCAGGCCAGCCGGAGCGCGCCGCTGCCGCTGCGGACCAGCTGGCCTCGCGAGCCAGCGCCAGCGGCACCCAGTGGGCTCTTGGTATGGCGGCACGCTCACGGGCGTTGACCACCACCGGGCCGGGCGCAGAAGACCACTATCGCGAGGCGATCAAGCGTCTCGGAAGCTGCCGGATGGCCACCCATCTTGCCCGCGCCCACCTCGTCTACGGCGAGTGGCTGCGTCGCCGGGAGGGTCGTCGCCAGGATGCCCGTGAGCAGCTCCGGACCGCCCACGAGCTGCTCACTGATATGGGTGCGGCAGCGTTCGCCGAACGTGCCGCAGGCGAGCTGCGGGCCGCTGGCGAGAACCCGCGCAAACGTAACGCCCAGCCGACCGACACGCTCACCGCCCAGGAGCTGCATATCGCACGGTTGGTCGCCACGGGGGCGACGAACCGGGAAGTGGGCACCCAGCTGTTCCTGAGCCCCCGCACGATCGAAGCCCACCTGCGCAGCATCTTCCACAAGCTCGGTATCACCTCGCGCCGGCAGATCAGGGACCTCCAGCTTCCCTGACACCACGGACGCGAGCGGCAACCGGGCCTGGCGATTTCCTGTTCTCAAACTCATGGATGTGCAGGTTTGCGGTGGCCTTGCCCTCGCCGGGGGAGCACCGGGCTCCGGATCGTCCAGCACGGCCCGTTCATCTGGCTGGCCTGGCGCCGCTTCAGGTGCAGGCAAGCGCGCCCACGGCCTCGGCTATCGGCGTGTCGCCCTCGGTAAGCTCGAGGATCTTCCGACTCACCGCGGGCGCATGGACGAGCTCTGCCAGGGTCGCCGCAACATCGTCGCGGCGCACCTCTGTGTGGATCTGTGCAACAGCCAGGCTGACCGTGCCGACGCCCGGGTCGTTCTTCAGGGCAGAGGGGCGAAGGATCACCCAGTCCAGGTTGCTTTCGGACAATGCGATGTCGGCCTGCTTCTTGACTGCCATGTAATGCTCGAAGCCGGCGTCCATGTGCCTCTCCCGCCAGGCCTCCGGGAATACCGAGACCAACAGGAAGCGCTTGACGCCGGCCAACCCGGCCGCGTCTATCGACTTGACCACGCCGTCACGGTCGATTGCCGTGGTCATCTCGTCACTCTCACCGCCGGCGCCGGCGCTGAAGACGATAGCGTCGCTGCCGCGCATGGCCTCCGCCAGTTGCCTGGCCTGGATGTGCAGCAGGTCCCCATGGGTTGCCGCAACTCCAATGCCTGCAAGCCTGCGGGCCTGGTCCGACCGCCGGTACAGGCCGTCGACCTCGTCGCCGCGGTCCTTGAGCATCCGTGCCAGGCGAAACCCGGTTTCCCCGGCGATTCCAACGATAAAGACTTTCATCATGATGCTCCGTCCGGTGCGTACACAGACCATGCAGCGCTCCAGTGCACGCGACACGCGAAACGTGCGTGCCAGGTCACGCGTGCAGAAGTATGCGGCCAAGCCGAACCCGGAGGCGTTGGCGGCCGCCAACGCCTCTGCCTCGGCGGAAACCGCCGATGCGACTGTTCCATGTCGGGAAGACGGAGGAAGAGCGCGCCATCCTGCGAAGGATGTTCGAACACGTCCGGCCCGCCGTACATTCGCACCCCGTAGGCACTCATCGCTTTGCCCGTGCAGCAAGCTGCTCCAGCAGGGCCGCTGCGGCGGGGGCCGATGACGCGGGGTTCTGGCCGGTGGTCAGCAGTCCGTCCCTGACCACATGGGGCGCCCAGTCGTCGCCCTTCGAAAAGCTCCCGCCCAATGCCTGCAGCTCGTCTTCGACCAGGAAGGGCACCACCTCGGTCAGCCCGACGGCCGCTTCTTCGCTGTTGGCGAAGCCGGTGACCTTCTTGCCTTGGACCAGCGGACGACCTTCCGGGGTCCTGACGTGGCGCAGGACGCCAGGTGCATGGCACACCAGCGCGATCGGCTTTCCGGCGCCGAGGAACGATTCGATCAGCGCTGCCGAATCGTTGTCTTCGGCTAGATCCCACATCGGGCCATGCCCGCCCGGATAGAACACCGTATCGAAGTCGGCGTGGGAAACGCTGTCCAGCCGCACGGTGGCGGCCAGCTGCGCCTGTGCGTCCGCATCGGCATCGAAGCGGCGGGTGTCGTCGGTCTGGAAGGCCGGCTCGTTGCTCTTGGGATCGAGTGGCGGCTGCCCGCCCTTGGGCGAAGCCAGCACGATCTCCGCGCCGGCGTCCTTGAACCTGTAGTAGGGTGCGGCGAATTCTTCCAGCCAGAAGCCGGTCTTGCGCCCGGTGTTGCCCAGGGTGTCGTGCGAGGTCAGGACCATCAGTACTTTCATTTCGTTATCTCCAGCGGAAGGAGTCAGAACTCTTGCCTGGTTGGACGCAGGACGATCTCGTTGACGTCCACCTCATCCGGCTGTTCGATCGCGAAGGCAATGGCGCGCGCCACGGAACTGGCCGGGATGGCACTCTTGTAGAAGTCCAGCACCGTCTCGGTGGCGGTGCCGGACGTGCTGAACTTGAGGTCACTATCGACTGCGCCCGGTTCGATCGTCGTGACGCGCACGTGCTCGCCGACTTCCTGGCGCAGGCCTTCCGAGATCGCCCGGACCGCGAACTTGGTGCCCGAGTACACGGTGCCGCCCGGCGCGAACACCTTTAGCCCGGCCACTGAACCGAGGTTGATTACGTGTCCGCTCTCCTGCGCGAGAAAGAGCGGGAGCGCGGCAGCGATGCCGTACAGCGTCCCCTTGAGGTTCACGTCGATCATCGCGTCCCACTCGTCGGTGTCCACTTCGGCCATGGGGCGGATCGGCATCAGGCCGGCGTTGTTGACCAGCACGTCGAGCCTGCCGAAGTCCGCAACCACGGTGGCAATGACCGCCTCCACTCGTGTTTTCTCGGTCACATCGAGTGCGTAGGCGCGAGCGGTGCCGCCCTTTGCCTCGATGTCGGCGACCACTTCCTCAAGTTTGGCCCTGCGTCGCCCAGCCACGGCGACCTTCGCGCCACGCGATGCCAGCAAGCGGGCCGTCTCGGCGCCGAGGCCCGTGCCCCCGCCGGTGATGAGGATGACCTTGTGCTCGATGCCGTTGCTCATGGGAATGCCTGCTTCGTGTCGGAAAGTGGAGGGCTCAACGGGAGGTGGAGAAGTGCGGCAGCACGTACTCGGCCAGTTCCTCGACGGTCTCGTCGGCCGGGCGTTGGTTGTGCAGGAGCTGCAGCGCCACGTGGTTCACGCCCAAGCGCTGCAGTTGGTCGAGGTGGTCGACCAGGGCGTTGCGGCCCAGGCGGAAGCCCAGGAATATCGGTGTCGGTGGCGCATCCGGATGGGTGCTGAGATCGATGAACAGCGGTTGCCCGAATGGCTTGAACGCGCCCTGCGCTTTCTCGGCCAAGGCCAGCTTCCACAGGTCGATGCGTCGCTTCTGGTCCGCCTGATCGCGCGGGTAGGTCATCCAGCCGTCCAGATTCCCGGCGATCCATTGCAGGGATTGCTGGGCACTGCCGATCGCCAGGATTGGCACGCCACCATGGCGGGGCTTGGGCAGCAGGTCGAGTCCGCTCATGTTGCCGAAGGGACCTGACATTTCCGGATAGGCCTCAACCAGGGCGCGCCGGATCACCGTTACCGCTTCCCGGTAGTCGGTGCTGCGGTCCCCATGCCGCCGGTTGAAGGCTGGGAATTCGCTGGGCCGGTCGCCGGATGCGCCTCCCAGCATGAAGCGGCCGTCGGAGACCGCATCCAGCGTGGCGGCCGCCTTGGCCGTGTGCAGCGGGTGCCGCAGCGGCAGTACGATGCCCGCGGTGGAAAGGGTGATTTCCCGGGTCACCGCCGCCAGCTGGCCCAGCCAGACCCAGGGATCGTAGATCTGGCCGGCGTCCCCGAAGCCGGGATCAAACAGTGGCACGTCCCTTGCCCACAGCGCCGCGAATCCAAGTCGATCTACTCGCGTGGCCAGTTCCAGCTGGCCGGTCATGTCTGGCACGCCATGTTCCAGCCGGGCGAGCGGCATCATGAAACCGATGCTTAGGTATCCGGACCTGAAGACCCTTGAGAAGCCGTGATGTTCCGACGGGACCGGCCCCGCCTGGTCAGGGTTGGGGGCCAGAACGGCCTCGGCCGGAAGGGGCACATCCTCCGGATGATCACCGCGGCGAATCCGGTCGTCGGGGGAGTTGACGGCAGTCGCCATCATGCGCACAAGCAGCTCGCCGATACCTGCTTCGGGAACGGCCTCATCCTGCAGTTCGAAGTTGCCGGGGGCACCAAACTTCGTAAGGTCGATCGCTTTCAATCCGGTAGCCCTCCGTGAAATGCAATTCGCTCACGAAGAGGCCCGACATCCCTGTCAGGCCATGCTTTCGTCATTCCTGCAGGAACTGCAGAAGGTCGCGGTTGAGCCGATCCTTGTGCGTGTCGGCAATCCCATGCGGTCCGTCGGGGTAGACGATCAGCCGCGCACCGCTGATCAGCGCGGCGGAGGCGCGGGCGGACGAGTCGACAGGCACGATCTGGTCGTCGCCGCCGTGGATGACCAGGGTCGGCACATCGAACTTCGCCAGGTCGCCGCGGAAGTCGGTGGCCGAGAACGCCGCGATCGAGTCGTACGTATTCTTGTGGCCCGCCTGCATGCCTTGCACCCAGAACGACTGGATCAGTCCCTGGTCGGGCGTGGCGCCGGGACGGTTGAAGCCGAAGAACGGACCCGACGCGATGTCCAGGTACAGCTTCGAGCGGTTGGCGAGCGAGCCTTCACGCAGCCCGTCGAACACCTCGAGCGGCAGGCCACCCGGATTGTCGTCGGTGCGCAGCATCAGCGGCGGCACCGCGGACACCAGCACCGCCTTCTTCACCCGCCCGGTGCCGTGGCGGCCGATGTAGCGCGCCACCTCGCCGCCGCCGGTGGAGAAACCGACCAGGGTCACGTCCTCGAGATCGAGGGCTTCGATCACCGCCGCAAGATCGTCGGCATAGTGGTCCATGTCGTTGCCGTCCCAGGGCTGGCTGGAGCGCCCGTGTCCACGGCGGTCGTGTGCGACCACGCGGTAGCCATGGTCCGCGAGGAACAGCATCTGCGATTCCCAGCTGTCGGAGTTCAGTGGCCAGCCATGGCTGAAGGTGACGACCGGGCCGTCCTTCGGGCCCCAGTCCTTGTAGTAGAGCTGCACGCCGTCGCGGGTGGTGATGGTGTTGGCGTTGACGGTCATTGGGGTCTCCTTGGCGGATGAGTTGGCCTGGGCGACGCTGCCCGACAGCAGCAAGACGGCCAGCAGGGCGGCGACGAAGGGACGCATCAGAATGTTCATGGCAATTCCTCGTTCAGTGGATGCCTTGATCGGCGTCGCTTTCCTGCCTGACTTGGGCAGGTCGGTGTAGCGTCGAGGCCGAATCCGGTCGATTGCGCGGGTGGTACGGGCGGCCGAACTCATTCGATGCGATGCCGGTGCGGGAACGGCCCTCCCGCATCGGGCAATGGTCCCCGCCATGCCAGGCTGCCTGCAGGCCTCGAGGGCCTTCGGGGACTGAGGCATGGCCACCCGGGTTGCGACGGTATTCATGACATCGCCGGCGCGGGCTCGGGGCGCTCGGCCGGCAAGGGGATGAACTCGGCATCGTCCGCATCGGGCAGTTTCATGCGACCCGCCTTCCAGTCCGCCGCGGCCTGCTCTAGCCTTTCCCTGGAGGAGGACACGAAATTCCAGTAGAGGAATCGCTCGCCGACCGGGTCCCCGCCGAGCAGCATCACCGACGAACGCTCCAGTGCCCATATCCAGGCGGGCCGCTCGTCCAGGACCAGCATCTTGCCGGCGCCGTAGGTGACGCCACGCAGCTCGACCGCGCCGCTTGCGATGTACACCGCACGCTCGCGATAGCCGCCCGGAATCTCCGTCGTTGCACCGCGCTCCATGTCCAGGTGCACGTAGAACTGCGGCGAATGGGTGACGACCCCTGAAGTCAGCCCATAGGCGCTTCCGGCGATGACCTGCCCGTGCACGCCGCCATCGCTCCACTGCGGCAGGTCGGCGCAGGCGTGGTGGGAGAAACTGGGCGCCGTTTCCTCGAACTCGACCGGCAACGCGACCCAGGCCTGGATGCCGTGCAGATGATCTCCATGGACGCGTGCGTGTTCGAATCGCTCGCTGTGGGTGATGCCGCGCCCGGCGGTCATCCAGTTGACCTCCTTCGGGCGGATCGCCTGCTCGTATCCCAGGCTGTCGCGATGCATGATCTCGCCGGAGAACAGGTAGGTCACCGTGGACAGGCCGATGTGCGGATGCGGCCGCACGTCGATCCTGCGATCCACGCCGGCCGGGACGTCCACGGGGCCGATATGGTCGAAGAAGATGTACGGGCCCACCATGCGGCGCTTCGGGAAAGGCAGCACGCGACCGACTTCCATGCCGCCACCGAGGCTGCGGCGCCGTTGTTCGATGATCAGTTCCACCATTTCGTATCTCCGTTCACGGGTCGTCTGCGACGCCCAGGCCTCATTGGAAGCGCGAGCCCTCACCGGGATCGAACATTGGGATGCCGGCCCGGGCGCCGGAAGCGGGCACTTCGTCCTGCAATACGTCCCAGTGCTCGGCGAGCTTGCCGCCCTCGATCCGGAACAGATCGATCACTACCTGCGGTCTGTCCGCCCAGCCGTGGATACGGCCGTGGATGGCGACCAAATCGCCTTCGGCAATGACCAGACCGGGCTCGTAGTGCACGGCTTCGGACAGGCCTGCCACCAGCGCCTGCAACGCGGCGCGGCCCTGCGGAATGCCGGGGTTGTGCTGAATATAATCGCGCGCGTAGAGACGTTCGACGGCCGATGCATCGCGGCGCTGGAACAGGGCGGTCATCGCCTCCAGAACCAGCGCCTTGTTGCGCCGGGGGCGATCGTCGAAGGCGACATCCGAAGGCCTTGTGATCGCGAAGGTTCCGGTCATCCGCAGGAGCGTGCCGTCGGGCAGCGTTGCGAAGGAATGGACCAGGCACCGATCGTAGTCCTGGATGTTGGCGACGGTCGCGCCGTCTTTTTCCTGCCAGCTGACGGCGAACAGGCTGTTGCCGAGCGGAAGGACGTGGATGTCGACGACCTCGGTCCGGGCCAGCGGCCCTTCCTTGATCTCGAACTTCAGTCGCGTCGTGGACAGCAGGGTCAGGCTGACCTGGAACTCGGGATAGGAGACATCCATTTCCAGTCCGACGGGAAAGCGGTCCAGCGACATTGCCATGTCCCTCTCTGTGCGGTGTTGGAGCCGAAAGGACTCCATCGAATGCCGGTGCGCGCCGGGTTGCCGATCGAAGCAGTGCATGCGCTCTGCTTCCGGTTGCATGACCGCGGCGCGCGATCATTCGATCGCGGACCGCACCTGTCGGGATCGTGGGCCGCGGAGGGCGCCGCCTGCGATGGATGGCGGTGCCCGAAGAGGCTCCGCCATCTTGACGAATGGTCAGCCCTTGGACGGCACCGGTGTGTTGAGCAGTTGCTGCTCCCACAGGTACGCGATGCCGCTGCCGGCCGCGTGCTGGAGCACCACATCGTTCAGGGCCATCGCGGTTTCGCTGCGCGCCCAGTCTCGCTGCCATTCGGACGCCAGCGCCAGCCAGGTCATGAGGTTGACGCCGGCCGCGGCCATGCGCTGGATCGCCACCTCGTGGGCCTCGACCGACGTCGCCCCCGAAGCATCGGTCACCACGGTCACGTCCCAGCCTTCGCCCGCGGCCTGGATCGCCGGCATCGCCACGCAGATCTCGGTCCACAGGCCAGCGAGGACCAGTTGCTTCCGGCCTGTCGCCTTCACGATGTCCACCACCTTCCTGTCTTCCCATGTGTTGATGAAGGTGCGGTCGATCACTTTCTGGCCGGGGAACACCTCGGTGATCTGCGGAAAGATCTTGCCGCCCCGGTCCTCGACCACGCTGGTCAGGACGGTGGGGACGCCGAAGACTTTGGCCGCCTTGGCCAGGCCCGCCGCATTGTTGACGGCCATGTGCGGATCGTGGCTGTTGAGATTGCTGAGCTGGTAGGGCTGGTGGTCGATCAGGACCAGCACCGAGTCTTCGGGGCGGAGAAGCGAAGAAAGTCCATTGCGGAAAGTGGCGGCGCCGGGCGTCGTGGTCATGCGATTGGTCTCCTCACGGATGGGGGGAAGGAGAGAACGTCATTCTCCTTGGCCTCCAGTGTCGACCGCCTGGGCGCCAGGGTGATTGCCTTTTAGTACGGTGATTTGTACGAAAGCATCGTAGGGAGCGTTCTTCGATCGGGAACCATCGGCCCGTGTTTCGATACTCGAGACCAATCGCCCCATGATGGCGAGCTTGGACACGACCGAAGCACATGGATCCACGAAGGCCTCGCTGCCGCTGGTCGCGAACCACAGGTGCCCGTCCCCGCTCCGGTGGGCGATCTGGACGGTGCTTCCGTCGTCGACCGCGAACCCGCACCCGGCTGTCTGCCCGCGGCCTCTCCGGCTCACCGAAATGCGTGACGAAACGTGGCCGGGGGCGGCGGAGGCCCGGCGGCGTGTCGCCGTCGCCAGGCCGTGGGGCTGTCGCCGACGAGGCGACGGAACACGCGAGTCAGGTGCGCCTGATCGTACATCCCGCACGCCAGCGCAATCTGACACATCGAGTCCTCCGTCGTCAGCAGCAGCCGCTGTGCGAACTGCACTCTCTTGCGGGAGACATAAGTCATCGGCGCCTGGCCGAAGCTTCGTTTGAATGCACGCGAGAAATGGCTCGCGCTGAGACGAGTGAGCGCGGCGAGGTCCTTCACCCGGATCGGTGAATCCAGATGCGCCTCGATGTATGCGACCGTACGACGGACCTGCCAATCGGCCAACCCGCCGTAGGAGCACGCGGACGGACCGGATTCGGGAACAGGGTCTTCGTGCAGCAGATCGAGTGCGCGCGCGACACAGGTTCTCGCGAGTTCACGATCGGATTGCAGAGCGGCTTTGGCTTCGTTCAACAATACCGCGACGTCGGCGGGGTTTTGCCTGTAGTCGACAGGTGCACCGATGTGCTCTGCCGAGCGGGCCGTTTCGACATTGGGAGTCATTGAATCGGTCATGGGGGATAGTGCGTGGCAGGTGGCCTTGCGTGCGCCGGATGACCTGGAAGGATCTCAACCGCCGTGAAACGGTGATCGTGAGTCAGGATCGCGCAGGTGGCGGAACGTTCGCATCGGTTGAAGTCCCTGTCTCGCCGCCGGTCTTCACCGCGCTGCTGTGAAGGTGTGTCCGGAACGCCGCGGAAAACGTGGATTGGGCCTGGCAGATGCCTCCCGATCGCATTGGGGGACACAGCTGCCCGTTCGAGTAGCCCCCGGGGGCGAGCGTCGACGGACCACGTCTCGTGTGTGCGGCGGTTGCGGGGCGTTAGCCAAGCTCCTTGTTCTGAGGGGGCACGGAGGCTGCAATGATGCCGATCATCTCGGCCGTAGCGCGCGCGACCGCCTGGGTGGCGCCCTCGGCGCTCCAGTTTCCACGTTCGAGTTCCTGTGCACGCGTGATGACAGCCGGGCTCCAGGGGATCTCGGGGTCGAGCTGATGGAGCGTGCCGCTTCCCCATATCAGTGCTGCCAATGCAGCGACACGGGGCGTCGGTCCCACACCGTCCACAAGAACGTTGCGGACCTCTCCGATGAGGCCGGACCTGCGTCCGCTTTCTCCGTCCTTGAGGGTCGTTGTCTTGAGCATGCCGAGCACTTTGCCGTTCTCCTCACGGATGTCGCCTCGCGCAATGAGACGCTCCAGAAGTGGCTGCCGTAGTGCCGGTCCGATCGCGACGAGCATGGCCTGTACCACGCGCGGCGTGTCCGCGGCATAGTCCCACGCCGAGCGCAGGATCTCGTCCGACGGGGCCGTGCCTTCTGCTTCCACAATTGCGGAGCCGGCCCGGGTTGTTGTGGTCGCCACGCTTTCATTGAAGGTGAGTTCTGCCAGCACGGCCCCGGCCAGCACGTAGTGCAGGGTGTTCTCGCCTGCGATGGCGCCGGAGTCGGGCTGGAACAGCACAAGCAGAAGATCCTCCGCAAGGGTCGGGGCAGTGAGATCCATCATTGGTCGCTCCTTGTCTTGGATGTCTCGATAGGTCGATGGTGGCCGGGCCGGCCTGGTCGTGGGTCGAGCCTAGGAACGTACGCAGCGCGGTATCGTTGCAACGGCGTTCGAGTCCCGGGACTTCTTCCTTGCCAGGGGTTTGGACGAGAACGGCGTGCTCACCTCTTGACCCGGCCGTAGCAGGTGACTGCAATGTCGTCAGGATCGCGCCGATGGCGGAACGTTCGCGTCGGTGAAAGCCCCTTAGGTGCCCGCCGGCCTTCACTGTTCCGAACCTGACGGTTGACGTCGACTCGAACAGCGCCGGACAGCGTGGCCGGCGAGCGCTCGAGCAACGCGCAGATATCTCCCCGGACGCGGTGCGCCCCATGCCCGCCTGGTCTGATCGTATCGACTGGAACCGGCGTGACAACGTAAGCTGAACCCGTGACTTCGATGCGGCCTCGCGCTGGCGCACCACGGTTGTCCCTTC
>NZ_VTFT01000006.1 GCF_008244685.1 Luteimonas viscosa
CGAGGTGCTGCTGGACCAGACCACGACGGCATCGGAAGTGGGCGCGAGCGCGTATGGCGCCGGCGCGCAGGCCAACGGTGCGTTCAGTACCGCCAGCGGCGCGGCGGCCACGGCCGACGGGTTGCAGTCGAGCGCCTCGGGCTACAGCAGCACCGCTTCGGGTGACTACACCACCGCCGCAGGCAGCTTCAGCAACGCCGGCGGTACCGGTGCCACGGCTCTGGGTTATGGCAGCGCTGCCGCCAACACCTATTCGACTGCCGTGGGCGTGAACGCGACCGCGAGTGGCGTCGGCAGCACCGCGGTCGGCGGCCTTGCCGACCTGGTGCCGGGCCTGGGCTTCTTCGTGGAAGCGGTGGCCGCGGGCGACGCCTCTTCCGCGTTCGGCGCCGGTGCCGGCGCATGGGGCGACTACAGCACCGCGACCGGCGCCCTGGCGCAGGCCGACGGCGAGGGCGCCACCGCGCTGGGCTACTTCGCCTATGCACAGGCCGATACCGCGACCGCGCTGGGGTCGCAGGCCTGGGCCAGCGGCGCCAACAGCACCGCAGTGGGCTTCTACAGCACGGTGTTCGGCGACGAGGGCGTGGCCCTGGGCACGAATGCCTTCGTCGATGCCGACAACAGCGTGGCCCTGGGTGCGAACGCCGTGGCCGACCGTGACAACACGGTCTCGGTAGGCGCGGAGGGCGACGAGCGCCAGATCACGAACGTGGCGGCGGGCACGGAAGCCACCGACGCGGTGAACGTGGGCCAGCTGGAGGAGGCGACGGCGGACAACCTGTACTTCCAGGCCACGGGCAACGACGAGGACCAGAGCGACGACGTGGGGGCGTATGCCGAAGGGGCGTATGCGACGGCGTCGGGCGAAGCGGCGAACGCCTATGGCGACGGTGCGTCGGCCTACGGCAGCGGCGCGTATGCCGAAGGCCAGAACGCGACGGCATCGGGCTACAACGCGACCGCGACCGCGGACGGTGCGACGGCGGTGGGCGGGAGCCTGTACTACGAGGATCCGGACACGGGCGAGGTACTGCTGGACCAGACCACGACGGCATCGGAAGTGGGCGCGAGCGCGTATGGCGCCGGCGCGCAGGCCAACGGTGCGTTCAGCACCGCCAGCGGCGCGGCGGCCACGGCCGACGGGTTGCAGGCCTCGGCCTATGGCTACAGCGCGAGCGCCACGGCGGATGCCTCGAGCGCGCTGGGCGCGTTCAGCGAAGCGACCGGCGGCTTCGCCACGGCCGTGGGCTACGGCAGCGTGGCGAGCGGAGACTACGGCCTGGCGGTAGGCGGCATCGCCGACTACGGCGACCTGCTGATCGGGTTCCCGGGCCTGATCCTGCAGACCACCGAGGCAAGCGGCGTGGCCTCGACCGCGATCGGCAACGGCGCATGGGCGACCGACATCGGCGCGACCGCCGTCGGCACCCTGGCCGAGGCGACCGGCGTGCAGACGACTTCGCTGGGCACCCTGGCCTATGCGACGGCCGATGGTGCGACCGCGCTGGGCAGCGGCTCCTCGAGCAGCGGCGTGGACTCCACCGCGGTGGGCTTCCTGGCCGGCGCGAGCGGAGAGAACAGCGTGGCCCTGGGTGCGAACTCCGAGGCCGACCGCGACAACACGGTCTCGGTGGGCGCGGCCGGATCCGAGCGCCAGATCGCCAACGTGGCCGCGGGCACGGAAGCGACCGACGCGGTGAACGTGGAACAGCTCGAAGCGGTGACCGGCGATACGCGCTACTTCGCGGCGAGCGGCGGTGCGGACAGCGACAACGGCGCGTATGTCGAGGGCGAGTACGCGACAGCCTCGGGCGAGTCGGCCACGGCGGTGGGCGAGGGCGCCTCGGCCTACGGCAGTGGCG
>NZ_VTFT01000007.1 GCF_008244685.1 Luteimonas viscosa
CGGCGCTGGACATCAGCTGGTTCAGGTTCTCGATCAGCTCGCGATAGGCGAACTCGAAGCGGGCGCTGTCGCCGCGCTGGGAGAAGTCGCCGGCCACGGCCGCCTCGACCAGCCGCCGGACCTCGGCGTTGGTGTCGAGCATCGACTGCTTGACCGCGTCGATCGCGGCGGTGATCTTCGCCTTCTCGCCCGGCAGGCGCTCGAAATCGCGCGACAGGTCGCCGCGGGCGTAGGTGCCGACGAACTCGATCGTGGCGGTGTTGGTGTCGATGTGCGACTGCACGAGCTCGTTCACGCCCTCGGCCATGGTGCCGTAGGCGCCGGGGAAGTCCGCGGCGGGAATGCGGTGGCTCATCGCGCCGTCGGCGTGCTGGCGGGCGATCTCCGCCTGCGCGCCCGAGAAGCGCTGCAGCACGTGCTGGATGCCCTGTAGCGATTCGAGCAGGCGCGCGGTCTCGTCCGTGCCGCGGGCCTCGAGCGTGCCGTCCAGCCGGCCCTGCGCCAGGGCGCGGGCGCCATCGACGGCGCGGCCGATCGGCTGCGTGATCGAACGCGCCAGTGCCCACGAAGCGGCGATCAGCAGGGCCAGCACCACGGCCAGCTTGGCCAGCGCGGCGCGCAGCGAAGCCCAGACGGCCGCCTGCACGTCGTCGACGTAGATGCCCGAGCCGATGATCCAGCCCCAGGGCGCGAACTCCTGCACGTAGGACACCTTCGCCACCGGCTCGTCCGCCCCCGGCTTGGGCCAGGCGTAATGGATGAAGCCGCCGCCCCCCTCCTTGACCCGCGCCACCGCCTCGACGAACAGGTGCACGCCGTTGGGATCGGCGAAGCCCGACAGGTCGGTCCCGTCCATCTCCGGCTTGAACGGATGCATCAGCATCCGCGGCTGCATGTCGTTGATCCAGAAGTAGTCGTCGTTGCCGAAGCGCAGCGTCTTCACCGCCGCCATCGCCGCGGTCCGGGCCTCGTCCTCGCCCAGTTCGCCGCGCTCCGCGCGTGCGTGGTAGTGGCCGACCAGGCTGACCGCCGACTGCACCAGGTCGCGCGTCGCGGCTTCCTTCTCCGCCATCAGGGTCTTGCGCTCGCCGATGAGGTCGAAGGTCATCACCACCAGCACGGCGAGGATGCCGAGCAGGGTCAACAGGCCGAGCTTGTGGGAGATCCGGATGCGCGAGAGGAGGTTCGACATGGGTGGATCCAGGCTGCGGTAGCGGGGTTGCCGTCGTTATCGGCCGCGACCGCCGAAAATGTTGGGCGGGGGAGGGAGAGTCGCGAAAAAGGCGAGGGCGGCCCGTGCCGCCCTCGCGCGATCCACCGGCTGGCCGGGGATCAGAACTCCTGCCACTCGCCCGCGGCTTCGGCGGCGACCGCGGGGGCCGCCTTGGCGCGACTGCGCGCGGCGGGCTTGGCGCGCGGCGCAGCCGCGGGCGCCCGCTTGGGCAGGGCGACCACGCTCGAGGCCGCCGGGGCCGGTTCGCTGCGAACGCTGCGCGCCGCCTGCCCGTCCTGGACCCGGAACACCGCAACCGTCTGCACCAGCTGCCCGGCCTGCTGCTCCATGCTGCGCGCCGCGGCCGTGGCTTCTTCCACCAGGGCCGCGTTCTGCTGGGTGCTCTCGTCCATCTGGGTGATCGCCTGATTGACCTGCTCGATGCCCGCGCTCTGCTCCTGCGAGGCGGCCGAGATGTCGGCGATGATGTCGGTCACCCGCTTCACGCTGGTCACGATCTCGCCCATGGTGCGGCCGGCCTGGTCGACCAGCTCGT
>NZ_VTFT01000008.1 GCF_008244685.1 Luteimonas viscosa
TCTCCCCGGACGCGGTGCGCCCCATGCCCGCCTGGTCTGATCGTATCGACTGGAACCGGCGTGACAACGTAAGCTGAACCCGTGACTTCGATGCGGCCTCGCGCTGGCGCACCACGGTTGTCCCTTCGGGGGCGGCGCACGGAGCGTGCGACGATCGAGCGGGTGCTGTCCCGGGCGCAGAGCGGGCAGGGCGGTGTGCTCGTGGTCCGCGGGGAAGCAGGCATCGGAAAAACCGCGCTGCTTGAGCATGCCCGTGCCACCGCGACGGCATCGGGGTTCCGCACCGAGGACGCGGCCGGAGTGGAGTCCGAGACCCAGTTCGCGTTCGCGGGCCTGCACCAGTTGTGCTCGCCGCTGCTGGACCGGGCCGGGGCGCTGCCCGACCCGCAGCAGGCCGCCCTGGGCGTGGCGTTCGGCTTGCGCGAGGGTATTGCACCGGACCGGTTCCTGGTCGGGTTGGCGACCCTCAACCTGTTGGCCGAAGTCGCCGAGGACGGCCCGCTGCTGTGCCTTGTCGAGGATGCGCAATGGCTGGACCAGGCGTCCGCGCAGGTGCTTGGGTTCGTTGCGCGGCGCCTGGTGGCCGAGCGGATCGCGTTGGTGTTCGCGCTGCGCGACCCGACCGATCGCGATGTCAGCGCCTTCGTCGACTTGCCCGAACTGCGGCTGGACGGGCTCGGACAGAAGGATGCGCGGGCGCTGCTGGCCGCTGCGGTCGGCGCCCCCCTCGACGACGTGGTGCGCGACCGGATCGTCGCCGAGGCCCGTGGCAATCCCCTGGCGCTGCTCGAGCTGCCGAAGGGCGCACTGCCGTCGCTGCTGGCCGGCGGGTTCGAGTTGCCCAGCGCGCTGAGCGTACCGCGCC
>NZ_VTFT01000009.1 GCF_008244685.1 Luteimonas viscosa
CGCTACTTCGCGGCGAGCGGCGGTGCGGACAGCGACAACGGCGCGTATGTCGAGGGCGAGTACGCGACAGCCTCGGGCGAGTCGGCCACGGCGGTGGGCGAGGGCGCCTCGGCCTACGGCAGTGGCGCGTTCGCACTGGCCGATGCGAGCACGGCGATCGGGTTCAACGCGGTGGCCGACCAGGCCAGCGCGCTGGCGGTGGGCGCTTCGTCGACGGCGCTGGGCGAGTACGCGATGGCGGTGGGCAGCGAGAGCCTGGCCGAAGGGTTCGCGGCGAGCGCGAGCGGCGCGGCGGCGATGGCCACCGGCGAAGGCGCCACGGCGACCGGAGCGCTGTCGACGGCGAGCGGGGTGGAAGCGACCGCGGTGGGCGCGTTCGCCGAAGCCACGGGCGAGCTGGCCACGGCGGCCGGTGCCGAGAGCGTGGCCTCGGGCAGCGAGTCCTCGGCGTTCGGCGCCCTGGCGACGGCTTCGGACGACTACGCCACGGCGGTGGGCGGACGCGCGCAGGCGTCCGGGTTCAACAGCACCTCGGTGGGCAGCTGGAGCACGGCGTCGGGGTTCAACGCCACGGC